>JBBRZC010000091.1:0-14738 GCA_038237075.1 Actinomycetales bacterium
CACGCTGACCCCCGCTGGCGTCATCGAGGATGGGGCGGTGGTTGTCGTCGGTGACCGGATCACCTTCGCGGGTCACGTGTCCGCCCTCTCCCCGGCCGACCGGGCGGCCGCCCTGCCGCCCGGGTGGGACCCCGACGTGACCCTCCTGCCGGGCCTCGTCGACGGCCACTGCCATGGCGGGGCCGGCGGCGAGTTCGGGGCGAGTGCCGAGGCGTCCCGCGCGGCCGCCCGCCACCACCACCGCAGCGGGACGACGTCGCTGCTCGGCAGCGTCGTCTCCAACACCCCACGGGCGCTCCTGGCCGGGGTGTCGACCTGCGCGGCCCTGGTCGCGGCGGGAGACCTGGCGGGCATCCACCTCGAGGGTCCGTTCCTGTCCGTGGCGCGCCGCGGCGCGCAGAACCCTGCCGTCCTCACCGACGTCGACGAGCCGCTGCTCGACGCGCTGGTCCAGGCCGCGGCCGACGCCGGGGCGCCGCATGGGCTGACCCAGATGACCTACGCCCCCGAACGGAAGGGTGGCGACCGGCTGCCCGCGCTGCTCTCGCGGCTCGGAGTCCTGCCTGCGCTCGGCCACACCGACGCCGACGTCGAGACCGCCTGGGCCTCCCTGCGCCAGGCGCTGGAGGGCGCCCCCCGTGGCGGTCGGCCGCTCGTCACGCACGTCTTCAACGGTATGCCGCCGCTACACCACCGCGCCCCCGGTCCGGTCGCCGCGTGCCTGGCGCAGGCTGCCCGCGGCGACGCGGTGCTCGAGGTCGTCGGCGACGGCGTGCACCTCGCGGCCGGCACGGTGCGGATGCTCTTCGACCTCGTCGGCCCACACCGGCTGAGCCTCGTCACCGACGCGATGGCCGCGGCGGGGATGCCCGACGGCACCTACACCCTCGGCGGCCAGGAGGTCGTCGTCGCCGGGCGGACCGCTCGTCTCGCAGTCGGAGGCAGCATCGCCGGCGGCGTCGCCACCCTCCTCGAGGTGGTGCGGTGGTGCGTCACCGAGGCGGGGATCCGCCTGCCCGATGCCGTGACGGCCGCGTCCCTCACCCCGGCGAGCGCGCTCGGGCTCTCCGACGTCGGCGCGCTCCAGGCGGGTCGGCGTGCCGACGTCGTCGTCGTCGACGCCGACCTGGCCCTGAGGTCGGTGCTGCGGGCCGGCGCGTGGGTGGACGCGGAGGCCGCCCCCAGAGACGGCAGCGGCGCCGCCACCGGGGACGGCGTCACCAGCAGCCGCGTCGGCGTCGCCATGAGGCGACCCAGCACCTCCTGAAGGAGCTGACCGTGCAAGTTGTCATCGCAGGTTCGTCAGCCGAGGTCGGCCGGATCGCCGCCGCCAAGATCGGCGAGGTGATCCGCCGGCGTCCCGACGCGGTGCTCGGGCTGGCCACTGGCTCCTCTCCCCTGGCGATCTACGCCGAGCTGCGTCGGCAGGTTGCCGAAGAAGGCCTCGACTGCTCGGCCGTCCAGGCCTTTGCGCTGGACGAGTACGTCGGCCTACCCCCCGCTCACCCCGAGAGCTACCGAGCGGTGATCCGGCGCGACGTCGTGGAACCGCTCGGTCTGGTGCCATCGCGCGTGCACGTCCCCGACGGCACGGCCGACGACGTGGTCGGCGCGTGCGCCGCCTACGAACGGCAGATCAAGGAGACAGGGCCGGTCGACATCCAGATCCTCGGGATCGGCGCGAACGGCCACATCGGCTTCAACGAGCCCACCTCCTCCTTCGCCTCACGCACCCGCATCAAGACCCTCGCACCGCAGACCCGCGCCGACAACGCCCGGTTCTTCGAGTCCCCTGAAGCGGTCCCCACTCACTGCCTCACGCAAGGGTTGGCGACCATCCTCGACGCCCGGCGGCTGGTGCTGGTGGCTCAGGGCGAGCGAAAGGCTGGCGCGGTGGCCGCCATGGTCGAAGGGCCACTCAGCAGCATGTGCCCCGCCTCCGCGTTGCAGCTCCACGCCGACGCCACCGTCGTGGTCGATGAGGCCGCGGCTTGCCGGCTGACGCTGGCCGACTACTACCGCTACACCTACGACAACCTGCCGGACTGGCAGCGCTTCGACCGTCAGGCACGGTGACCCGAGCGCCCGCGGGAGAGGTCGTCGGCACGGTCACCCGCAGTGATCTCGCCCCCGAGCTGGGTCTGCGACGCCCTCGCCGAGATCGCCGTGGCGGGTCCGCTCGAGCCGATCAGGAATCGAGAAGCAACCCGGGTTGGTCGGGCCTGGCCTCCGACGCATGGCAGGCATCACGCCGAGCCACCGAGCGTCACGAAGGGACGTGCGAAACATGGCCGCAAGGAATGCCTCGACCGAGTCCGAGGGTTTCAGCGCGCCGGAGCGAGCCGCGATGAAGGAGCGCGCCGCCGAGCTGCGCGCCGAGGGCACGAAGGGCGCCAAGAAGGCAGACGGCCTGCAGGCGGTCCCCGACGGGATCGCGAAGATGGCGCCAGAGGATCGGGCGCTCGCCGAGCGCGTGCACGTGACGGTGACCTCGACCGCCCCCGAGCTGTCGCCGAAGCGTGGTACCGCCTGCCCGCCTACGCGAACGCGGACGCGGACGGCAGGATCGTCGTCTTCGTCCAGAACGCGGGCAAGTTCAGCTACCGGTACTCGCCCCTGGGCTTCCATGACGTGGCGAACCTCGACGACGGCGAGGTGCGGCCGGTCTCCTATGCGCTCCAACGGTGGAGTCCGGCGGTGGAGAGGAAGGTCGTCGAGCTGGTGAGGGCCGCGATCTCCTGACGGTTGGTCGGAGAGCTTCCCCGACAGGCGATCGAGGTGACGTCAGCGGTCGGGCGCGTCGAGGGTCAGGCTCGCTCGGGGTCGGACCACCGCGACGGGGCAGTGCACCCGGTGCAGCACCCCCTGGCTGACCGACCCGATCAGCAGACCTCGGAACCCGCCGTGACCACGGCTTCCCACGACGACCAGCTCCGCCGACCGCGACTCCGACACCAGTGCGTCGACGGGGTGCTGACGCACCACGTGGTTGCGCACGTCCACGTCGGGGTACTTCTCACACCAGCCCGCCAGGGACTCGGACGTCAGGGCATACTCCTCCTGAACGAGCCGCTGCCATTCGGTCTCGGACGAGCGGGCCGCCGCCACGACGCCCCCGACGGCGTCGAGGTGCCAGGCATGCACCACGGTCAGGCCCAGCCCGCGCATCGATGCCTGGGCGAACGCATAGGCGACCGCCTCCGTGGAGACGGCGGACCCGTCGACCCCGACGACGACCCTCGGGATGGCGTCAAGGACGCGAGGGACCTCTCGGACGACCACGACCGGGCACGCGGCGTGCGTGGCCACCTGCATCGAGGTCGAGCCGACGATGGCGCGGCCGATGGTGCCGTAGCCGCGCGACCCGACGACGACGCAGTCGGCCGTCGCGGAGGCGTCGACAAGCGCTGCGGAGGCCGGGGAGCCCGCGTACTCAGTGCTCACCCGCAGCCCCGGCGCGAGGGTCGCGACGCGAGCCACGGCGTCGCGCAGCAGCCCATCGGGGTCGGGCAGGTCGAAGGGCGCGACGAGCATCGGTGAGGTCTGGGCGTAGGGCAGGAACCAGGCGTTGAGCAGGTGCAGTGCGAGTCTCCGACGCGTCGCCTCGTCGACAGCCCAGTCCAGGGCGAGTGCGCTGGTCGTGGAGCCGTCCACACCGACAACGACGGCGTTGGAAGGTCGGTGGTGTGTCATCGCAGCCTCCAGAGGAGAGTCGGTGCACCGGGGCGCCCCAGGACCAACAGCGTCTCTCCAACGCGGGTGGACGGACAGAGCCCTTGGTCCCGGCCCGCCCGCGACGAGACCTTTGCCCGGTTCGTCTGCGGTTGCTACGTGTTCGGCGCGCAACGACTCCGCACGAACGGCGGCGGGGTCAGCCTGCGGCGGTATGAGCCGCCGGCGTGGGGACGGTGCGGACCGGGCAGGCGGCATACCGCTTGCAGAACTGCGCGACAGCCGCGTCGCTCGTCGGGCGGTCCTCGCCGACGACGAGCACCGAGGCGCTCCAGCTGCGCTCGACGAGCACCTGCTCGGGGCTGCCGGTCACCACCTCGAAGGTGCAGCGGGTGCGCGAGTGGCCGCGGAGGGCGTGCATCGCAGCCCGGAAGGTCTCGGCGTCCGCGGCAACGACCGCGTCGCGCTCCATGGTGTCGGGCAGGACCTGGACGAAGCGGATGCCGACGCTGCGGCTCGCGGCCTCCTGGACGGCGGCAGCCGCCACCGCCATGGCCGAGCCGTCGTTGACGAGTCCGGCGACCACCTCTCCCACGGTTGACCGGGAGGGGTTGACGGGGCGGTCGACCGTGGGTGCTGCCATGTGCCCAGCATCGCCGTCTGGGCCGTCCCCCGGGAGGGCCGATGGTCCTCCGGCAGCCGAGGTCACTCGACGTCACCCTCACGGACGATGACGCGACCTGACACCTCCGCCGGGCGCACACGGACCCAGAACCACTGCGCCGAGGGGACCCACGCCGAGTCGACGCCCTGCTCGAGCCGGCGCATCTCGGCCCGGTCGTCGACGAGCGAGGCCCCTCCCTGGACGAGGACGCTCCCGCCGGTGGTGGCGTCGAGGTCGAACCAGTCCACCTCGAAGGCCACCCGGCCGGCGTCGGCGGCCTGCTGGAGCTTGGAGCCGTAGGTCGTCCGGAAGACGACGTCCACCCCGTCGAGGTGGTAGTTCACCGGGAGCACGACGATCTCGCCGTCGTGCCCGAACGCCACGCGCCCGATGGTCTGCCCGCGCAGGCGCTCGAGACACTCGTCGAGGGTGAGCACGCGCATCCCCCGGTGGTCGATCGGGACGACGTGCGGGGCGCCAGAGGGCGCGTCGAGGGTCTGTGCCTCGTCATGTTGGGTCATGGGGGCCACCTCCTGTGAGGGCTAGACCACACCGTGGCTCGGATCGGGCCCCCCCGCCCCGGGCCAAAGGTCCCGGGATCTGCCCGGGGACGGGACAGGGACCGTCCGACGGTGGAGGACACCCACCTCGACGGACAGGAGTCCTAGGATCGGGCGATGAGCGACACTCCCCCCGACCCGCTGTCGGTGAACCCGTGGCTCGGTCTGGGTGGTCTCGAGCTTGACGACCTGCTCGACGAGGTACGCAGCCGGGCCGACACGGTGCGCCAGTCGCAGGAGCGGATGGCGGCCCTCCTCGAGGCGGTCGTCGCCCTCAGCTCCGACCTCGAGCTCGCCGACGTCCTGGGCCGGATCGTGTCCTCGGCCTGCTCACTCGTCGACGCACGATACGGGGCCTTGGGGGTGCTCACCCCTCAGGGCGAGGATCTCGCCGAGTTCATCACCCTGGGAGTGTCCGAGGAGGAGCGCGCCGCGATCGGCGACCCGCCCCACGGCAACGGGATCCTCGGCCTGCTCATCAGGGACCCCCGACCGCGGCGCGTGCGCGACATCGGCGCCCACCCCGAGTCGTCCGGCTTCCCGCCGAACCACCCCGCGATGAGAAGCTTCCTCGGCACGCCCATCAGGATCCGCGAGGAGGTCTTCGGCAACCTCTACCTCGCGGACAAGATGGGCGCCGAGGAGTTCACCGCGGACGACGAGGGCATCCTCGTGGCGCTGGCCGCGGCCGCCGGCGTCGCCATCGAGAACGCGCGCCTCTTCGAGGCGGGTCGCCGGCACGCGACGTGGAGCGAGGCGATCAGCGACCTCACCCACGCGCTCCTCGAGCGAGAGGACGAGGAGCGCGCGGTGCGGCTCATGATCGAGTATGCCGCGGAGCTCGCCGGGGTCTCGTTCGCAGCGGTGGCGCTCTACGACGACTCCGGCGCCCTGGTCGTGAGGCAGGCCGTCGGGCAGGGCGCGCACGCGGCCACGGGCGGGGCGCCACGCCATACCGGCCGACCGGACTGGCTCGAGGGCTTGGCTGGCAGCGTCCTCGAAGGGGATCTGTGGGCGAGCGTGCGGATGGGACGCCAGCCCGTGCTCTTCTCGGCGCCCGACCCGCAGGGGTCCTCGCAGGCCATGCTCAGGTCGATCACCGCACTGGCGGACGAGACCGGCGGCGCGCCGGTCGGCCCGGGAGCCGTGATCCCGTTGACCCCGGGAGGCGACGACCTCGGGGTCATGCTCGTGCTGTGGGATGGCAGCACCGGAGCCGAGCCGGTCTCGGCGATGTCGGAGCTCACCGACTTCGCCCAGCACGCGGGGCTCGCGCTGCTTGCCGGCCGGTCCCAGCGCGACCGGTCGCGAATGGCCTTGCTCGACGACCGCGAGCGGATCGCGCGCGACATGCACGACCACGTCATCCAGCGGCTCTTCGCCACGGGTCTCTCTCTGCAGACTGCCGCCCAGGCCGCTCCCACGCCAGGAGTGCGCGAACGGCTCGACGGAGCCGTCGACGACCTCGACGCGGTGATCCGCGAGATCCGGATGGCCATCTTCGAGCTCCATACGCCCGATCCCGACGGCCGGCCGGAGGACGGGCTGCGCCGGCTCGTTGCGGCGTTCGCCCGGGGGTTCGGGTTCCACCCGGAGCTCGAGATCAGCGGCCGCTTCGACGACCTCGACCCTGCGCTGCGTTCCGACGTCCTGGCAGTCGTCCGCGAGTCGCTCTCCAACGCGCTGCGTCACGCCCGGGCCGACCACGTGTCGGTGGAGGTCGTCGTCGGCGACGACGTCAGCGTGGACGTCGTGGACGACGGGATCGGCCTCGACCCGCAGCTGGCCCGGAGCGGGCTCATCAACCTGCGGGACCGCGCCGCGGTCCGCGGCGGTGACTTCGAGATGGTGCCGTCTGCCCCGACCGGCACCAAGGTGCGGTGGAGCGCGCCTCGGACCCCCTGAGACTCGGCTGCGGGGACAATGGTCCTGTCGTGATGCTCATGGGAAGAGCATGCTCGAGGGGTCCGACATCTGGGTCGGCGCCGTCCCCGAAGGAGCCTCCAGTGCTGGTTCGAGAGATCATGACGAGCCCGGCCCACCGGGTGCTCTCTGAGGCGTCCGCTCACCACGCGCTCGAGATCATGGGCCACCGGGGACTGAGCAGCCTGCCGGTGGTCAACCAAGACGGCGACCTCGTCGGCATCATCAGCGAGGCTGACCTGCTCTCCGTGCCGCTGCACCGTGACCCCCGAGCCCACATGCGTCCGATGGCCGAGACGGGAGCCGACCTGCCCGCCACGGTGGCCGACCTCATGAGCCGACACCCGACCACGGCCACCGAGCAGGAGGACGTCGCCGAGATCGCCCAGATCTTCGCGCGCACGGCGTTCAAGAGCCTGCCGGTGCTCCGCGGTCAGCGGCTCATCGGCGTCGTCAGCCGCAGCGACCTCATCGCCGCGCTGTCCCGCACGGACGAGCAGATCGAGGCCGACGCCAACGCGGCGCTCCACCGGAATGGTCACGGCGACTGGGACGCCAACGTCGTCGAGGGCTGGGTCGAGGTGTCCGGACCGCAGACCCACCGCGAGCGCGAGCTGGCGGCCACGCTGGTGGGGACGGTCGGAGGGGTCCGCCGGGTGTCCACGAGCACGGCGACCCCCGCCTCGGCGACCCCGAGGACCTCCGGGGCGGCCTCCGCCGCGCCGCACGAGTAGGACCCGACCCGAGACCCGCCTCGCTCGACCATTGCTAGGAGCCCACATGACGCGCCGGATCACGGTCTTCCTCCTCGACGACCACGAGATCGTCCGACGAGGCCTGCGCGAGCTCCTCGAGACGACCGACGACATCGAGGTCATCGGCGAGTCCGGTCTCGCCCAGGAGGCGACCCGCCGGATTCCGGCGCTGCGCCCCGACGTCGCCATCTTCGACGCCCGCCTGCCCGACGGCTCCGGCATCGACGCCTGCCGCGAGGTCCGCTCGGTCGACCCGACGATCAAGGGGCTCATCCTCACCTCCTTCGACGACGAGGACGCCGTGGCCTCGGCGGTGCTGGCCGGCGCTTCAGGCTTCCTCCTGAAGGACATCAAGAGCAACGGCCTCGTCGACGCGATCCGCCGGGTCGCCGCAGGCGACAACCTCCTCGACACCGAGCCCGCCCGGCGGCTCGCCGACCGGTGGCGCCGGGACGGTGACCTCGACCCTCAGCTGCGGCTGCTCAGCCCCCAGGAGCGGCTCATCCTCGAACACGTCGCCCAGGGGCTGACCAACCGGCAGATCGGCGAGGCGATGTCGCTGGCCGAGAAGACGGTGAAGAACTACATCACCTCGGTCCTCGCGAAGCTCGGCATGGAGCGGCGCACCCAGGCGGCCGTGTATGCCGCGACGCACCGGGCCGCGCCCAGCTCACCCTCCGGTCGCTCCGACCTGCGCTGACCGGGCGGTCCGGCAGCGGGACCTTCTACCCCTTTACCTCGGCCCCCCGCTCGGGACAGGCTGGGTGCATGGCACCTGACGAGACGCTTGACGAGACCTCTGACGAGACCCCTCCCGAGACCCCTGGCGCGCAGGTCCTCGCGTCCGCCGAGTGCTGGGAGCTGCTCCGCCAGTCGGTGGTGGGTCGTCTCGCCGTGGTCGACCAGGACGGCCAGCCGGACATCTTCCCCATCAACCACGTCGTCGACCACGGCAGCGTCGTCTTCCGCACCGCCGTCGGCACCAAGCTCGACGCGTCCGTCGGGCGCTCCGTCGCGTTCGAGGTGGATGGCTACGAGGTTGCCGAGGCCACCGCGTGGAGCGTGGTGCTCAAGGGTGTCGCCCGCGAGATCTGGGACGTCGACGAGACCATCGCAACCCTGTCGTTGCCCCTCTACCCGTGGCTCGAGGGCTCCAAGCCTCGACTGGTCCGGGTGCAGTCGACCGGCATCACGGGTCGCCGCTTCGCCGTCAAGGGAGGCACGCGGAGCACACCCGCCTGACTCGCCAACCGCCCAGCCCCCACGCGCCTTTGGTCAGCGACGTTCGATCAGCCACCACGCGGCATACGGCGGAAGCCAGACGAAGCCGTCGTCGCCGGCGGTGACGTCGTGCCCGGACACGGCGTCCCACGGGTGGCCCAGTCCCACTTCGGCGAGGCGCAGCGCGCGGAACGGGCGGGCGCGGTCGGTGACGTTGTAGAGGCACACCATCGTGCCGATCGGGGCACGCCGCACCGTGGCGAGGATGCCGGGGTCCTCCACGGCCAGCACCTCGCTGGCCACGCTGGCGTGCAGGTGCGGCAGCGAGGCACGCACCCGCGCGAGGTGCGCGAGCCCGGCGAAGACGCGGCCCGGGACGGTGCGCAGGTCGTGGCGCTGCGTGGCGAGGCTCCAGTCGAGCCGCGGCCGGTGCGCCCACCGGTTGTCCCCCGCGTGGCCCGGTTCGCCCGCCCAGCCCGGGTCGTTGCCCATCCCCAGCTCGTCGCCGCTCCAGAGGACGGGGACGCCGCCCCACCCGTAGGCGATCGCGTGGGCGAGGAAGATCCGGCCCAGCGCGGCGTCGAGATCGACGGGGGTGTCGGCCGACGACAGCCCGGCGAGCGCCGCCGCGGATCCGCTGATCCGCCGGTCCCCCGTCACCGGGTTCTCCTGGAACACCAGCCCCTGGGCGAACGACCCGGGGAACAGCCCCGAGTACCAGTCGGAGAGGAACCGTCGGTGGGCATATCCACCCAGCCCGACCCCGGCCGCGTCCTGGTCCGTGATGGCCCACCCGATGTCGTCGTGGCAGCGCACGTAGCAGATCCAGGCCGACGTCGACGGCGCCGCCGGCAGGCCGGCCAGCGTGTGGCTGGCCAGGCGCGTGTCGCCGGTGGCGAGCATCGACCAAGTCTGCACCATAAGGGTGTTGTGGTAGGCGAGGTCGCTGACCTTGCCGTGGTGCCGGCCCCGGCCGAGGTACTGGACGAGGGCGTCGGGCGCGACGATGGCCTCCGCCTTGAACACCACTGCGGGGCAGGCGATCCGGGCCACGGTGCGCAGGACCTGGGTCAGCGCGTGCACCTCGGGCTCGTTCTGGCAGGTCGTCCCGAGCCGCTTCCACAGGAAGGCGATCGCGTCGAGGCGCAGCACCTCGACGCCGAGGTTGGCGAGGAAGAGGACGAGCTCGGCGTACTCGAGGAGGACGTCGGGGTTGGTCCAGCTGACGTCCCACTGCCAGGTGTTGAAGGTCGTCCAGACCCAGCCCCCCAGGTCGTCGTCCCAGGAGAAGCTGCCCGGGGCGAAGTCGGGGAAGACCTCCGGCAGGGTCTGCTCGAACGCGTCCGGCTCACGGCGGTCGGGGTAGACGTAGAAGTACCCGCGGTGCCGAACACTGCCCCGGCGGGCCTGCTCCGCCCACTCGTGCTCCCGGGCGACATGGTTGAGCACGAGGTCCAACACGAGACTGATCCCGTTGTCCCGCAACGTTGCTGCGAGGTGGCGCAGGTCCGCGACTGAGCCGAGGTCGCTGCGCACGTGCCGGTAGTCGGCCACGGCATACCCGCCGTCGCTGTCGCCCTCGCGCGGTTGCAGCAGCGGCATGAGGTGCAGGTAGGTGACGCCGAGCTCCTGGAGGTAGGGGATGTGCTCCTCGACGCGGCGCAGGTCGCCCGCGAACCGCTCGGTGTAGGCCGCGTAGCCGATGGTCGCGGGCTGTTGCACCCAGTCGGGCTGCAGCGAGCGGCGCAGGTCGAGGCGGTGCAGGTCGGCCGGCCGGTCCGCGTATGCCGTGGCCGCCAGCTCGAGGAGCCGCTGCGCCACGGCCGGGGTGGCGTCCGGGCCGTAGACGAGCTCGAGCGCCTCGACAAGATCCCGCCGGTAGCGCTCTACGCGCAGCTCGAACAGCTCGCGCCGGTCGGGCGTGAGGGCAGCGAGCGGGTCTCGCGCGGCGGGCGCGTCACCGGCGTCAGGTGCTTCGGGGCGCGACACGGCGACCGCCTCGGTGAGGTCCATCCCCGCATCCAACCGCACGCGACCCCGGAGCCGGTAGGTCCCCGTCTGCCTGCGAACCCCGGCCGTCGCCGCTCAGCGCACGGACTTGCCGACCCGCTCGCGCTCCCGTGCCGACGACGATGCCGGCGGGTCGAGGTCCGCGCTGTCCCGCGGCAGCAGCTCGTAGCTGGGGTTGGCGATGGCGAGGCAGCCCTGGTGGTCGCCGATCCGGCCGTGGACCCGAACCAGCGCTCCCGGCTCGAGCCCGGGCATCGTGCGGCGGCCGTAGAACAGGAGGGTCACGCCACCGGACTCGTCGACGAGCTCGGCACGGAACGTCGGCGTCGCGGCGATGGCAGAGGACTCCGCCGAGCGGATCCGCCCCTGGAGGACTGCCTGCCGGCGGTGCGGCGCTTGCGCGATGGTGACCCTGCCGGGCGGCGTGCGCCCCACGAGGGGACGGCCGACCGGCGCCGTGTCGGTGACGGAGGTCGCCTGCGCGCGAGCCAGGGGCGTGGCAGCGCGATCACGGTCCTGATGCCGCCTCAGCGGAGCCCGGGACGCGACCGTGGCGTCGAAGGGCACGATCGTCGCCGCGACCCCCCGCACCTGCGATACCACCGCGGCGATCTCGTCCGCGGTCCGGTCGTGCAGCAGCCGGCCCAGGAGCGCACCGTACTGACGTCGCGGCAGCAGCACGGTGACCTGGCTCAGCGGGTCGCGCGCCAGGGTGCGCTCGGTGAGCTCGAGGGCGGCCCGGCCGAGACGCCGGTCTGGGCAGTCGACCATCTCCAGCGCGAGGCCGAGTCCGCGGGTGGCATCCCAGGCACGCTGCAAAGCCTCGGCGTGGGCGCTGTCGATGACGAGGTGCACGACCCGCAGGGACGACGGCCGCAGGCTTCGGGCGTAGTCGAGCGCGCGGAGCACGGCCAGGTCGACGTTGTCGACGAGGACGATGACCGTCGTCCGACTGAGCAGAGGCCGGGGCTCCCGGTCGGGGAGGGCCGCGAGGAGCTCCGCCTCCTGCCGGTATGCCTTGCGCAGGCGCAGGAGGACGGCGACGAGCAACGGGAAGACGAGGACGACCAACCAGGCTCCCTCGGTGAACTTCGTGACGGCGAAGATGACGACGATGAGCGCCGATGTCGTTCCCACGGCTGTGTTGACGCCCGCTTTGAGGCGCCACCGCTCCGGTCGGTGCGTGCGGAAGTACGTCGCCATCCCGAAGCCCGCGAGGGTGAATCCGGTGAAGACGCCGATCGCGTAGAACGCGACGAGCTTGTCGACGTGCGCCCCGGTCCCGAGGATCAGGGCGAGGGCAAGCACCGCGAGGACGATGATCCCGTTCGAGAAGGCCAGCCGGTGGCCGCGCTTGGTCAGCCAGCGGGGTAGGTAGCCGTCGGCCGCAACGAAGTTGGCCAGGTAGGGGAACCCGTTGAAGGGGGTGTTCGCCCCGGTCCAGAGGATGAGCATGGTCGCGAGCTGGACGACGAAGAACAGCACGTGGCCGAGTGCCGAGTCGCCGAGGACGGCGCGTGCCACTTGGGAGATCACCGTGGGCGAGCCACTCTCGTAGGCCACGGCGTGGGTCTCGTGGGCGAGCCACGACACGCCGCCGACGAGCGTGCCGAGCAGGACGCTCATGACGACGAGCGTGCGGCGGGCGTTGTTTCCCTGCGGCGACTTGAAGGCGCTGACACCGTTGGAGATCGCCTCGAGTCCCGTCAGCGACGACCCCCCGTTCGCGAAGGCCTTCATGAGGATGTAGGCCGCGCCGACGCTCAGCAGCGCGCTGCCCTGGCCGAGGGGGAAGGCACCGACGGCATGTGCGGGGTCGTACTGGGGCAGGTCTCCGGTGATCTCCCGGTAGAGGCCGAGGAGGATGACCATGGCCATCGACGCGACGAAGAAGTAGGTGGGCAACGCGAAGAGCCGCCCGGCCTCACGCAGCCCGCGCAGGTTGCCGACGAAGAGGAGGAGGACGACCCCGACGGTGATCTCGAGCTGGTACTCGGCCAGCGCCGGCACTGCGGACGTCACAGCGGCGCTCCCGGCCGCGGCCTGCACGGCCACGGTGACGACGTAGTCGAGCATGAGGGCCACGGCCCCGACCTGGGCCACGACCGTTCCGAAGTTCTCCCGGGCGACGACATACGAACCCCCCGCCTGCGTGTAGGTCGTGACGACCCAGCGGTAGGTCAAGGTGACGAGCACCAAGACCACGAGCACCACGCCGGTCAGGGGCAGCAGCAGGGTGTATGCCGTGAGCCCGAAGAGGGGCAGGAGGATGAGGAGGATCTCCTCCGAGCCATACGCCGACGACGAGATGCAGTCGCTGGACAGCACGCCCAGGGCGAGGGTCTTGCTCAACCGCTCGTCCTGGAGCTGGGTCGTGGTCAGCGGCGGTCCCAGGATCGAGCACTTGAGGCGGTACGCCAGAGTCTCGGGCGCCTCGACGCGGACAGGCAAGGCGCCCGGGGTCCCGGCAAAGCTCGGAACATCCGGGGCTTGAAGCACCTGTCGCTCGCCCACCTGACGAGTCAACCTCCCGCGTGGGGCCGCGGACTTCGGTCTTGACGCGTTCCTGACGCCGCGGCCGCCGATCTTGACGCCTTCTTGATGTCGGACGAGTCGCGGCAAAACCACCTGTGAACGGGCCGCTCGACGGTCACACTCGGGGAATGCGCTTCACGTTCTCTGCCATCCCGGCATATGGGCACATCTTTCCGATGGTGCCCCTCGCTGCCGCGGCTGTGGCCGCAGGGCATGAGGTGACGTTCGCGGCGAGCAGCCGCTTCGCCGGGCGGCTGCCTGGGCGCGTGGTCCAGGGCGTCCCCGAGGGCATGACCCTCGGCGACGCCGAGCGTGAGGCGGCGGCCGAGGTCAGAGGCCGAAGTGACCCGTTCGCCTGGCCCACGGCGATCTTCGGGACCGTCATGCCCCGACACGTCGTGCCTCGGCTCCTGAACCTTTGGGCACAGGAGGGACCTCCCGACCTGGTCGTGCACGAGGGAGCCAATATCGGGGCGGCCGTCGCGGCCGACCAAGTCGGGGTCCCGGCCGTCGGCTTCAACGTCGCCCTGGCGCCGCCGGAGTTCTTCCTGCGCATGCTCCGGTCGGTCACCGACGTGCCTATCGAGCCGCTCCTCGACCCCACCCCGGACTCCTGGCGGGGCCCCGATGGAGCGGACTCCCTGGATCGGATCCCCATTCGATCGGTCGCCTGGTCTGATCCCGATGCGGCAGTACCCGCATGGCTGGTCGACGCAGGGCCGGGCCCCACGGCATACCTCACCTTGGGGACCGTCGCCTTCGGGGCGGTCGAGGTCCTGCGTCGCTCCATCCTCGAAACCGCGACGCGGTGCTCGCGGCTGCTCGTCGCGGCGGGGCCTGAGGCTGATCCCGATGCGCTCGGCGAGCTTCCGGCCCAAGTCCATGTCGAGCGCTTCGTCGACCAGGCGACGGCGCTCAAGCACGTCGACGTTGCCGTCCACCACGGCGGCACGGGCACCACGCTCGGATGCCTCGCCGCAGGGGTCCCGCAGATCATCACCCCTCAGGGTGCGGACTAGTTCCTCAACGCGGCACGCCTCGCCGAGCTTGGGCTCGGGGATTGCGTCGCGAACGATGCCGAACCGGGCGCCGTAGCCGCCGCGGTGGATCGGGCGCTCAATGATGCGGACCTGCTTGCCCGGGTGCGCGCCGTCCGCAATGACATCGCCGCGATGCCGGACCCTGAGGACGTTGTCGAGACCTTGGTGACCCGATTCGGGCGGTGACCGCCCGATCTGAATGTCAGGGCGTGACCGGTTTCAGGCGGCGAGGAGGTGAGCGAAGTGGCGTTCGAGGAGGCTGATGGTGTCGCTGTCCGGTTCGGGGGGCAGTCCGGGGATGATCGGGGGTGCGGTGGAGTGGTAGGTGTGGCCGGTGGGGGTGGTGGTGACGACGGTA
>JBBRZC010000092.1:0-14643 GCA_038237075.1 Actinomycetales bacterium
CGAGGAGCGACTCGGCGGCCCTCGGCGACGTGCAGGTGGCCCCGAGCCGTTCCATCCGGGCCACGAGACGCGGCTCGTCGCGGCACAGCGCCAGCCCGCGGCGCACGAGGATCTGGGCCGGCTTGCGGCGCTCGGAGAGGTCTCGGGCCAGCCGGCGGGCCAAGGTGACCCAGCGGTGGTGCCGGACGCACCACGCCGAGTGGAGCAGCCCGGCGTCGCGCAGCTGCTCGATGATCTCGGCGGCGAAGATCCCCTCGGCGACGACGAGCTGTCCGGGCTCCGCCGCGACCGACGCCGACCCCGACGCGGCGGACCGGCCGATGTCGTAGACCGGCACGTCGACGCGGCCCGTCGAGACGAGGGTGTGCAGCGCCGTGACGGCGGCGGCGGCGTCCCACGACCCGGGGTCGTCCCAGTCGACGAGGCGCTTGCCACCGAGCTCTCGGGTCGGCAGGGCCGGGTCGGCGCCGTTGCGGTAGAAGTCGTCGAGGCGCACCACCGGCCAGTCTTGGCTCGCGTGCAGACGCGCGGCGAGCCGCGACTTGCCCGACCCGGAGGGGCCGGCGAGCACGACGACGCGCGCGAGATCGGGGGCGCTCACCGGCCCTTGGGGTGCCAGACGGTCTTGGTCTCGAGATAGGCGCGGACCCGGGTGAGGTCGGGTGCCTGGGTCCAGTCGGGCTCCACCGCCTCGGCTCCGGTGCCGGCCGGGCGCACCACCCGCTTGAGGTTGTCGGCGGCGGCCCGCTCGAGGTCGCCCCAGTCCACGCCCACGGCCCCCCCCGCGCCCCCGAGGTCGATGGCGTTGACGTCGCGGTGCGAGGCCAGCCAGGGGGCGACCTCGGCGGTCCGGCCGGTGATGATGTTGACGACGCCGCCCGGCACGTCGCTCGTCGCGAGCACCTCCGAGAGGGTGACGGCCGGCAGCGGCCGGTCCTCGCTGGCGAGGACGACCGCGGTGTTGCCCGACACGATGACCGGCGCGAGCACAGAGACGAGCCCGAGCAGCGACGACGCCTGCGGCGCGAGCACCGCGACGACGCCCGTCGGCTCGGGGGCGGAGATGTCGAAGTACGGCCCGGCGACGGGGTTGAGACCGCCGAGCACCTGGGCGAGCTTGTCGGGCCACCCGGCATACCAGACCCAGCGGTCGACCGCGGCGGCGACGCTCGCCCGGGCCCGCGCCGGGGTGAGGCCCTCGGCGGCGGCGACCTCGTCGGCGAACTGCTCGAACCGGCCCTCCATCACCTCGGCGACGCGATAGAGCACCTGCCCGCGGTTGTATGCCGTGGCGCCGGCCCAGCCGCCGACCGCCTTGCGGGCCGCGACGACGGCGTCGCGGGCGTCCTTGCGCGAGCCCTGTGCGGCGTTCGCGAGGAACCGGGGCCCGGTGCGGGCCCGGGCCGAGTAGACCGGGTAGGAGCGGCCCGACTCGCTGCGCGGGAACGCCCCGCCGATGTAGAGCTTGTAGGTCTTGCGCACGCCGAGGCGCCCGTTCGACGACGGGCGGCTCGCCGCCGCACTCGTCGTGCTCGTGGTCGTGCTCGTCACACTCGTGCCGCGCGCAGCGGTGGGGCTCACGGGGCGTCTCCCGTCGTGACGTAGGCCTCGAGGCCATGGCGGCCGCCTTCGCGGCCGTAGCCGGACTCCTTGTAGCCGCCGAACGGCGACGTGGGGTCGAACTGGTTGAAGGTGTTGGCCCAGACCACGCCGGCCCGCAGCTGGTCGGCCATCCAGAGGATCCGCGAGCCCTTCTCGCTCCACACCCCGGCGCTGAGGCCGTAGGGGGTGTTGTTGGCCTTCGCGACCGCCTCCTGCGGGGTGCGGAAGGTCAGCACCGACAGCACCGGCCCGAAGACCTCCTCCTGGGCGATGCGGTGGGTCTGTGCGACGTTGGTGAACACCGTCGGCGGGAACCAGAACCCCTTCGCGGGCAGGTCGCAGGCGGGGCTCCAGCGCTCGGCGCCCTCGTCCTCGCCGACCTGCGACAGCTCGCGGACCCGGGCCAGCTGCACGGCGGAGTTGATCGCGCCGAGGTCGGTGTTCTTGTCCAGCGGGTCGCCGACCCGGACCGTGCCGAGCCGTCGCTTGAGCCGGCGGACCACCTCGTCGTGCACCGGCTCCTGCACGAGCAGGCGCGACCCCGCGCAGCAGACGTGGCCCTGGTTGAAGAAGATCCCGTTGACGATGCCCTCGACGGCCTGGTCTATCGCCGCGTCGTCGAAGACGATGTTGGCGGCCTTGCCGCCGAGCTCGAGGCTCGCCCTGGTGCGCGTCCCGGCGATGCTGCGGGCGATGGCCTTGCCGACCTCGGTCGACCCGGTGAACGCGACCTTGTCGATGTCAGGGTGCTCCACGAGGGCCCGGCCGGTCGCGCCGGCTCCGGTGACGATGTTGACGACCCCCGGTGGCAGGTCGGCCTGCTGGCAGATCTCGGCGAAGAGCAGCGCCGTGAGCGGCGTCGTCTCGGCCGGTTTGAGGACCACGGTGTTGCCGCAGGCCAGGGCCGGCGCGATCTTCCACGACAGCATCAGCAGCGGGAAGTTCCAGGGGATGACCTGGCCGACGACGCCGACCGCCCGCGGCACCGGGCCCCCGGCCGGCGACAGCCCGGCATACTCGAGCTTGTCGGCCCAGCCGGCGTGGTAGAAGAAGTGCGCCGCGGCGAGGGGCACGTCGACGTCGCGCGACTCCTTGATGGGCTTGCCGTTGTCGATGGTCTCGAGGACGGCGAGCTCGCGGGCCCGCTCCTGCATGATGCGGGCGATACGGAAGAGGTACTTGCCCCGGTCCGCGCCGGACATCCGGCCCCACACCCCCCGGTATGCCGCGCGGGCGGCCTTGACGGCCCGGTCGACGTCGGCGGCGCCCGCCTCGGTGATGTCGGCGAGGACCTCCTCGGTCGCGGGGTTGATGGTCTTGAAGCTGCTGCCGCTGGTGCCCTCGACGAGCTCGCCGCCGATGAACAGGCCGTAGGAGGAGCGGATGTCGACGACGGCACGTGACTCCGGCGCCGGGGCGTAGTCGAACCTGGCCATGGTGTCCTCGGCGCTCTCAGTCGATCGTCACGTAGTCGGGGCCGGAGTAGGCGCCCGTGCGCAGCTTCTGCCGCTGCAGGAGCAGGTCGTTGAGCAGGCTCGACGCCCCGAACCGGAACCACGCCGGGTCGAGCCACGCCTCGCCGGCGACCTCGTTGACCATGACGAGGTGCTTGATGGCGTCCTTGCTCGTGCGGATGCCGCCGGCGGGCTTGACCCCGACCTGGTCGCCGGTCAGGTCCTGCCAGTCACGGACGGCCTCGAGCATGACGAGCACCACGGGCAGCGTCGCCGCCGGGCTGATCTTGCCCGTCGACGTCTTGACGAAGTGGGCGCCCGCGAGCATCGCGAGGTGGGCGGCCCGGCGCACGTTGTCGTAGGTGGCGAGCTCACCGGTCTCGAGGATGACCTTGAGGTGGGCGTCGCCGCTGGCCTCCTTGACGGCGACGATCTCGTCGAAGACCTGGAGGTAGTGGCCGGAGAGGAAGGCGCCGCGGTCGATGACCATGTCGATCTCGTCGGCTCCGGCCGTGACGGCGTCGCGGGTGTCGGCGAGCTTGACGGCCCGGCTGGCGCGTCCGGACGGGAACGCGGTGGCGACGGCGGCGACGTGGATCCCGCTGTCTCCCAACGCTTTCTTGGCGATTGCCACCATGTCGCCGTAGACGCAGATGGCGGCCGGGTGCGGCGTGGCGGGGTCTCCGGGGTCGGGCACGAGCGCCTTGGCACACAGCGAGCGGACCCGTGCGGCGGTGTCGGAGCCCTCGAGCGTGGTGAGGTCGATCATCGAGATCGCGGTGTCGATCGCCCACGCCTTGGCGGTGCTCTTGATCGAGCGGGTGCCCAGCGACGCGGCCCGCTGCTCGCAACCCACCTGGTCGACTCCCGGCAGACCGTGCAGCCACGTCGTCAGAGCGGCGTTCGTGAGGCGTGAGACCCCGAGGAGGTCACGGGCCCGGGTGACGGTGTCGCCGGTGACGACGTCGCCCTGGACGGCAGTGGTGGTCACCGCCCGAGTCTACGGCCCGAGGCCCGGGCGGTGACGCGCGGTGACGCGCGGTGACGGGTGGTGACGGGTGGTGACGCGCGGCCGCGCGGCATACCGCTGCTGTCCCACCAGTCACTGAGGCACCAGCGCACCACCGAATGCGCGCTGAGTCCATGGGATCCCATGGACTCGGCGCGCATCGGTGGACCGACCGCCGGCCCGAGTCCCACCAGTCACTTGGGCAACGCCGCTCCACGCGTGAGCGCCGGATCCACGCGTGAGAGGATGGGCGCCTCACGCCCCGGGGAGGCCGGGCGCACCGACCTGCTGGAGACCCCTCGCATGGCCAGCTCGACATCCACTCCCGAGGCGCTGCGGACCCTGCGGCAGCGCGGCTCGGTGACCCTCGGCGTCATCGCCATGGTCGTCTGCCTCGCCGTCGTGGCGATGTCGCTGGCCTCCCGCGAGGTCTCTCTCGTCTTCGTCGGGTTCATGCTCTTCGGGACCGCGGTCGGCTGGGTGCTCTTCGTGCGGCCGACCGTCGTCCTGACCATGCGGGGCGTGCACCTCAACAACCCGTTGCGCCGCACGCTCGTCCCGTGGTCGCTCGTCGACGACGTCGCCGCTCGCTGGAACCTCGAGGTCTACTCGGGTGAGCGGGTCTACCCGGCGTGGGCCATCGCCTCGCACGTCGAACGGCCCCGCGGGCTCGGGCCGATGGGTTTCGGGGCGCTCGGCCGCAGCGCCACGGCGGACGAGGCGGCCGCGCCCAAGCCGTCTTCCGGGGCAACGGTCGGCAGCGCGGCGCGGCTCATCGAGGACGCTCGCGGCGAGTGGGCCGAGCTGGCGGCCCAGGGCCACCCCGACGTGGAGGTCACCGGCCGGCTGACGCGGGTGTGGGACCTGCCCGACGTCGCGTGCCTCGGCCTGCCGGTCGTCATGGTGCTGCTCGGCCTGGTGCTCTGAGCTCGGCGCGGACCGACGTCGGACCGGTGCGGCTCACAGCCGGGTCAGCTCCTCCAGGTCGGCGCGGACCGCGTCCAGCCGCAGCTGCGCGGTATGCCGTGCCGCCGCGAGCCGGTCGGCGGCCGGGACCGGCTCGATCACCTCGAGGTAGACCTTGATCTTGGGCTCGGTGCCGGATGGCCGGACGACGACGCGGGACCTGTCGGCGAGAAGCAGCCGCAGGCCCTCGGTGGGCGGCAGGCCGCCGTCGCCCCGGCTGAGGTCGGCGACCCGCTCGACGGGCACGCCGGCGACCTCGGTCGGCGGCGCGGACCTCAGCCGCTCCATGACCGGCGGGATCTGCGCGAGATCCGTGACGCGCACCGCGAAGGAGTCGGTGGCGTGCACGCCGTGGGCCACGGCGAGGTCGTCGAGCAGGTCCAGCAGGGTGCGCCCCTGCGCCTTGAGCGACGCGGCGAGCTCCGCGAGGAGCAGCGCCGCGCTGACGCCGTCCTTGTCGCGGACCACCCCGGGCGCGACGCAGTAACCGAGCGCCTCCTCGTAGCCGTAGGCCAGCCCCGGCACGCGCGAGATCCACTTGAACCCGGTGAGCGTCTCCTCGTGGGGCACGCCAGCGGCAGCGGCGATGGCCGCGAGCAGCCGCGACGAGACGATCGAGCACGCGAACACGGCACCGGGTTCGACGCCCCGGGCCAGCAGGTGCGACCCGAGCAGCGCGCCCACCTCGTCCCCGCGGAGCATCCGCCAGTCCGCACCGCCGGGCAGGCCGGGGTCGAGCACGGCGGCGGCGCAGCGGTCGGCGTCGGGGTCGTTGGCGATGACGAGGTCCGGGCGCAGGTCGCGGGCGAGGGCCAGGGCCGCGTCGATCGCTCCGGGCTCCTCGGGGTTGGGGAAGCTCACCGTCGGGAAGTCCGGGTCGGGAGCGGCCTGGCTCGGCACGGCATACGGCTCGGGGAAGCCGGCGCGGACGAAGGCCTTGCGCACGGTGTCGTCCCCCACCCCGTGCAGCGAGGTGTGCACGACACGCAGGTCGCGCGGAGCCTGCGGCGAGACGAGCGCGGCCACCGCGTCGACGTAGTCCTCGAGGAGGTCGTCGCCGAGGGTCTCCCAGCCGTCGTCGGCGAGGGGCAGCCGCGCGACCGAGCCGACGGCGGCGATGTGGGCGGCGATCTCGGCGTCGGAGGGGGGCACGATCTGGCTGCCGTCGCCGAGGTAGACCTTGTAGCCGTTGTCCTGCGGCGGGTTGTGGCTCGCGGTGACCATCACCCCCGCGTCGGCGCCGAGGTGGCGGATCGCGAACGCCAGCACCGGAGTCGGCAGCGGGCGCGGCAGCACCGACGCGCGCCCGCCTGCCCCGAGGAAGACCGCCGCGGTGTCGCGGGCGAACACGTCCGAGCTGTGCCGGGCGTCGTAGCCGATGACGACCATCGGCTCGGGTTCGCCCCCCTCCTGCTGGAGGTATGCCGTGAGGCCGGCTGCCGCACGGCATACCACCGCGCGGTTCATCCGGTGGGGACCGGCGCCGAGCGCGCCCCGCAGCCCGGCGGTGCCGAACTCGAGCATCCCCGAGAACCGGTTTTGGAGGTCGACCAGGGCTGCGGCGTCGCCGTTCGCGGCCGCGGCGAGCACTCCGGCGAGCTCGTCGCGGGTCGCGGGGTCGGGGTCGTCGGCGCGCCAGGCCTCGACCCGGCCGCGCAGGTCGTCGGTGAGGGCGGTCGTCACCGTCGCCCTCACGCCGCGACGATGCGGGTGACGACGTCCGCGAGGAGCCGGCCGCATCGCGCCGCGGCGGCCTGGCCGGCCTCGAGGACCTCGGCGTGGGAGAGCGGCTCGTCGGAGATGCCGGCGGCGAGGTTGGTGACGAGCGAGATGCCGAGCACCTCGAGCCCGACCTCACGGGCGGCGATCGCCTCGAGCGTGGTCGACATCCCCACGAGGTCGCCGCCGATGACCCGTGCCATCTGCACCTCGGCCGGCGTCTCGTAGTGCGGGCCTCGGAACTGGACGTAGACGCCGTCGTCGAGGCTCGGGTCGACCTCGGTGGCGATGGCCCGCAACCGGGCCGAGTAGAGGTCGGTGAGGTCGACGAAGCTGGCGCCCTCGATCGGCGACGTCGCGGTGAGGTTGATGTGGTCGCGGATGAGGACCGGCGTGCCCGGCGTCCAGGCGGGGTTGAGGCCGCCGCACCCGTTGGTGAGGACGATCGTCGTGCAGCCGGCGGCTCGGGCGGTGCGCACGGCGTGGACGACGGAGCGCACGCCTCGCCCCTCGTAGAAGTGGGTGCGGGTGCCGTAGACGAGGGCGCGCCTGCCCGTCTCGCCGATCGCCACCGAGCGGATGCTGCCCGAGTGGCCGGTGACGGCGGCCCTGCGGAAGCCCGGGACCTCGACGTTGTCGACGCTCGCCAGGGTGACCCCGATGAGGTCGCCGGTCTGGCCCCACCCCGAGCCGAGGACGAGGGCCACGTCGTGGTGCGGCGAGCCGGTGCGCTCGGCGATGACTCCAGCCGCCGCGACCGCGACCTCGAACGGGTCCGTGGACGGGTCAGCCAGGTCAAGGGTCTGCGTCGACTCACTCACGCCCGCAGCCTAGCCTCGACACCACCATGCATGTAAAGTACATGCATGGTGGCCCTGCAGATCCGCGACGTTCCCGAGGACATCCGACAGACACTGGCCGACCGAGCCGCAGCCCGCGGTCAGTCGCTGCAAGCCTTTCTCTTGACGCTGGTCACGGACGAGGCACGCCGATCGACCAACCTCGCGCTCCTGGAGCGCTTCAACGATCGAGACGACGGCTCGCGTCTGTCTGCCGGGCAGGCGACCGAGGGCATCGATCGAGCCCGGGCCGAGCGCGAGGCTGCTCTGAGCGGTGCCGAGAGCGATGCCCAGTGATCGTGGTCGACGCGTCCGTGCTGACGAACGCCCTCACCGACGACGGGCCGGTGGGGACGCGCGCGCGGACCGAGCTCGCCCGCGATGCACACTGGGCTGCCCCCGAACACCTGGTCGTGGAGGTGTTCGCCGCCGTTCGCGGCCGATGGCTTGGCCAGAAGATCAGCCAGAAGCGCGCCGAGGATGCTCTCTCTGCAGTCGCGACCACCACTGTGGACCTCATTCCGGCAGCATCTCTCCTGACGCGCATGTGGGAGCTCCGCAGCAGCGTCTCTGGCTACGACGCCGCCTACGTCGCCGTGGCCGAGACCTTCGGCTGCGCGCTGGTCACCGCTGACACTCGCCTCGCCCGCGTCCCAGACCTGCGCTGCGAGGTCCTCCTCGCCCGATAGCTCCCTGAGGTCGAGTCGGACCCGCGCGTTGCCGGCAAGGGATCGGCCACCGATGTCTCAGTGGAGGCGGCGTGCTGCCTCGGAGATCGACCCGGACATCGACGGGTAGACCGTGAAGGTGCCCGAGAGCTGGTCCACCGTGAGGTGGTTCTGGACGGCCACCGAGACGGGGTAGATCAGCTCGGACGCCCGGGGGGCCACGACAACGCCGCCGAGCACGGTGCCGCTGCCCTGCTGGGAGAACACCTTGACGAAGCCGTCCTGGAAGCTGTCCATCTTGGCGCGCGGGTTCGTCGCCAGCGGCAGCATCACCGCGTTGGCGGCGACCCGCCCCGCGTCGACGTCGTTCTGGCTGATCCCGACCGTGGCGATCTCGGGCGAGGTGAAGATGTTGGCCGAGACGACGGTGAGCTTCAGTGGCGAGACCGCGTCACCGAGAGCGTGCCACATGGCGATGCGTCCCTGCATGGCGGCCACCGATGCGAGCGGGAGGACGCCGGTGCAGTCGCCGGCGGCATACACCCCGCGCACCGACGTGCGCGAGACGCCGTCCACCTCGACGTGGCCCGACGGCGACGTCCGCACGCCACATTCGGTCAGCCCGATCCCCGCCGTCTGCGGCACGGACCCGACGGCGAGCAGCGCGTGCGAGCCCTCGATGACCCGGCCGTCGACGAGACGCACCCGGACGCCGTCGGCCACCCGCTCGACCCCGGCCATCCGGGAGCGGCCGAGCACCTCCATGCCGCCGCGGGTGAAGACGTCCTCGATGACGGTGGCCGCGTCGGCGTCCTCGCCGGGCAGCACCCGGTCGCGCGACGACACGAGGACGACGTCGGCGCCGAGACCGACGTAGGCCTGCGCGAGCTCGGCTCCGGTGACACCGGAGCCGACGACGACGAGCCGGGTCGGCAGCTCGGTGAGGGCGTAGATCTGCTTCCACGTGAAGATGCGCTCGCCGTCGGGCACGGCTGTGGGCATGACCCGCGGCGTCGCGCCCGTCGAGACGAGGACGACGTCGGCGGCGAGCTCCTCGGAGCCGCCGTCGGAGAGGGCCACCTGGACCACGCCGGGGGCGTCGAGGGAGCCGACCCCGCGCACGATGCGGACGCCGTCCCCCGTGAGCCGGGCGGTGATGTCGGCGCTCTGGGCGCCAGCAAGCTCGAGGATGCGCCGGTTGACGGCGGCCAGGTCGACGACGGCCGACCCGACGCCGACGCCGAGCTCAGGGCCGGTGGAGAGCCCGGACATGAAGTCCGCCGTCGAGATGAGGGTCTTGCTCGGCACGCAGTCGGTCAGCACGCAGGCCCCCCCGAGCCCGTCGCGGTCGACGACGGTGACCGCTGCGCCGAGCCGGGCGGCGACGAGCGCGGCCTCGTACCCACCGGGGCCGCCACCGAGGATGACGACGGAGGTCGGGTTCGCGCTCACACGAGACATCAAACCACCACCCCTGGGATCGCCCGGGCTCCTCGGTGCGTCGGTGCGTCAGCGCGTCAGCGCGTCAGCGCGTCAGCCGGTCAGGGGATGGGCGGGTCGGCGGGGTCGCGTCGCAGGTCGGGGTCGTCCTCCTCGGTGTAGCCCCAGGGTCGCTCCTCGCGCGCCCAGCGCTCGCGCCGGCTCTGCGAGATCGAGCGCCTCAGCCGGGTGTAGAGCGGCCACGCGACGAGGGCGACGACGACCAGGAGCGCGAGGTTGGCCCACCGGAAGCCCTCAGGGGCCGCTGCGGCCTCGGCGACGAGGGTCGGGAGCATCGCCAGAGTCTAGGTCGTCGTCATGCCTGCGAGCGGTGGCCGGCACGGCATACCCGCCTGGTCATGGGCGCAGCCGGTATGCCGCACCGCCGCCTCTCGGGGCCGGGACCGGTCGCGGGGCCGCCCGATAGGCTCGGACGCGACGGTGGGACCACCACGA
Source organism: Actinomycetales bacterium (assembly GCA_038237075.1). Lineage (GTDB taxonomy): Bacteria > Actinomycetota > Actinomycetes > Actinomycetales > Dermatophilaceae > Lapillicoccus. Next base: position 10,193 of record JBBRZC010000092.1, read on the forward strand.
AGGAAGGATCGGGATGGCCAGCGACGGCGGTCTGTTCGACAAGGTCAGGGACTTCATCAAGGGCAACCCGGACAAGGCGCAGGAGGGTCTCGAAAAGCTCTCCGACGTCATCGACCAGCGCACCGGGGGCCAGCACGCCGAACAGATCCGGACGGCCCGCGAGAAGGTGGGCGAGGCGCTGGGCCTGCCTGCCGAGGACACGGTCCCGGTGCCCGGCGACCCGGTCCCGGTGCCCGGCGACCCGGTCCCGGTGCCCACCGAGCCGGTCGTACCCAGCCAGCCGACCGTACCCAGCGAGCCGACCGTGCCCGACCTGCCCGAGGTGCCGTCCGAGCCCGGAGCACCTCCCGCGCCGGGGCCGCCTCCGGGCCCCCCCACTGTCGGGGGCGGTGCCTCGCCGACGCACTGAGCCCGGGGCGGCGCCGTGCGGTTTGCGGTTGCCGTGGGTTTGCGGGGTGCCCGCACCGGGAAGCATTCCGGTGACAGGGGACGTCGAGTGAGGGGGGCCTTCGTGGGCCGCGAGTGCGAGCGGGTGCGCGGAGGCGGCTGCCATGGACGTGGATGACATCACCGTCGTGGTCCCGGCCCACGACGAGGTCCACGTCATCGGCGACTGCCTGACCTCGCTCGGTGCGGCGGCCGCAGCCGTCGCCGTGCCCGTGAGCGTGGTCGTCGTCCTCGACGCGTGCACCGACGGGACGGGTGAGGTGGTCGCCGGCCGGGCCCGGGGGATGTCCCCCGACGTGCGGGCAGTCGCCATCGACGCGCGCCGCGTCGGGCTCGCCCGCGCCGCCGGGTTCCGCGGCGCCCCGAGGGGACCGGGCTCCTGGTATGCGACGACCGACGCCGACTCGCGGGTCCCGGTGGACTGGCTCACGGCCCAGGTGGAGTCGGCCCGCGACCACGACGTCTTCGTGGGCACGGTGGAGGTGGCCGACTGGTCGACGCGGTGCCCCGGGCTGCGACCCGAGTACGAGCGGTACTACGTGCGCTCCGCCGGCCACCGGCACGTGCACGGCACCAGCGTGGGGCTCTCGGCTCGCGCGTACTGGCAGGTCGGCGGCTTCAGCCCCGTGCGCGCCGACGAGGACGTCGCCCTCGTCGAGGCCTGCACCCGGGCCGGGCTCGCGGTGGACTGGTCGGGCCGGGCGCCGGTGCTCACCTCGTCTCGGCACTCCCATCGCACGCCACGCGGGTTCGCCTCCTACCTCGTTTCACTGGAGGCGACGCTGCTCGAGGGGACGGTGCCCTCGTGACGGGTTCCGACCAGTCGGTAGGGCCGGTTGCCGAGCGGGTGCGCGCACTCCTCGCCGCCGGCTCCGGACGCCTGCCTCACCCCGGTGGCGGCGAGACGGCGCAGCGGTGGCGGGCGCTCGCCCGGGTCTCGCGCACCGACGTCGTAGTGGGCCGGCTCGTCGAGGCCCATGCCGACGCCGACGCGATCCTCGCCGAGCTCGGCGGGTCGCCGGTGCGCGACGACGAGTGGTGGGGGGTGTGGGCCGCGGAGCCCCCGTCGCCCCGGCTCGAGGCGACGCAGACGCCGACCGGCTGGGAGCTCGACGGGGCCAAGGCGTGGTGCTCCGGCGCCGGGATGTGCACCCACGCCCTCGTCACCGCGCACACCGGCGAGGAGCGTGGCCTGTATGCCGTGTCGCTGGCCCACCCGGGGGTCGGGGTCGACCACAGCACCTGGCGGGCCCCGGGCATGGGGCGCAGCGGGACCGGCACCGTCAGCTTCGACCACGTGCCGGCGCAGAGGGTCGGCAGCGGCGCCGACTACCTCGAGCGGGCCGGGTTCTGGCACGGGGGCGCCGGCGTCGCCGCCTGCTGGCTCGGCGGCGCCGAGGCGGTGACCGACACCCTCCGGCGGGCGGCGGAGTCCCGCCCGCTCGACGCGCACGCGATGGCCCACCTCGGCGCTGTCGATGCCACCCTCGCCGGAGCCCGGTGGACGCTCGACGGTGCGGCTGCGGAGGTCGACGCCGACCCCCTCGACGTCACGGCGGCCCGAGTGCGGGCGCTTCGAGTGCGTGCCGTCGTGGAGGCCGCGGCGACCCTGGTCGTCGACCGCGTGGGCCGGGCGCTCGGGGCTGCGCCCCTCTGTCTCGACGGCGACCACGCGGCCGCCGTCGCCGACGTCGCCATCTACGTGCGGCAGAGCCATGCCGAGCGCGACCTGGCCTCGCTCGCCGCACTCCTCACCCCGGACCCGGCGACCTCGCGAACGGTGACCTCATGACCGGTGACCTCATGACCGGTGACCTCATGACCGGCGGCCTCGTGACCGGCATCGGCAACGCGGACCGCCTCGGTCCCGTCATCGAGGACGACCGCGGCACGCCGGCGTCGACGTGGGCGGCATGGGTGCGCCGCTTCCCCGAGCTCGAGCTCGCCGGGTGGGACGACGTGCTCGTCGTCGCGCCCCACCCCGACGACGAGGTCCTCGGCGTGGGCGGGCTGCTCGGCCGGGTCGTCGCGGCCGGCGGCCGGGCCACCGTCGTCGCCGTGACCGACGGCGACCCGGCATACCCGCACTCGAGGGTGGTGACACCATCGCAGCTGGCCGCGCTCCGCACCCGCGAGTCGGCGGCGGCAGGTGCCGTGCTCGGCCTCCCGGTGCCGGTGCGGCTCGGGCTGCCAGACGGCGCCGTCGCGGCGCACGAGGCAGCGCTCGCCGAGGCGCTGCGCGACCTGCTGCGGCCGGGCCGGCGCTGCCTCGCGACCTGGGGCCGCGACGGCCACCCCGACCACGAGGCGGCCGGCCGGGCCGCCGCGGCGGCGTGCCGCGCGAGCGGGGCGACCCTCGTCGAGTACCCCGTGTGGATGTGGCACTGGGCCCGCCCCGACGACCCCGCCGTCCCGTGGCACCGGGCGAGCGTGCTGCCCCTGTCTCCCCGCGAGCAGCAGCGCAAGCGCCGGGCGGTCGCCGAGTTCGCGAGCCAGATCGCGCCGCTCTCCGCGGATCCCGCCGACGCCGCGGTGCTGCCGCCCTTCGTCCTCGACCGGCTCGTGCGCGGCGAGGAGCTCGTGTTCACCTCAGGAGGCGACGATGGAGCCTGACTACTTCCACGCGATGTATGCCGTGGACCCGGACCCGTGGGGGTTCCGCAGCCGCTGGTACGAGCGGCGCAAGTACGCGATCACCCTGGCGGCGCTCCCGCGGGCGCGGTACCGGAGCACCTTCGAGCCGGGGTGCTCCATCGGGGTGCTCACCGAGCAGCTCGCACGGCGCACCGAGCGGCTCCTCGCGTGCGACCTCGTGCCTGCGGCGGTCGACCAGGCTCGGGTGCGGCTCGCCGCATCGGGCTCGGGCGCCGAGGTCGAGGTGCGCCGGTGGGACCTGCGTGACCCGTGGCCGCACGGGTCGTTCGACCTCGTCGTCATCAGCGAGGTCCTCTACTACCTCGAGGCCGACGAGGCCGAGGCGTTCATGCGTCGGGTGAGCGAGCACCTCGACGAGGACGGGCACGTGCTCGTCTGCCACTGGCGGCCGGTGGTGCCCGAGTACCCGCTGACGGGCGACAAGGCCCAGCAGATCGCGCGGTCGACCACCGGGCTCGTCCGGCTCGGGGGCTACGAGGACGACGACTTCTGCCTCGACGTGCTCGGGCGCGAGGGCCAGCTTTCGGTCGCTTGCGTCGAGGGGCTCTCCTGACCGCTGCCCGCCCTCTCACGGCGGGTCCGCCCCCGGTCCATCGATGAGCGCTGAGTCCATGGGATCCCATGGACTCGGCGCTCATCGGTGACGGAATGCCCTTCGGGCCCGGCCCGGGGTCTCGAGGGTCAGACCACGGCGCTCAGGTCGACGGCCGGGGCGCCGGCTGCGCCGTCGGCCGCGGGTGCGTCGTCAGGGGCGGCTGCGGCGTCCTTGATCTCAGCCAGGACGCTGCCGCTGGTCACCGTCTCGCCGACGGCGGCGTTCAGCCCGGTGATGATCCCTGCCTTGTGGGCGTTGATCGGCTGCTCCATCTTCATCGCCTCGAGCACGATGACCGTCTGGCCGACCTCCACGGCGTCACCCTCCGCGACGGCGATCTTGACGATGGTGCCCTGCATGGGGGCGGTCAGCGCGTCACCGGACGCCCCGGCGTGGTGCCGACCTCCCGAACCGCGGCGCGGCGCCTTCTTCCGGGCGGCGGTGACGCCACCACCGCCGAGGGACAGGCCGCCGGGCAGGACGACCTCGAGCCGCTTGCCGCCGACCTCGACGACGATCGTCTGCCGCTCCTCGGACGCCCCGGCCGCGTCGGGAGCATCGGGAGCATCGGCCGGCCCGGCGGCATACGCGGGGATGGTGTTGTCGAACTCGGTCTCGATCCAGCGGGTGTGGATCGTGAACGGCTGGCCTGGGTCGGCCGGCGCGAAGGCAGGGTCGCGGACCACCGCGCGATGGAAGGGCAGCACCGTCGGCATGCCCTCGACGACGAACTCGTCCAGGGCGCGGCGGGCCC
>JBBRZC010000093.1:0-14549 GCA_038237075.1 Actinomycetales bacterium
CCCGTGCCGCATCGAGGTCCAGTCCACCTGGGGGCTGAGGAGGTCCTGCCAGGCGCGGTCGTAGTACATCGGCAGCCCGTTGCGCCACCCGCCGAGCGTCTCGATCTGCCCGAGGATCGACGCCACGATGGTCACCATGACGGCGCCGCCGACCGCGGCGAGCGGCGCGTCGGTGCGCACCCCCAGCCAGAAGGCGATCGCTGCCGCCTGGGCCAGGGTGACGACGAGGTAGCTGACCACGACGGCCATCCGGGGCAGGAAGTCGCCCCAGGCGATGACGCCGCCCGCGGGGTTCGTGAACGGCGCCCAGCCGTAGGCGACGCCGCCGACGAGCATCGACCACGCGACGAGAAGGAACACCGAGAAGGCCATCGTCCCCATGGCGACGACGAGCTTGCTCGTCAGCAGCCGGGCCCGGGGCACCGGCGCGACGAGCAGGTAGCGCAGCGTCGACCAGGACGCCTCGGCGGGGACGGTGTCCCCGACGAAGAGGGTGGCGAGGACGACGAGGAGGAAGGACGCCGACGCCGAGGTCGAGAAGACGGTGAAGTTCGCCGACCCCGCCTTGGCGAGGTCCACGAGCCGGGAGCCGCTGGTGGGCGACGCCGACGGGGGCCCCGACCCGCCGATCGCGAAGGCTGCCACGAGGACCACCGGGAGCGCGAGCAGCAGGACGAACGCCCACACGGTGCGCCGACGTCGCAGCTGCCTTCCGAGCTCGGCCCGCCACGGGAGCGGGCGCCGGGCGACTCGCTGAGGCCCATCCGCCTTGAGGGTGCTCACCGCGAGCGCACCTGTCGCAGGCGGTCGCTCAGGGACCGGGCTCCGTCGCCTGAGTCGGCTCCGGCGGCGGAGTCCTGGGCTGCCGCGATGACGCCGAGGAAGACCTCCTCGAGATGCCTGCGGCTCGTCACCCCGACGATGTCGGCTCCGCTCGCGGCGACCGCGCGCACGACCTCGGCCCGCGAGACGGTTGCCGTGACGACGATGCGCGGCTCGAGCGGGTCGGGGTCGACGTCGACCCCGGCGACGCCGCGCACCTGGCGCAGTCGGTGGGCCAGGGCGTCGGCGTCCGTGCCCGGCCCGAGCACGACGACAGTCGTGTCGGCGCTGTCGACGAGCTCGGCCACCGTGCCCGTCGTGACGACCCGTCCGGCGTGCATGACGACGACGTGCGAGCACGTCATCTCGACCTCGGCGAGCAGATGGCTGGAGACGACCACGGTCCGGCCCGTCGCGGCATACCGGTGCAGGATGGGCCGCATCGCGGCGATCTGGGGCGGGTCGAGCCCGTTCGTGGGCTCGTCGAGCACGAGAACGTCGGGCAGGCCGAGCATCGCCTGGGCGATACCGAGCCGCTGCCGCATCCCGTGGCTGTAGGAGCGCACCGGCCGGTCGATGGCGTCGCCCAGCGCGGCGACCTCGAGAACCCGCTCGTATGCCGCATCCTCCGCGGTCCGCCCGGTGGCGGCCCAGTAGGCGCGCAGGTTCTGGCGGCCGGTGAGGTGCGGCAGGAAGCCTGGGCCCTCGATGAGCGCTCCCACCTGGGCGAGGACCGGCGCCCCTGCCCTGATCGGCACGCCGAGCACGTGGATGGTGCCCGAGTCCGGGCGGATGAGACCCATGACCATGCGCAGCGTCGTCGTCTTGCCGGCGCCGTTGGGGCCGAGCAGGCCGACGACCTGGCCCCGGTCGGCTCGCCACGAGACGTCGTCGACGGCCCGGTGCCCGTCGGCGTACGTCTTGACGAGACGGTCGATGACGAGGGGGACGTCGGCGAGGTCGGTGCGCGACGGCACGTGCTGGCGGCGCCGACGCTGCCACCACGCCGCAGCCGCGAGGAGTGCGAGGAGGGCGACGATGGCCGCGGCCACCCCGATCGCCTCGGTGTCGCGGTCGGCGACGGCCGAGAGGGTCGTCCCCGACACGGTCGGCACGCTGAGCCCCGCGTCGTCGACCTGCACCCGGTCGGCCCGCGCAGCCCTCGGACCGGAGAAGGCGGAGTCGGTGCTCGTCACGAGCAGCCTTACGGCGCTGCCTGACTCGACCGTCCACGTCCCGGCCGGCAGGGCCACGTCGACGGTGGTGGCGGCGCTCGGTGTCGTTGCGACGGTGACCGGCGCGACGAGCCGCCGTGGCAGCGTGGCGACCCCGCCGGTCACCTGCCACAGGCTCACGTAGAAGGTCACCGATGTCGCGGTTGAGGTCACCCGCAGTCGCACGCGGGGGGCGCCGACGATCGTCGTGCGCGTGGTGAGGGGGGCGGAGTCGAAGGCCGCCGACTGCCCGGGCAGCGCCGCGAGCTGGTATGCCGCGAACCCGGCTCCCAGCCCCGCCGCACCAGGGATCGACGTCACCGACGCCGGCTGACCGCCGGGGGGGTTGAGCAGCGGTCGGGGCGTCGCGGGCTGCAGCGGGATCGTCGACCACGTCGCCGACCCGACGTAGGCCGGTGCCGCGAGGAGAGGGGCGACCGTCTGGCGGCGGGGGACGGGCGCGGCGTACACGAAGGCGGACAGCGGCAGGGCGCCGGCGCCGGCCGCGGCGGAGCCCCTCGTCCCGTTGCCCTCGCCGGGGCTGAGGTAGCGCTCGAGCCAGGTGTGCAGCGACTCCTCGTCGGCGGCCGCCGTGCTGCTCGCCCCGTCGTGGCCTCCGTCGATCCACCGGACGGCGACCGGGGTGCCCGCGCTCGTCAGCGCCCGGGCCGTGGCGTCGGCGTGCTCGAGCCCGAAGAGGGAGTCGGCCATGCCCTGGACGAGGTAGGTCGGGGCCCGCAGCCGGCCGAGCGTGGGCCGCGGACTGTGCGCGCGGAGGAGGTCGAGGAGCTCGGGGCTGGGCTGGCCCGTCTCGGCGGCGGCGAGGAAGAGCCGGCATACCGTCGGGTCGAACCGGCCGCAGACGCCTGCGCCGCTCGCGCCGGACGAGCCGGTCGACCCTGCGTTGGTGGCCCCGAAGAACCGCGACGCCCACAGCTGCTTGAACGGGCCCGGAGCCGCGGCTCGCTCCACCGCGGCCGGGCTCGGGGGAGTCCCCGCGGCGGTGGCGTCCTGCGGGAAGAAGGCGTCGGCGAGGTCGTTCCACGTGATGATGGCGGCGACGGTGTCGACCCGGGGGTCGGCCGCTGCCGCCATGAGCGCCAGCGCCCCGCCGTAGGAGGCGCCGACGACGCCGACCCGCGGGTCGCCCGGTAGGTCGAGCGCGACGTCGGGGCGAGCGCCGAGGACGTCGATGAGGCGCCGGGCGTCGGCCACCTCGAACTCGGGGTCGTCGAGGTGGATCCGGCCACCGGAGCCGCCGAAGCCCCGGGCCGACCAGGTGAGCACGACGTAGCCGAGCCCGGCCAGCACCTTGCCCTGGTCGACGAGGTCGGCCTTGCTGCCGCCGAAGCCGTGGGCGAGGAGGATCGCCGGGTGGCGACCCGCCGACCCGGGCCGGAACGTCGTCGTGTCGAGGGTCACCGCGCCGCCGTCGGGTTCGGCACCGACCGGCACCGAGGCGGACTCCTGAGAGACCGGCGCATCGCTTGCGGCGTGGACGCCGGTCGTCGCGACGGGCGGGGCCGCGCCGACCAGCGCGGCCGTGAGGACCGCCCCAACGGCCACCACGGCGAGGCGCGCCGACCACCCGCGGCGGGCGTGGAAGCCGGGGGCAAGCATGGCCGGAGCCTAACCCGGCCCCGGAGCGACCCAAGCGTCCGCCCCAGCCCGGGGCGGCCTGAGAGACTTCACGCGAACCAGGACCAGATCCTGATGCTTGGGACACGGGAGAGACAGCTCAGGTGCGAGACGACGGCGGCTCGGGAACCCTCGTCCTCGCGGCGACCCCGATCGGCGACCCTCAGGACGCAGCGCCCCGGCTGGCCACCGAGCTCGGCACCGCCGACGTCGTCGCGGCGGAGGACACCCGTCGGCTGCGGCGCCTCCTCGCCGACCTGGGGGTGACGCCTCGCGGCCGGGTGGTCAGCTACCACGAGCACAACGAGGCCGCCCGCACGCCTGACCTCGTCGCGCGGCTCACTGCAGGGGATCGGGTGGTCGTCGTCACGGACGCGGGTATGCCGTCCGTGTCCGACCCTGGGTACCGGCTCGTCGTCGCTGCGGTCGAGGCCGGCATCACCGTGACCTGCGTCCCCGGGCCGAGCGCCGTGCTCATGGCGCTCGCGGTCTCGGGGCTGCCCGTGGACCGGTTCTGCTTCGAGGGCTTCCTGCCCCGCAAGGCCGGCGAGCGGGCCCGGATCCTCTCGGCCCTCGCGCAGGAGCGGCGCACCATGGTCTTCTTCGAGGCCCCGCACCGGCTTGCGGTGACGCTCGCGGCGATGGCCGAGGCGTTCGGGGCGGGACGGCAGGCGGCGGTATGCCGTGAGCTGACCAAGACCTACGAGGAGGTCCGTCGCGGCGGGCTGGCCGAGCTGGCCTCCTGGGCGGGCGAGGGGGTGCGCGGCGAGATCACCGTCGTCGTCGGGGGAGCCCCTGCGGTGGTGACCTCGGTGGAGGAGGCCCTTCCCGGCATACGCGAGCGGGTCGCCGCGGGCGAGCGCCTGAAGGACGTCTGCGTCGACGTCGCCGCGGTCACCGGCCTGTCACGCAAGGGGCTCTACGACGCGGTGCTGGCAGCGCGCTGAGCCCTCGCCTCGTGACACGGGGCGATCGGGCGGCGATGATGCTCCGATGGACTATGAGGTCACCGTCCAGGATGAGTGCGTCCTCGACCGTCGCGAGGCCTCGCAGTGAGGGCCCGTCAGACCGCGGTCGTGCCCGCGGCCACGACGTGGCGGGAGTTCCCGACCGTGTGGGGGCAGCTGCTGGGTGAGGTCTGGGACTGTCTTCGCTCGGGCGGGGTCGACCGAGGTTGCCGCAACGTCATGCTCTACCGGGACAACGTCCCGAACGTCGAGGTGGGGGCGGCCCACGACGCTGTCGTGAGCTGGGGTGGTGCTCACGGGCACGAGCCGAACGGCGCTCGCTGGGAGGTGTACCGCCCACACAGCGACGACCCGGCCGCCCACTGGGTCGAGGTCTCCTGGCTGCTGTCCCGGTCGGGGATCAGGCGGTGCGGTCGGTGATGTTCCGCGATCGGTCCGACCCCCAGCCAGACATGCCAAAGGGCGCCACCACCGCGGCTCGTCGTGCTCACCGCTGGGGTGGGGGGCGGGTTCTGCATGTCCGGCTGGGACCCGGACCCGCGAACTTCAGGCGGGGGTCCGGGACGACTCGGCTGCCCGCTTGACGGCATCGAGCGTCATGCGCATCCCCGCCGCGTTGGTACGTGAACGCGACCCCAGGAGGCGGTCCAGCGGCCAGGCGTAGAGGCGGGGGCGCCGGTCGGTCCACTCCTCGACGACCGTGCACCCGGAACCCTCGTCGTCCGGGATGAAGAAGTACTCCCAGCGCGAGATGCGAAGCGGGCCCACGGTGATCTCGAACGCGAGGTGGCGCCCGCGCGTGGCGGCGACGATCTCGCCGAACGTCACCCAGCGGAGGGCACCCGCTCGGTTGTGGCCGACGAAGTGCGCGTCCTTCGCCGCCTCGGTGGCGTCGCCGCGCCAGGTGACCTGCTCGCACTCTGGTGACCACTCACCCATCCGCGGCAGGTCGGCCACCAGGGCGTAGACCTCCTCGGGGGGCGCGTCGACGTGACGGGTCTCGCGCAGGTCAGCCATCCGGCCAGTTTCCCATCGCGCCGTTGACCTCCGTCGTCCAGGCGGCGTGACACATCGCATACCGTGGAGTCGAGACAGCACAGGGGAGAGGCAGAGGATGACCGACAGCGAGACCCCGGCGCGCCTACGCGAGCCGGCGCACCAGGTCAGCCCGCGCGCGCGGCTCATGTGGCTGGCGGGCGGGTCGGTGCAGATGCTCGTGCTCCTCGCGCTCCAGGTGGGGTGGTGGTTCCTCGACGAGGACGGCTCCAGGGCGCCGCACCTGGTGACCGCCGGCATCTTCGTGGCGCTCGCCGCGCTCTACCTCGTCGTCATGCCGCAGTGGCGCTACCGCGTGCACCGCTGGGAGACGACACCGACCGCCGTCTACACCCAGACCGGCTGGCTCAGCCAGGAGCGCCGGATCGCGCCCGTGGGGCGGATCCAGACCGTCGACATGGCGCGCGGGCCGGTGTCGCAGCTCTTCGGGCTCGCCACGGTCACCGTGACCACGGCATCGGCGCACGGGCCGCTGCGCATCCATGGCCTCGACCTCGACGTCGCTCGGCGCGTGGTCGACGAGCTGACGACCTCCACCGTTGCCGAGCTCGGCGACGCCACGTGAGCGACCTCGTGGAGCTCGAGACCGGCTGGCGGCGGCTCAACCGTCGGATGCTCCTCATCCACCCCGTCCAGGAGGGCATCCGCTTCCTCCCGGCCCTCGCCGGGGTCTTCATCCTCGGCCGCACCCGCGACGAGGCGAACCACTGGTGGGAGCTGGCGGCGCTCGTCGCCGTGGTGGGGCTCGGCGTCATGCGTTACTTCACGACCCGGTTCCGCATCCACCACGGCCAGATCGAGCTGCGCAAGGGGCTGGTCAACAAGCAGGTCGTCGCGACCCCGGCCGACCGCGTGCGGACCGTCGACCTCACCTCGCCGCTCTTCCACCGCATCCTCGGTCTCGCGAAGGTCGAGATCGGGACCGCCGGGCACGACCGCCTCGTCCTCGACGCCCTCACCGTGGCCGAGGCCCGGCTGCTGCGCGAGGAGCTCATCCACAGCCGCTCGGTCCTCGTGCCGGGTCCGACCCCGGACGGGCCGACGTCCCCGGGAGACCGGACGCTGCCACTGCACGCCGACGGCCCGGCAGGCAGCCCCGCGCCCGGGGACGCGCCATGGGGAGCTGCGGCGACAGCGACAGCGGGAGCCGCGGCCCCGGCATACTCGAGGTCCGACGAGACCACCCTGCTCGTCCTGGACCCGACATGGATCCGCTACGCCCCCCTGACCATGACCGGGCTCGTGTCCGCGCTGGCCATCCTCGGCTTCGCGAACCAGTTCCTCCAGCGCGCGTTCGAGGAGTCGCGCCTCACCGACACCTTCGGTCGGCTCGGCGAAAACCCCTGGTGGCTCGACCTCCTCGCCGGCCTCGTCGCGCTCGTCGTCTTCGTGTCGGTACTGGCCGTGATCGGCTACGCGCTGCAGTTCTGGGGGTTCCGGCTGACCCGGCACCGCGCCGGCACCCTGCACGTCACCCGCGGCCTCATCACGACCCGCGAGACGAGTATCGAGGAGAAGCGGCTGCGCGGCGTCGAGGTCGGCGAGCCGCTGGGCCTGCGCCTCGCAGGGGGCGGCCGCCTCCACGCGATCACCACCGGGCTGAGCCAGAAGGAGCAGGACCGCGGCAGCGCGTGGCTGGTCCCCCCGGCGCCGGCGCGCGTCGTCGCGAGGGTGGCGGCTGCGATCGTGGGCGACGGGCCGGCCCTCACCGCGCCGCTGGTCGAGCACGGGCCCCCGGCACGGCGACGGCGCCTCACCCGCGCCGTGGTTCCGGCGTTGGTCATCGCCCTCGCCGCCCTCGTGCTGGGGCTGCGACTCGAGTGGCCGGTGTGGGCCTTCGTGCTCGGCTTCCTCCCGGCCGTCGCCGCCCCGGCCCTGGCCAAGGACCGGTATGCCGGCCTGGGCCACCTCCTCACACCGACCCACCTCGTCGTCCGCTCGGGGTCCTTCTCACGTCGGCGCGACGTGCTCCTGCGCTCGGGCATCATCGGGTGGACGTTGCGCCAGTCGTTCTTCCAGCGGCGGGCCGGCATCGCGTCGCTCGTGGCGACGACCGCGGCGGGCAAGCAGGCGTATACGGCATACGACGTGCCGTGGGATGTTGCCGTGGGCCTGGCCCGCGAGGTCGACCCGGCCCTGCTCGACCAGTTCCTGGCCTGAGCCCTGGCCCGAAGGCTGCCCGTCGGGGCGCGTCGGCGGCGGGGCGGAAACGCGGTTGAGTTCGCGCCATAGGATCGAAGCATGAGCAAGGTCCTGTCCGCCGTCGCCTGGCCGTACACCAACGGCCCGCGCCACATCGGTCACGTGGCCGGCTTCGGCGTGCCGTCCGACGTCTTCAGCCGGTACATGCGGATGGCGGGCCACGACGTGCTCATGGTCTCGGGCACCGACGAGCACGGCACGCCGATCCTCGTCCTCGCCGAGCAGCAGGGGGTCACCCCGCGCGAGCTGGTCGACAAGTACAACGCCGTCATCGTCCAGGACCTCGCCGACCTCGGCCTCTCCTACGACCTCTTCACCCGCACCACGACGCACAACCACCACGCCGTCGCCCAGGAGCTCTTCCTCGGCTGCTACCGCAACGGCTACATGGTCGAGCAGACGACCCGCGGCGCGGTGTCGCCGTCGACGGGCCGCACCCTGCCCGACCGCTACATCGAGGGCACCTGCCCCATCTGCGGCTACCCCGAAGCCCGCGGCGACCAGTGCGACAACTGCGGCAACCAGCTCGACCCGACCGACCTCATCGACCCGCGGAGCAAGATCAACGGCGAGGTCCCGGACTTCGTCGAGACGCAGCACTTCTTCCTCGACCTGCCGGCGCTCGCCGACGCCCTCGAGCGGTGGCTCGACGGCCGCGAGGCATCGGGCACGTGGCGGCCCAACGTCATCAAGTTCTCGCAGAACCTCCTCGAGGACGTCCGCCCCCGCGCCATGACCCGCGACATCGACTGGGGCATCCCCGTCCCCCTCGACGGCTGGCGCGACAACCCGACCAAGCGGCTCTACGTCTGGTTCGACGCGGTCATCGGCTACCTTTCGGCGTCGGTCGAGTGGGCCCGCCGCCAGGGCGACCCCGAGCGCTGGCGCGAGTGGTGGAACGACCCCGAGGCGCTCAGCTACTACTTCCAGGGCAAGGACAACATCACCTTCCACGCCCAGATCTGGCCGGCCGAGCTCCTCGCGTATGCCGGGCGGGGCGCCAGGGGGGGTGAGCCGGGGGTGCTCGGCGTCCTCGACCTGCCCACCGAGGTCGTCGCCTCCGAGTTCATGACCATGGAGGGCAGGCAGTTCTCGACGAGCCGCGCCCACGTCATCTACGTCGGTGACGTCCTCGCCCGTTACGGCCCGGACGCCCTGCGCTACTTCATCTGCGCCGCGGGCCCGGAGACCCAGGACAGCGACTTCACCTGGCGCGAGTTCGTCCAGCGCAACAACTCCGAGCTCGTCGCGGGGTGGGGCAACCTCGTGAACCGGACCGCGACGATGGTCCACCGGGGCTTCGGGCACATCCCTTCTCAGGGGCCGCTCGAGCCGGTCGACGAGACGCTGCTCGCCTCGGTCGCGGCCGGGTTCGACACCGTCGGCGAGCTCATCGGGCGGCACCGCCAGCGCCAGGCCGTGGCCGAGGCGATGCGCGTCGTCGCCGAGGCCAACAAGTACGTCACGGACACGGCGCCGTGGACGCTCAAGGACGACATCCAGCGGGAGCGCCTCGGCACCGTCCTGCACGTGCTCGCCCAGGCGGTCGTCGACCTCAACACGATGCTGGCCCCGTTCCTGCCCCACAGCGCCAACGTCATCCACCGGGTCATGGGCGGGCAGGGCGACCTCACGCCGATGCCGCGGGTCGACCACGTGGAGGACCTCGACGAGCCGGGCTCGGTCTACCCGATCATCACCGGCGACTACTCGGCCTCGCCGGCGTGGGCCACGCGTCCCGTCGTCGCCGGGACGCCGGTCGCCAAGCCGGCCCCGGTCTTCACCAAGCTCGACTCCTCGGTCGTCGACGACGAGGTCGCGCGGATGCGCGATGCGGTGCACGGCTGAGATGAGCCCGCACCGCACCCCGTCGCCGAGCCGTCCCGCGGCGCCTGCCCCGCTGCCGATCCCGGTCGTGGACAACCACATCCACCTCGGCCTCGCCCGTGAGGGCGAGGAGGCCGCCGACCTCGCCACGGCCATCGCCGAAGGGGCCGCCGTCGGGGTGCCACGGATGGTCCAGATCGGGTGCGACCTGCCCGGGGCCCGCTTCACCGTCGAGGCGATCGAGCGGCATACCGCCTTGTTGGGAGGAGTCGCCTTGCACCCCAACGAGATTCCGCACCTCGCGGCGTCGGGTGAGCTGGCGGACGCCGAGGCGGAGATCGAGCGGCTGGCCGCGCACCCCCGGGTCCGCGTCATCGGCGAGACCGGGCTCGACTACTTCCGCACCGGTCCGGAGGGGGCTCCCGCGCAGCAGGAGGCCTTCCGCTGGCACATCGACCTCGCCAAGCGGACGGGCAAGGCGCTGCAGATCCACGACCGCGACGCCCACGCCGACGTGCTGCGCATCCTCGACGAGGAGGGGGCGCCCGAGCGCACCGTGCTGCACTGCTACTCGGGCGATCTCGAGATGGCGCGGGTGGCCGTCGACCGTGGGTTGATGCTCTCGTTCGCCGGCACCGTAACGTTCAAGAACGCGGCCGGCCTGCGCAACGCGCTGGCGGTGACCCCGCTGGAAAACCTCCTCGTCGAGACCGACGCGCCCTACCTCGCGCCGTCGCCGCACCGGGGTGCCACGAACGCCTCCTACCTCGTGCCGCTCACCGTGCGGGCCATGGCCGACGTCCTCAACGTCGACGTCCCCAGCCTCTGCACCGCGATCGCTGCAAACTCCGTCCGGGTCTACGGCAGCTGGTCCTGACCGGCCCGTGAACGGGTCCTCACCGGCTGCGGTCGTGGCCAAGGTCACGCGCTTGGAGCCATCGGCATACGCCTCTCCCGTCACATCTGTCACGTCAGCCACACCGTCCGTTACCAAAACTTGACCTTGATGCCCCGCGTCGGGAACAGTGGACATCGTTGACCGGTGTTTGGGACCACGGGTCGGCGCGCCATGGGGGCGCAGGTGGCCCGGGACTCGAGGTCGAGACCGGCTCGGCCACGGCGCCCTCTCATGCCGTCCTCCCGCTCGATCCCCGGGGACGACCAAGGTTTGGAGCATCGTGATCTCACGTTCGGTTCGGTACGTCGCGCAGGCAGGCGTCGTCGCGGTCGTCGCGGCAGGCGCCTTCACCATGACGCAGCTCGACAAGGCGGTCAGCCTCTCTCTCGACGGGCAGACCACCTCGGTCCACGTCCTCGGCAGCACGGTCGCCGACCTGCTCGCCAAGCAGAACGTGGCCGTGGGGTCGCACGACCTCGTGTCGCCGTCAGTGGACCAGCCCCTCAACGACGGCCAGACCGTCGTGGTCCGCTACGGGCGCAAGCTCACCGTGACCGTCGACGGCAAGACGCGGGACTACTACACGACAGCGACGACGGTCGACGCCGCGCTCGCCCAGCTCGGCATCCGCGCGGACACCGCCAAGCTGTCGGTGTCGCGGTCCGAGCCCCTCGGCCGCAGCGGGCTCGCCATGACGATCACCAGCCCGCGCCACATCACCGTGAACGTCGACGGCGGCGCCCGCTCCGAGAGCACGACGGTGGCCACCGTGGCCGACGTCCTCCAGCAGCTCGAGATCTCCCTCGGCCCGACAGACAAGGTCACGCCGGCCCCCGAGTCGGTGGTCTCCGAGGGCCTGGCCATCACGGTGAACCGGGTCCAGCAGAAGACCTCGACGCAGACCCAGCCGGTCGCCTTCGCGACGGTGCGTCAGGACGACGCCGGCCTCGCCAAGGGCAGCACGAAGGTGCAGACCCCGGGTGTCGCCGGCCAGCAGACGCTGACGTTCACGGAGACCTGGGTCGACGGTTTGCTCGCCCAGCGCGTCCAGTCCGGGACCGCGGTCACCTCCGCCCCGGTGAACCAGGTCGTCGCGGTCGGCACCAAAGCCGCTCCGGCACCGGCCCGGGCGTCGGCACCAGCCGCCCCCCGTGCCGCCGCACCCGCCCCCGCGCCCCGTGCCGCAGCGCCCTCGGGTGCCGGCCTCAACCTCGCCAACGCCGCGATGTGGGACCGGATCGCCCGGTGCGAGTCCACCGGCAACTGGCACATCAACACGGGCAACGGCTACTACGGGGGCCTCCAGTTCGACAGCCGCACCTGGCTGGGTGCCGGCGGCGGCGACTTCGCCCCCCGCGCCGACCTCGCCTCGCGTGAGCAGCAGATCACCGTCGCCAACCGGATCTACGCCTCGCGCGGACTCTCCCCGTGGGGCTGCGCGGGCGCGGCCTGAGCGTCCGCCGCGCCGTCACGGCATACCCCGCGGTATGCCGTGACGGCGCGGTTCTGGTCGTTGCAGCACCAACCTTCCCGGACGCTGGGGACGCGGGCGCGCGCCGATAGGGTTCGGGCATGACGTCGGGCCAGCCGGCAGCCCCGGAGCTGCTCGGGGCCGCCCGGATCCGTGAGCTGGCGACCCGGCTCGGGCTGCGGCCGACGAAGCAGTGGGGGCAGAACTTCGTCGTCGACGCCAACACGGTCCGCCGGATCGTGCGGCTCGCCGGGCTCGGCCCGCACGACGTCGTCACCGAGGTGGGACCCGGTTTGGGGTCGCTGACCCTCGCGCTGCTGCCCGAGGTGGCCCATGTGTGGGCGGTGGAGGTCGACCCCCTCCTCGCCCGGACGCTGCCCGACACGATCCGGACCCTCCAGCCCGAGCACGCCGCCCGGCTCGGGGTCGTGCAAGCGGACGCCCTGACCGTGACGTCGCTGCCCGACCCGCAGCCCACGGCCCTCGTCGCGAACCTGCCCTACAACGTCTCCGTGCCGGTGGCCCTCTCCTTCCTCGAGCGGTTTCCGACGCTGGAGCGGGTCCTCGTGATGGTCCAGCTCGAGGTCGCGGAACGGCTCGCGGCGGGTCCTGGGTCGCGGACCTTCGGCGTGCCGAGCCTCAAGGCGTCGTGGTACGCCGACGTCCGCCTCGCCGGCACCGTGCCGCGCACGGTCTTCTGGCCCGTGCCCAACGTCGACTCCGGACTCGTCGCGATGGTCCGCCGGCCGCCGCCTGTGACGACCGCGGACCGCGTCGACGTGTTCCGTTGTGTGGACGCGGCGTTCGCGCAGCGCCGCAAGACGCTGCGGGCCGCGCTGGCCGGCTGGGCCGGGGGAGCCGCCGCCGCCGAGGCCGCCCTGCGCCGGGCCGGGGTCGACCCGAGAGCCCGTGGCGAGCAGCTCGACATCGCCGCGTTCGCCGCCGTCGCGGCCGCTCGTGCTGCGCCGGGCGAGGGTTGGCGCGAGGCTTAGGGTGTGGATGTGACCACCGCCGCCACCCGGCCCCGTTCGGTGACGGTCCGCGTGCCGGCGAAGGTCAACCTCGAGCTCGGGGTCGGTCCGCGGCGGCCGGACGGCTTCCACAACCTCTCCACGGTCTACATGGCCGTCGGCCTCTTCGACGAGGTGTCGGTGAGCCCGGCCGCGGTGTGGTCGGTCAGCGTCGAGGGCACGTTCACCGACCGGGTGCCCACCGACGACAGCAACCTCGCCCTGCGGGCCGCCCGGATGCTCTCCGAGGAGGTCGGGGTCACCGAGCCGGTCTCGATCCGGATCCGCAAGGAGATCCCCGTGGCTGCGGGCATGGCCGGCGGGTCCGCCGACGCGGCCGGCGCGCTGCTCGCGTGCGACCACCTTTGGAACGCCGGGATGGTCCGCGACGAGCTCGTCGACCTCGCCGCAGCCCTCGGCAGCGACGTCCCCTTCGCGCTCTGCGGCGGCATCGCCATCGGCTCGGGGCGCGGCGAGCAGCTCGCCCCGGTGCTCGCCCGCGGCACCTTCCACTGGGTCTTCGCGCTCAGCGACACGGGCCTGTCCACCCCCGACGTGTATGCCGAGTGCGACCGGCTACGGGGCGCCGCTCCGGTGGATGCCCCCGAGCCGTCGTCCGAGGTGATGACCGCGCTGCGGACCGGCGACGCCGAGGCGCTGGGTCGGGCCCTGTCCAACGACCTCCAGGATGCAGCGGTGTCACTGCAACCGTCGCTGCGGGGCACCCTCGACGCGGGCATCGAGTTCGGCGCCCTCGGCAGCATCGTGTCCGGCTCCGGTCCGACCGTCGCCTTCCTCACCGCCACCCCCGAGGCCGCGCTCGACCTCTGCGTGTCGCTGGCCGCCTCCGGGGTCGCCGGCGAGGTCAGGCGGGCCAAGGCTCCGGTCCACGGCGCCGTGGTCGTCCCCGGGCCGACGCCGGGCTGATGGCCAACCTCATCTCCCTCGAACGGGCCACGGTGGTGTTCGGCACGGTCAGCGTCCTCGACGAGCTGTCGACCGGCGTCAGCTCCGGCCAGCGGATCGGGGTCGTCGGCCGCAACGGAGGCGGCAAGTCGACTCTGGTGCGCGTGCTCGCGGGCGAGCAGCCGCTCGACTCCGGGCGGGCCACCCGGGCCGGTGGGGTCACGGTCGGGCTGCTCAGCCAGGTCGACGTGCTCGACCCGACGACCACGGTGCGTGAGGCCGTGCTCGCGGGCCGGCCCGAGCACGTCTGGGCCGGCGACCCGCGGGTCCGCGACGTGCTCACCGGCCTGCTCGGCGGGCTCGACGCGGAGGCCGTTGGCGGGCTCGACGCGGTCGTCGGGCCCCTGTCGGGCGGGGAGCGGCGGCGGCTGGCCCTGGCCCGGCTCCTCGTCGCGGACCCCGACGTGCTCCTCCTCGACGAGCCGACCAACCACCTCGACGTCGAGGGGGTCGCCTGGCTCGCCGAGCACCTCGTCA
>JBBRZC010000094.1:0-14507 GCA_038237075.1 Actinomycetales bacterium
GACGCCGCCATGCCCGTGCACGATGCCCTTGGGCAGCCCCGTGGTGCCGGAGGAGAACAGGACCCACAGCGGCGTGTCGAAGTCGACCCGCTCGAAACGCAGCTCGGCCGGGGCTGCCGTCGCCCGGGCCCAGGTGACCGCGGCGCCGCCGGCAGGGCTCTCGTCGCCGGCGCGGGCAGGCACCTCGGGCGACTCCGAGGTGGGTGGCAGCTCGAGGTACGGGACGTTCACGGTGGCCCGCAGGGTGGGCAACGCACGCTGCAGCGCCGCCACCTCGGCGCGCCGGTCGTGGCTGCGTCCGTTCCAGCGGTATCCGTCGGCCGCGAACAGGACGACCGGGTCGAGCTGGCCGAACCTGGCTGCCGCTCCCTCGCCCGAGTAGTCCTGGGCGCAGGCCGACCAGATCGCTCCGATGCTCGCCGTCGCGAGGAACGCCACGAGGGTGTACGGGGCGTTGGGCAGATACCCCACGACCCGGTCGCCGGGCTGCACGCCCTCGTCGCGCAGCCACTGCGCCAGCGACGCGACGCAAGCGCGCAGCTCCGCCCACGTGGTCGTCGTGGTCGCTCCGTCCTCCGTGATCGCCGTGACCACGACCCGGTCGCCCATGTCGGCCACGGCCCCGTGCCGCAGGGCGTGCTCGGCGTAGTTCAGCCGGGTCCCGGGAAACCATGACGCTCCGGGCATGGCGGCCTCCGCCAGCACCGAGCCTCGCTCTCCGTCGGCCTGGATGTCGAAGAAGTCCCACACGGCCGCCCAGAAGTCCTCCACGTGCTCCACCGACCAGCGCCACAGCTCGGTGTACCCGCTCAGCGTCTCCCCGTGCTCGGCCTCCACCGCTCGGGCGAAACGCGCGATCGCGGTCTCTCGCGCCTCGTCCGGGTCCGGGCTCCAGATCGGCGTCACGTCGGCGTGGTCGGTCATGGCGGTCATTGTGCCCCCTGTCGAGGTCGCGGCGGGGCGCCCGCCTCGCCGAAACAGGCTCTCGCCGGATGCAAGGCCGGCTTTCGGCCGCGTATGCCGTGGCTGCGGCTTGCCGGGGAAGGCTCACCACGTCGGGTGTGGTCAAACCTCCCCGATCATGCGTCAAACCGCCGCTCGACTGCGTCGTCAACCCCAGCGCGCGTGACCTTCGACCCTGCCCGCCCGGGGGCAAGCGGGCCAGCCTTGGAGACAGCGCGCAGCCCCATCCGGGGCTCACGTCCTCGGAAGGGAAACGCGAATGACCATCACCACGACCGTGCCGACGAAGGACGCGGCAGCCCGGTTCCTCACGGAGCGGCGGGTCGCGGTGACCGGGGTCTCCCGCGCCGCGAGCGGGCACGGCGCCAACGTCGTCCACCAGCGGCTGCGCGACCGCGGCTACGAGGTCTTCGCCGTCAACCCCAACGCCGAGTCCGTCGACGGCCAGACCTGCTACCCCGACCTCGCCTCGATTCCCGGCGGCGTCACCGCCGTCATCATCGGTACCAGCCCCGCGCACGCCGAGCCGACGATGCGCGAGGCCGCGACTCTCGGAATCACCCAGGTCTGGATGCACCGCGGGCCCGGCGCTGGCAGCGTCTCTCCGGCAGCGACCGTCTACGGGCGCGCGCACGGGATCACCGTGATCGACGGTGGCTGCCCGCTGATGTTCGGCCCCACGGCCGACGGGGGCCACAAGGCGATGTGCTGGCTGCTCACCCTCACCGGCAAGGTCCCCCGGCGCGTCTGACCGGGATCGCAGCCCCGCGGCATACCGCGCGACGGGCGGGACGGGATCCGGGCCCAGTGGCATACTCGACCTGTCTGCCGCACCGACGCGACCGCCGCCTGCCAGGAGATCATGTGCCCCCTGCGCTACCCCGCCTCGACCACCTGCTCCGCCGCACCGTGGACGACGGCGAGCCGCCGGCCGCCAGCCCGCTGGTCGCCGCTCTCCGCGCGGCCGTCTCGGACCCTAGCCGGGTGCGCACCCGGGCCCTTGACCTGCACGCCCGCGCGCACGACGCCTCCCACTTCCTCCTCATCCCGCAGGCGGTCGTCGTCGCGGGCGGCGCCGCCGAGGTCGGGCGGCTGCTCCGCGCGAGCGCAGCCCAGGGGGTTCCCCTCGCCTTCCGCGCGGGCGGAACGAGCCTGAGCGGCCAGGGCCTGACCGACGGGATCCTCGTCGACGTGCGGCGGCATTTCACCGACGTCGAGGTGCTCGACGACGGCGCCCGGGTCCGCGTCCAGCCGGGCATCACGGTCGGCGCCCTCAACGCCCGACTCGCGCCCTATGGGCGCAAGTTCGGCCCCGACCCCGCCAGTGAGTCGGCGTGCACCGTCGGCGGGGTCGTCGCCAACAACTCGTCGGGCATGGCGTGCGGCACCACCGACAACACCTACCGCACCATCGAGTCCCTCACCGTCGTGCTGCCAAGCGGCACGGTGGTCGACACGGGCGCCCCTGACGCGGACGCCCGGCTGCGAGCGCTCGAGCCCGACCTGCACGAGGGCCTGCTGCGCCTTTCGCGCCGGGTGCGCGAGAACCCCGACTCCGTGGCGCGGATCGAGCACCAGTTCTCGATGAAGAACACCATGGGCTACGGCGTCAACGCCCTCGTCGACTTCGCGAGCCCGGCCGAGATCCTCACCCATCTCGTCGTCGGCAGCGAGGGCACCCTCGGCTTCGTCGCGGAGGCGGTCTTCCGCACCATCCCCGTGCTGACGCAGGTGACCACCAGCCTCCTCGTCTTCGACCACCTCGAGGCCGCCAACGCCGCTCTGCCAGACCTCGTGGCCACGGACGCGGCGACGCTCGAGCTCATGGACTCGCTCTCGCTGCGGGTCGGGCAGGCGCTGCCGGGCACGCCGGGCGTCATCCTCGACCTCGCGGTCCGCGACCATGCCGCCCTCCTCGTCGAGTACCACGCCGACACCGCCGAGCGGCTCGCCGACCTCGAGCGCACGGGGACGGCGCTCGTGTCGCGGCTGCCGCTCAGCGCGCCCGCGACGTTCAGCACCGACCTCGCGACCCGCACCCAGCTCTGGCACCTGCGCAAGGGCCTGTATGCCGCGGTCGCGGGCGCCCGGCGGCAGGGCACCACCGCGCTGCTCGAGGACGTCGTCGTCCCGGTGCCGGCACTGGGTCGCACCTGTGTCGAGCTGACCCGGCTCTTCGAGCGGTACGACTACCGCAACAGCGTGATCTTCGGGCACGCCAAGGACGGCAACATCCACTTCATGCTCACCGACGCGTTCCGCAGCGCGGCCGAGCTCGACCGCTTCAGCGCGTTCACCGAGGACATGGTCGACGTCGTCCTCGGTGAGGGCGGCTCGCTCAAGGCGGAACACGGCACCGGACGGGTCATGTCGCCGTACGTGAGACGGCAGTACGGCGACGAGCTCTACGACGTGATGCGTGAGGTCAAGCGGCTCTTCGACCCGGCCGGGATGCTCAACCCCGGCGTCATCATCGACGACGACCCGCGGGCCCACCTGCGCCACATCAAGACCGCGCCTCCCGTCGCGTCCGAGGTGGACCGCTGCGTCTCGTGCGGTTACTGCGAGCCGGTCTGCCCCAGCCGCGAGCTCACCCTCACCCCACGGCAGCGGATCGTCACGCTCCGAGACATGGAGCAGGCGAGGCTCGACGGCCACGACGACCTGGCCGCGGAGCTGCGCCGGGACTACGACTACGCGGCGGTCGAGACCTGTGCCGTCGACGGCATGTGCCAGACCGCCTGCCCCGTCGACATCAACACGGGCACGCTCGTCAAGCGGCTGCGCGCCCTCGACGCCGGGCGGGTGGAGAAGGCCCTCTGGGACACGGCGGCCAAGCACTGGGACACGGTCACCGCCTCCGGCGGCCGGGCCCTCACCGCAGTCGACGCCCTGCCGCTCGGTGTCGTGCTGGGCCCGGACGCACTGGCTCGGGCGCTGCTCGGCACCGACCGGGTCCCGCTCTACTCCGCCGAGCTGCCGGGCGGTGGCTCGCCGCGGCGGCGACCAGCGCCGTCGGTTCCGCCGAGCGTCGTCTACTTCCCGGCGTGCGTCGGCGCCCTGTTCGGGCCCGCGGTCGAGGGCTCACCCGGCATACAGGCCAGCTTCGAGCGGCTCTGCGAGCGCGCCGGGATCACCGTCGTCGTGCCGGCCGGCATCGACGGGCTGTGCTGCGGCACCCCGTGGTCCTCCAAGGGCATGCTCACCGGCCTCGCCAGCATGCAGCGCCGGACCCTCGCCGCCCTGCGCGAGGTCACCCGGGACGGCGAGCTCCCGGTCGTCTGCGACGCCTCGTCGTGCACCGAAGGCCTGCGCCACACGGTCCAGAACGACCCGAGCGAGCGTCCCCTGACGGTGGTCGACTCCGTGGTGTTCGCTCTCACCCAGATCCTGCCGACGCTGCCGGAGCACCCGCGCCTGGAGTCGCTGGCCCTGCACCCGACCTGCTCGTCCACCCGCCTCGGCCTCAACGCCAGCCTCGCGGCGCTCGCGAAGGGCGTCGCCGAGCGGGTCGACGTGCCCCCGAGCTGGGGTTGCTGCGCCTTCGCGGGCGACCGCGGCATGCTGCACCCCGAGCTGACCGCCTCGGCGACCCGGCGGCAGGCCGCCGAAGTAGCCGACCTGGCGGCGACCGCGCACGCCTCGTGCAACAGGACCTGCGAGCTGGGCATGACCCGCGCCACCGGGGCGCCCTACCGCCACCTGATCGAGCTGCTCGAGGAGCTGACCCGCCCCTCGGCCCGAGGCTGAGGCAACGCGTTCGACGCGTCCTGTAACGCCTTGTGGGGGTGCGGCGATGTCATGAGTGACGAACGCCGCCCGAACCCCGACTGGGCTGGCACGTCGGAGACGGTCGGAACCCGCACCGACCGTGAGCGAGTTGCCGCAGCCTCTGTACCTACCCCCCACAGGTTGTCAGAGGCTGCGGCAGCCGTGTGTCTGGACCCTTTCGGCCCGGCCTGGCAATCCTACTTCGGCCGCCACACGCCGAACCGGTTTCCCTGCGGGTCGGCCAGGTGGGCGAACTCGATATCGCCGTTGTCGACGTACGGGACCAGCACCGTGGCTCCGAGTGCCTCGGCCTGCGCGATCGTCGCCAGCACGTCCTCGACGCCGACGTAGAAGATGCCCCACGCGGCACCCCCGAGCGGCGTGGTGTCCCACAGGCCGCCGGCGCCGCCGTTGACCGTCTGGTAGCCGACCGGCGACGGCTCGCCGACCTTCCAGTCGAACAAGCTGCCGTAGAAGCGTTGCGCCTCAGCGGGGTTCGGTGTGCCGATCTCGAAGTAGTTCACGGGTGACGCCACAGCGATCTCCTCCTGCGTGCTTCGGGTCCCGGGTGGACACCGGAAAGTTGATTCTTTCTAGTAAGGTTGAGCAAGTCAACAGGAAGGACGGTCCGATGGGCTACGGCCAGTACTGCGGGTGCGCGCGGGCGCTCGACATCGTCGGCGACCGCTGGACGCTGCTGATCGTGCGCGAGCTGCTGGTCAGCCCGGCCCGGTTCACCGACCTGCGCGCCGGGCTGCCCGGGATCGCGACCAACCTGCTCAGCAACCGGCTCAAGGCGCTGCAGGCCGACGGGGTCGTCGAGCGACGGCTCGCGAGCACGGGGGTCGTCTACGCCCTGACCGAGTGGGGCGCCCAGCTCCGAGAGCCGCTGATGGCCCTCGTGCGGTGGAGCGGGCCGCTCATGGCGCGTGGGCCGGCGGGAGACGAGTTCCGGCCGCAGTGGCTGGTCGTTCCGCTCGAGGGCTTCCTGGCGGGTCGCACCGTCGACCGACCCACCCGGGTGGCCCTGCACGTCGATGGAGCCACGATCGGTCTGGACGGTGGGCCGGACGGGGTGTCGGTCGAGCTGGATGCCGCAGGCCCGTTCGACGCCGAGCTGAGCGCCACCGGCCAGGCCGTGCTCGCGCTCGTCGCCGGCGCCCGCTCGCTCGACCAGGTGCTCGCCGGTGGCGCCGTCCTGATAGGGAACCGGCCACGCCTCGAAGCCGTCATCCCCTACGGCGACCCCAGGACCGGAGCGAGCGCCTCGAGCAGCGTGGGCGAGTCCGGCAGCACCTCCAGCTCGTAGCTGACCCGCACGGCCGGCTTGCTGAGCTCGATGACGCGCCGCAGGTCGATGGGCGTCCCGATGACGACGACATCGGCGTCGGTCGCGTCGATCAGCGCCTCCATCTCGGCGAGCTGGCCGGCCGAGTACCCCATCGCGGGCAGCACCGGCCCCACGGCATACCGGCGCATGGTGTCGGCGATGGTGCCGGTCGCCCACGGCCGCGGGTCGACGATCTCGCTCGCGCCGTGGGCGCGCGCCGCGACAACTCCGGCCCCCCACTTCATCTCGCCGTGGGTCAGGGTCGGCCCGTCCTCGACGACGAGGACGCGCCTCCCGGCGATCGCCTCCGGGTCGTCGACGGTCACCCGGCTGGCGGCTCGCACGACCAGCGCGCCGGGGTTGACCTCGTGGATCGCCTCCAGGAGCGCGCTCACCTGCTCGGCCGAGGCCGAGTCCATCTTGTTGACGACGACGACATCGGCCATGCGCAGGTTCGTCTCGCCAGGGTGGTACGCCGTCTCGTGACCGGCACGGAGGGGGTCGGCCACGACGATGTGCAGGTCCGGAGTGTAAAAGGGCAGGTCGTTGTTGCCTCCGTCCCACAGCAGGACGTCGCACTCCGCCTGCGCCTGCTCGAGGATCTCGCCGTAGTCGACGCCGGCATAGACGACCGTGCCCGACATGATGTGCGGCTCGTACTCCTCCCGCTCCTCGATCGTCGTCTCCCAGCGGTCGAGGTCGTCGAGCGTCGCGAAGCGTTGGACGCGCTGTCGTGCGAGGTCCCCGTAGGGCATGGGGTGCCGGACCGCGACGACCCGCTTGCCCGCGGCCCGGAGCACGTCGGCGACGGCGCGCGTGGTCTGGCTCTTGCCCGCCCCCGTGCGGACGGCGCAGACCGCCACGACGGGCACCGTCGACGTCAGCATCGTCGCCCGCGGCCCCAGCAGCACGAAGCTCGCGCCGGCCGCCAGCACCGCGCTGGCCTGGTGCATCACCTCGGTGTGCCTGACGTCGGAGTAGCTGAAGACGACCTCGTCGACGCGCAGGTCCGCGATGAGCCGGGCGAGCATGCTCGCCTCGTGGATCGGTATGCCGTCGGGGTAGCGAGCCCCCGCCAGGCTCGCCGGGTAGGTCCGGTCGTCGATGAAGGGGATCTGGGTCGCGGTGAAGGCGACCACCTCGATGTCGGGATCGTGCCGGTAGACGACGTTGAAGTTGTGGAAATCGCGCCCGGCCGCACCCATGATGAGCACCCGTCGCGGCGTGCCGGGCCTCGCGGCTGTGGCGGACCCCTGCTGTGCGGTCGACGTCATGCCCGCCATCATCACACCCGCTTGGCCTGGGGTCACGCCGTGGGCGAACACAGGCGCAGCGCGAGAGGCCTGCCCGAGCGGGGCGAGCACGCCTGCCGGGGCTTGGACCCGGTCAGCTCACGCCAGCGTGCCCCGTTCGCGCGAGGGACCCGATGAGGGTCCTGCTCCGCGAGACTCAACGCTCGGGGCAGAACCCTCCCACGTCGAGGATGACCCCGTGACCGGTCGCCCGACAGGGACACACGTCCCGCATCATCGGGCCAGCGATGTCAATACCTCCTCGCCCAGGCTCAGTCGTCGCCGTGTGGATCGAGCGGGCGTCGAGCCGCCGAAGTCAGGCCCCGAGCAGGCCCCGGATGTCGTCGGCGCTCATCGGCGCCCCCATGAGTCCGTCGGCCTCCACCACCCGCGTGAACAGGTCGCGCTTGCGTTGCTGGAGCTCGATGACCTTCTCCTCGATGGTCCCCTCGGCGACGAGCCGGTAGACCATGACGGTCTTGTCCTGACCGATCCTGTGGGTCCGGTCGACCGCCTGCGCCTCGGTCGCGGGGTTCCACCACGGGTCGAGCACGAACACGTAGTCGGCCTCGGTGAGGGTCAGGCCCGACCCGCCGGCCTTGAGGCTGATGAGGAACACGGGTGCGTCGCCCTCGCGGAAGCTCGCGATCCGGCTCGGCCGGTCCCGGGTGCGACCGTCGAGGTAGACGTGGTCGATCCCCTCGGCATCGAGCCGCTCGCGCACCACCTTGAGGAAGCCGGTGAACTGGCTGAACACCAGGGCCCGGTGGCCTTCGGCGGCCAGCTCGTGCAGCTGCTCCACGAGCGCGTCGACCTTGCTCGAGGCCACCGTGCCGGCCAGCGCCTTGTCGACGAGGCCCACATCGAGGCTGAGCTGGCGCAGCACGGTCAGCGAGCGGAAGATCGCGATCCGGTTGCGGTTGACGTCATCGAGCATGCCGAGCACGCGCTGGCGCTCGCGTTGCAGGTGGGTCTGGTAGATGCGCTGCTGCTGCGGGTTGAGAGTCACTCGCATGACCTGCTCGATCTTGGGCGGCAGGTCGCGCGCCACCTGGTCCTTGGTGCGGCGCAGCATGAGCGGCCGGATCCGCCGGCGCAGCGTGCCGAGCAGCTCGGGGGCCGCGCCGCTCTCGATGGGCTTGCGGTAGAGCTCGGTGAAGCGCTGCGGGTTGGGGAACAGCCCGGGGGCGGTGATGGAGAGCAGGGCCCACAGGTCCATGAGCGAGTTCTCGAGCGGGGTGCCGGTGATGGCGAGCTTGAAGGGCGCCGGCAGCCGCCGGGCGACCTGGTAGGTCTTGGCCTGGTGGTTCTTGACGAACTGCGCCTCGTCGAGGACCAACCCGCTCCAGGTCAGCTCGCGGAAGGCGTCCTCGTCGATCCGCAGCAGCGCGAACGAGGTGACGACGAGGTGCGCCCCGGCCGTGGCCTCGGCGATCAGCACGCCGCTGCGCTTGCGGGTCTCGCTCAGGACCGCGACCCGCAGGTCCGGGCAGAACCGAGCCGCCTCGCTCTCCCACGTCGAGACGACGCTCGTGGGAGCGACGACGAGCAGGGGGGCCTCGGGCGTCAGGCTGCCGATCTCCTGAGCCCGGGCGGCCATCGCGAGGGTCTGCAGCGTCTTGCCGAGACCCATGTCGTCGGCCAGCACCCCCCCGAGCTGGTGGTCCCAGAGCAGCGACAGCCAGTGGTAGCCGTCCTTCTGGTAGTCCCGCAGCTCGGCCCGCAGGCCTGCCGGGGGCGCCGGAGTCGGGATGGAGGTCAGGTCGAGGAGCGCTCCCACGCTGCGCTGCCACCGCTCACTCTGGTGGGCCACCACACCGAGGCTGACCAGCTCCTCCCACAGGCCGGCGTTCCAGCGGGTGACCCGCAGCGTGTCGGACTCGCGGTCCTGCAGCGAGCGCGCCTCCTCGATGAGATGACGCAGAGCATGGAGCTGCGGGCGGTCGAGGCTGAACCACGTGCCGCTGTCGAGGATGAGGTGGCCGTCGCCGCGGGCCAGCGCGGTGAAGAGCGGGATGAACGGCACCGTCTGGTCCTCGATGGTCACCGTGATCCCCAGGTCGAACCAGTCGTCGAGCCGACCATCTGCCGGGCTCGCGGAGT
Source organism: Actinomycetales bacterium (assembly GCA_038237075.1). GTDB lineage: Bacteria > Actinomycetota > Actinomycetes > Actinomycetales > Dermatophilaceae > Lapillicoccus. The sequence continues at coordinate 9,460 of JBBRZC010000094.1, forward strand.
CGGTCGCCGAGACGGTGATCACCGGTGCCTCCTCGGCCTCGACATAGGCCAGGGGGTCGCCCGTCACGCTGAGGACGACGTCGTCGCGCTCGGCGAGCAGTGGCAGGACGTCGGCGGCGAAGGTCGCCGTGCCCAAGCCCTCCAGCCGGCATTCGGGGACGAGCCGGCGCCCGTGGCTTCCGTCGACCCGCAGGCCGGGCACCCCGTCGAGGACGTCGAGGCTGGCCAGCAGGGTCTCCTCGGCGGCGCGGTCACGGGCCAGCTCCTCACTGGGACCGAGGATCGGCAGCGTGACGATCTCGTCGCCGGCCCCGTAGGCGAACCCCCAGCGCAGGAGCGTGCGGTGGCCGGGCTCAAAGCTCACGGCGAGCGCGAGCTTCGGGGGCTGGATCTCGGGGAAGTCGACGCTGCCGTCCGAGGACTCGACGCTCGCGTGCTGCCGCAACGCCGGGTAGTAGAGCCCGAGGAACCGCGGCACATCCGGCGCCGGGATCTTGACCGTGCCTGAGCCTGACAGGAGCTTGCCCATGGATGCATCGAGAGGCGGGTCGAAGCGAGCCAGCACGAGGCGGTCCGTCGTCTGGACGAACACCCCGTGCGGGGGTGTCCCGACGAAGCCGGTGACCTGCGACGTCGCCCCGTCCCCGACACCCGGCACCCGCACCCGAGCCGCGACCGTGGCCTCGCTACCGGGTCGGCTGCGGCGGACGTCGAGGACCACGGTGGCGGCGTCGTCGAGAAGCTGCGCCGGCAGTGCTCCCCCAGCGCCGCTGACGAGGGGTATGCCGGCCCGCTCGGCCTCGCTCAGCTCCCGCCACAGCGCCGTGCCGAGCTGGGCGGCAGCCAGGTGCTGCTCCGAGGAGTAGTAGTGGGACTGGGACCGGGCGCGCGCGGTGGCGAGCAGGCCGATGAGGGACTCACGGTGCGCCGGGTCGAGCCGGGGAGCGCCGTAGCCGTACTCCAGGTTGCGCCACGAGATCCCGGTGCGGATCCAGCCACCGTTCTTGCCCGGCACGACCGGTCGCAGCCGCAGCTCGGGCGCCGCCGCGGCATACCGACCGGGTTTGGGCGTCGCCACGTCGAGGTGCAGCGCCACGGGCACGACCCCGACCGCTGCCGTTGCCTGTCGGCCGACCCCGGCGAAGGCGACCTCCCAGGGGGCGGCGGGCTGCGGGTGGGCGACGGTGAGCCGGCTGCGCGCGGCGAGGATCACGGCGACGACGTGCTTGCAGTCGTACTCCATCGGGCACGAGCACGAGCCGTCCCAGGCCGTCGGGTCCTCGGCGAGGTCGTCCGCGGTGACCACGGTCTGGTAGCTGCGCCCGCCGCTCCCCTTGACCCTGGCGCGCAGCAGCAGCTCCCTCGGGTCGGTGACCAGCGCGGAGACGGCGCCCGAGCGGTAGTAGGCCACCCCGCGGGCGTAGGTGGTCTTCCCGAGCTGCTGGTTGAGCTCGGCGTCGGTGAGCCGGGTCAGCCAGGCCGGTGGCACGGTTTCCACCACCTGGGCGGTCATGGCGGGACTGCTTCCTGGTGCGACATGGCGGCACTTTCCTGGGTCACGTTGGGGGTCGAAAGCACCCTAACCGCGGGGGCCGACAACGGGTCGGACCAGACCACGGACACGCGCCGACACGCCGGGCTAAGGTCGTTGCCGGACACTCTCCCTCCGGATCGGGGTATGCCGTGAAGCCCGACGCGAGCCCCACGGCGCGAGCGCTGCTGGCGCTCGAGGTGGTCCAGGACAGCCCGGGCATCACCGCGGAGCGGCTCGGCGACAAGCTCGGGGTCTCGGAGCGGGCCGCCCGGCGCTACGTCGGGATCCTGCGCGAGGCGGGCATCCCCATCGAGTCGGTCCGCGGGCCGCACGGCGGCTACCGCGTCGGCCGGGGCCTGCGGCTGCCGCCCCTCACCTTCAGCGCCGCCGAGGCCCTCGGCCTCGTCATGGCCGTGCTCGACGGCCACCACGACGCGGCCGACCCGACCGACCCGGTCGGCAGCGCCCTCGGCAAGCTCGTCCGGGCCCTGCCCGAGCAGGTGGCCGCCCCGGCCGACGCCGTCCGCAAAGCCACCGCGCCCGCTCCCGACCGTTCCGCCGCCAGACCGGATCCGGCGACCACGACCGCTCTCGTGCAGGCCTGCTCGAACAGCCGGCGGGTGCGGCTGGGCTACCGCTCCGAGGCGGGCTCGGAGTGGGTCACGGAGGTCGACCCGTGGGCCGTGGTGGTCCGCCACGGCCGGTGGTACCTGCTGTGCCGGCTCCCTGCCACGGACGCCCGCCGGGCCTACCGGATCGACCGGGTCCGCGCGGTGGAGACGCTCGACGACACCTTCACCCCGCCCGCGGGCCTCGACCCGGTCACCATGCTCGAGGAGCATCTCGCCGTCGGGTGGGAGTACGCCGTCGAGGTCGTCGTCGACGCCCCGCTCGACATGGTGGCCCGGTTCCTGCCCCGGGCCATCGGACGGCTCGAGGCGCTCGACGCGCAGACCACCCGGCTCGTCGGCAGCACGAGCAACCCGGCGTGGTACGCCCAGCAGCTCGCAGCGACCCCGGCCTCCTACCGGATCGTCGCGGGCCCCGAGCTCCGGGAGGCCGCGCGGCTCCTCGGGCGGCGGCTCCTGGCGGCGGCAGACCGCCCGACTTCCTGACCTCGCGAGAGTCGGTGCCAGCGGGTTCCGGGTCGTTGTGCCACACGAGTCACACAAGTCACTCTGGCCAACGCGAGTCCGTCGATGAGCGCGCAGTCGATGGGATCCCATGGACTGCGCGCTCATCGGTGTCCGGGCGGGGCGGCGTGCCCTCACCGATACGACCATCTCGACCCGGCGCAGTCTGACACCATCGGGGAGTGGACCGAGACCTCGAGATCTACGGCCGCCGGACCTCGGTCTGCACGGACTGCGGTGGCGAGCGCGTCATCTACACCGGTGAGGTCTCAGACGACGGCGCGACGTCGGCGCTCTTCTGGGCCTTCCTCTACGACCACGCGGACAAACCGGAGATCTTCATCGACGCCAACATTGGGCGGTTGGGGCGACGGCGACTCGAGCGACGACCGCGTCAGCTTCGGGTCGCGAACAGGCCGCGTCGACGACCGCGGGAACGTCTCCTGCAGCCTTGTCGTGGGCGCTGCGATGGCGCCCGACGATCCGAGCTTCGGCACGAAGCTCGACCGTGAGCAGGCCCTGGCCCACCCGTGGATCAAGGAGTTCTGGGAGGTCAACGACATGATCCTGACCGGCATCCCTGAGGTCGAGCAGCACATGCAAAGCATGCAGCCACGACGACGGTGGCGCTGGAGCAGGCGCCGCTGACCGGCGCCAATGACCGGCGCCAATGCCGTCGAGGGATCAGCGCGTCGCTGAGTCATCGGGCCGGCTCATCTGGCGCAGCACGAGGCCGGTGCGCAGCTTCGGCGTGAAGAACGTCGACTTCGGCGGCATGAGCAGGCCCCGCTCCGCGGTGCGTCGGATCTCGTCCACCGACACGGGCCGGATGAGGACTGCGGCGCCGGCGCGGCCCTCCCGAACCGCGGCCACGACCTCGGGCAGCCCGTGCTGGTAGCTCACCTCGGCCGCGGAACCGGCCAGCGCGTGCTCGAGCCAGAGGCCGTCCAGGGAGCGTATGCCGTCGAACGCACCTGGCCGGGGGACCAGCCAGTCCCAGCCGTCGGGGCGCAACAGGACGAGCCGCCCCTCGGCGACCATCCGGCCCAGAACGTCCGGACCGAGAGCGTCCAGGCCTCCGCCGGTGGGCTCGAGCGAGAACCAGCCACCCAACGCCGCGGCCAGGTCGTCGGCGCTCACACCGGTGTAGAGCCGGTGGATGGCCTCGACGTTGAGCTGGTCGGCGACCAGCTCGCCGACGAAGGCCAGGGTCCGCTCGGCATCCCCGTCGGTCAGGCCGGTCGCGGCGCGCACCTCGTCGCGGTACTGGCGGGAGACGGCATACCGGTGGTGGCCGTCGGCGATGAGCGCTGCACCGGAGCCGACGACGTCGCGAATGCGCCGGATCCACTCCGGGTCGACGACCCGCTCCACGACGTGCTCGACGCCGTCGACGGTGCAGGCACCAGACGGCTCGGCGGCCTCCGCGAGCAGGTCGGACAGCCCGGCTCCTGCGTGCAGACACCACACCGGAGACAGGTTCGCTGCGGTGGCGCGGGTGAGCTCGAGGCGGTCGGTCGACGCCTTCGGGGTGGTCCGCTCGTGCGCGAGGACCTCTCGTGAGCCGTCGTCGACGACCTCGAGTGCGCCGAGCACCCCGCTCAGCTCACGCGCCTGGCCGGTGGCGTCGGTGAAGCGGCGGCGATAGATCGTGAACGAGGGCAGGTCGTCGGTGACCAGGCTCCCGTCGGCCACCCAGTCGCGCAGGGTGGCTGCGGCGAGGTCATACCGGTCGCTGCCGCCGCGCGGCACGTCGACGCGCACGATGCTGTGCTTGTCACGGGCCGCCAGCTCGTCGACGTCACGGTCGGAGAGCACGTCGTAGGGCGGCGCGGTGACCGCGGACAGGCTCAGCGCGGGGGAGTAGCGGGTCGCCCGGAAGGGCTCGAAGGTGGGCACAGTGGCCCAGCCTCCCAGTCGACGGCCCCGCCTGCCATCTCCGCGACCGACACCTTCGGACCAAGCAGTCAGCGTCGAGGACCTTGAGCGCCTGGAGGAGCTGGAGGACGCGGACGACCTGGGGTCCTACCGCGCTAGATTCGTGCCATCGAAGCCCCGACCCGTCGTCGGTTGCTGGGTGTGATTGCCAGGTCGAGCAGCGACCCGCGGCCTCCGGGAGTGAAGAGTCTCAGTGGCGAGGACAACGCCTGGCGCGTGCGAGTCGCTGACTACCGCGTCCTCTACGAAGTCCACGACGACGCGTCGGTCGTCATCTGCGCAGCTCATCGGCGCGAGGCGTGCCAGCTCCGGTGAGGTGGGGACTGCGACGGGACCGCGAGGTGCTCAGCCCACGGTCGGCTTCGTGTTGTAGCGCCGCACCGCGGCTGTCGCGCTGACCACCGTGATGAGGGCGCACCACGTGAGGGCGAGCGCCAGGTCGC
>JBBRZC010000095.1:0-14413 GCA_038237075.1 Actinomycetales bacterium
CTTGTCGAGGGGCTCGTTGCCGTTGCCGCACTTGGGGGACTGCACGCACGATGGGCACCCGGACGGGCAGCCACACGCGACGATGGCATCCCGGGTGCCCCTTAGCCAGGTGCCGACCGCCTCGTAGCCGCGCTCGGCGAAGCCCGCGCCTCCCGGGTGGCCGTCGTAGACGAGGATCGTCGGGAGCCCCGTGTCTGGGTGCCGGGCGGTGGAGACGCCGCCGACGTCCCACCGGTCCGAGGTCGCCACGAGCGGGAGCATCCCGATGGCGGCGTGCTCGGCGGCGTGGGCCGCGCCCGGGATGTCGGGCTCCGCGATCCCGACCGACTCGAGGAGCTCGGTCGGCATCGTCCACCACACGGCCTTCGTGGGCAGCGTCCGGACCGGGAGGCCCAGCGGGTGCTCGCCGATCACCTCACCGGTCGGCAGCCTCCGCAGGAACGACGTCACCTGGGTGTGCACGGCGACCGACCCGAAGCAGCACGTCACCGGCCCCCACTGCCGGTGGCGCTCCACGTCGACGATGTCGAACGCGCTCACCGACCGCGCCTGGGTGGACCACCCGGGGTCGCCGGCCACGACGAGCGCCGAGGCGTCCTCGAGGTCCAGGTCGGTGACGACGTAGGCCAGCCCCTGGTGCACGTAGACGGCGCCCGTGTGAACCGCCGCGTGGGCCCGGGTGTCGTCCACCGTCCCCAGCACCCGGCCGGTCCGGTGCTCGACGATGCGCACCGTCCCGCCGGACCCCCGCAGCGACAGGTGGTCGCTCGCCCGGTCGGATCTCGCCCAGAACCAGCCGCGGGGCCGGCGGCGGAGGACGCCCCGGGCCACGAGCGAGTCGAGCAGCGGCCCGGTGCGCGGGCCGAAGAGCGCCGCGTCCTCCTCGGTCACGTGCAGCTCCGCCGCAGCCGCGGCGAGGTGCGGCCCGAGCACGTAGGGGTTGCCCGGGTCGAGCACCGCCGCCTCGACCGGGGCTCCGAAGATGGCCTCCGGGTGGTGGACCAGGTAGGTGTCGAGCGGGTCGTCGGCCGCCACGAACACGGCGAGCGACTCCGCCCCGGCCCGCCCCGCCCGCCCTGCCTGCTGCCACAGCGAGGCGCGGGTCCCGGGCCAGCCGGCCAGGAGCACCGCGTCGAGTCCGGAGACGTCGATGCCGAGCTCCAGGGCGTTGGTCGCGGCCAGCCCGACGAGACGCCCCTCACGCAGGGCCTCCTCCAGCTCGCGCCGCTCCTCGGGAAGATAGCCACCCCGGTATGCCGCGACCGCCTCTTCCAACGCCGGGTCCACCTCCCGCAGGTGGCGCCGTGCCGCCGAGGCGATGACTTCGACCCCGCTCCGCGACCGGGCGAAGGCGACCGTCTGCACGCCCTGCGCGACGAGATCGGCCAGCAGGTCGGCCGTCTCGGCCACCGCGCTGCGCCGGCGCGGTGTCGCCCCGGCCCCGTCAACCCGCCCGTCGCCCCCCTCGCCCCCGTCGCCCCCGTCGCCCGGCGGCTCTCGCTGGTCGTGCAGCGCCGGCTCCCAAAGCCCGAAGGTCATCGCCGCGCGGGGCGAGCCGTCGACGGTGACCGGGTGCACCGGCATACCGATGAGCTGACCGGCGTGCTGGGCCGGGTCGGCCACCGTGGCCGAGGCGAGGACGAAGGTGGGGTAGGAGCGGTAGCGGGCCGCGACCCGTCGCAGCCGGCGCAGGAGGAGCGCGAGATGGGTGCCGAAGACCCCGCGGTAGACGTGGCACTCGTCGACGACGACGTAGCGCAGGGCACGCAGGAACGGCGCCCAGTGCTCGTGCGCGGGCAGGAGGGAGTGGTGGACGAGGTCAGGGTTGGTGAGGACGTAGCTCGCGTGGTCGCGGATCCACCGCCGCTCGTCGGCGGGGGTGTCCCCGTCGTAGGTGGCGGCCCGAAGGCCGGGCACGGCCAGGGACTCGATGCGATGGAGCTGGTCCTGGGCGAGGGCTTTGGTCGGCGAGAGGTAGAGGGCAGTGGCGCCCCGGCCGGTCGGCGCCGACGCTCCGTCGACGAGATCGGAGAGCACCGGGAGGAGGTAGCCGAGGGACTTGCCGGACGCCGTCCCCGTCGAGATGACGACGTGCTCGCCCGCGTGGGCCGCCTCGGCCGCCTCCTGCTGATGGCTCCAGAGGTGGCTGACCCCTGCCTGGGTCAGCGCGGCATACAGCGTGGGGGTGACCCACTCCGGCCACGGGGCGACCCTCGCCTGCCGCGGGGGCACCCGGTGCACGTGGGTGAGGCGCTCCGCCCGGCGCCCTCGCGCCATCCCCTCCAGGAGCGCTGCCGGCGTTGGACGGACCGCTCGTGGTGGGCTGGGCCGGGTCGTGGACATCCCCGCAACGGTATGCCGGACCTCTGACAAGGACGCGGAGTAGGGTTCGATCTCCGGCGCGACGGGTGGAGCGCACCACCAATGAACGGAAAGGTGCAGTGGAGCTCGAGATCTCGACGTCGCGCCAAGGCGCCCACGTCGTCGTCCACGTCGGAGGCGAGATCGACGTCTACAGCGCCCCGGCCCTGCGCGAGCGGCTCGACGACGAGATCGGTGGCGGACAGCACGACATCGTCGTCGACCTCACCGATGTCACCTTCATGGACTCGACCGGCTTGGGCGTTCTCGTCGGCCGACTCAAGCAAATCCGGCTGAACGACGGCTCCATGCGGCTGGTAGCCGCAAACGACCGCGTCCTCAAGGTGTTCACGATCACCGGTCTGGACAAGGTCTTCGAGATCTACCCCACCGTCGACGAGGCCCTCACCGCGGCAGGCTGACCCGGCCCCAGGCCTGCGTGAGGGCGGTCACAGTCCGATCGGATTGGGGCCGAGACCTCCGTGCGGGTAAGGTCACCGCGAGATCACCCATGAGCTTCAGTGTCATCTTGCGCTGTCCTGCGGTGAGTGAGCGCCTCAAGGAGGAAGTGCAACCATGCCGAATCTTGCCCCGGCAGCGTCGACCACGCTGGCACTGGAAGGCAACAACCTGTATCTGGTCTACGCGGTCCTCGCCATCGCGGTGGTCGCCCTCGTCATGGGCTGGACGTTCCGGCGTCAGGTCCTGGCCAACGACGCCGGCACCGAGAACATGCAGACCATCGGTGCGGCCGTCGAGGAGGGGGCCCAGGCCTACCTCGCCCGGCAGTTCAAGACGCTGGCGGTCTTCGTCGTCCTCGTCTTCGGCCTGCTGTTCCTCCTGCCCGCGGACACCTTCGGGATCAAGCTCGGCCGCTCCGCCTTCTTCATCGTCGGGGCGCTCTTCTCCGCCGCCATCGGGTACTTCGGCATGTCCCTCGCGGTCAAGGCCAACGTCCGTGTCGCCTCGGCGGCCCGCATCGGGGACCGCGACCTCGGCATGAAGATCGCCTTCCGCACCGGGGGCACCGTCGGCATGGCCACGGTCGGCCTCGGCCTGCTCGGCGCTTCCGTCGTCGTCATCCTCTACCAGGGCGACGCGCCGAAGGTCCTCGAGGGCTTCGGCTTCGGTGCCGCGCTGCTCGCGATGTTCATGCGCGTCGGCGGCGGCATCTTCACCAAGGCGGCCGACGTCGGCGCCGACCTCGTCGGCAAGGTCGAGGCCGGCATCCCCGAGGACGACCCCCGCAACGCGGCGACCATCGCCGACAACGTCGGCGACAACGTCGGCGACTGCGCCGGCATGGCCGCAGACCTCTTCGAGTCGTATGCCGTGATGCTCGTCGCCGCCCTCATCCTCGGGTCCGCGGCGCTGGGCACCAAGGGCCTCGTCTTCCCGCTGCTCATCCCGGCCGTCGGCGCGATCACGGCGATCATCGGCGTCTTCATCACCCGGGTCAAGCCCGGTCAGAACGCCTTGCACGCCATCAACCAGGGCTTCTACATCGCCGCGACGATCTCAGCCGTCCTCTCGGCCGTGGTCGTCTTCACCTACCTCGACCCCTCCGTGCCCCAGGTCGTCGACGCCGCGACCCAGACGATCACCTCGCCCGCCATCGACGGGCTGCGCATCCGGGCCATCCTGGCCGTCGTCATCGGCATCGTCCTCGCGGCGGTGATCCTCTGGCTCACCGGCCACTTCACCGGCACCGACAAGCGCCCGACCAAGGACGTCGCCCGCACCTCGCTCACAGGAGCGGCCACGGTCGTCCTCTCCGGCATCGGCGTCGGTCTCGAGTCGGCGGTCTACACCGCGGTGATCATCGGAGCGGCGGTCTACGGAGCCTTCCTCCTCGGAGGCGGCTCGATCGCCCTCTCGCTGTTCTTCGTCGCCGTCGCCGGCACCGGCCTGCTCACCACGGTCGGCGTCATCGTTGCCATGGACACCTTCGGCCCGGTCTCCGACAACGCCCAGGGCATCGCCGAGATGTCCGGTGACATCGACGAGGCGGGCGCCCGGATCCTCACCGACCTCGACGCGGTCGGCAACACGACCAAGGCCATCACCAAGGGCATCGCGATCGCCACGGCCGTGCTCGCCGCGACGGCGCTGTTCGGCGCCTTCTCGGACGCGTGGAAGACCGCGGTCAACGCCCTCCAGGCCGACGGCGGTCTCACCGAGGCGCCGTCCGTCGCCACCATCGCCACCCTGGACACCAACATCGTCACCCCCAACGTCCTCGTCGGGGCGCTGTTCGGCGCGGCCGTGGTGTTCCTCTTCTCCGGTCTGGCCATCAACGCCGTGACCCGCGCAGCCGGTGCCATCGTCTTCGAGGTGCGCCGCCAGTTCCGCGACCACCCGGGGATCATGGACTACACCGAGAAGCCGGACTACGCCCGCGTCGTCGACATCTGCACCAAGGACTCCCTGCGCGAGCTCGCGACCCCGGGTCTCCTCGCGGCGCTGACGCCCATCGTCATCGGCTTCGGCCTCGGGATCGGCGCCCTGGCCGGGTTCCTCGCCGGTGCGATCACGACCGGGTGCCTCATGGCCGTGTTCCTCGCGAATGCCGGTGGCTCGTGGGACAACGCGAAGAAGATCGTCGAGGACGGCCACTTCGGCGGCAAGGGGTCCGAGGCCCACGCCGCCACGGTCATCGGCGACACGGTGGGCGACCCCTTCAAGGACACCGCCGGGCCCGCCATCAACCCGCTCATCAAGGTGATGAACCTCGTCTCGGTGCTCATCGCACCGGCCGTCGTCACCCTGACGTTCACCACCGGCACGAACCCGCTGATCCGCTATGGCATCGCCCTGGTCGCGCTGATCATCATCGTCGCGGCTGTCGCTGTCTCGAAGTCCCGCGACATCGCCATCGGCGGCGACGGGGACGAGAGGCCCGCCGAGCGCGCCGTGACGGCGTCGCCGTCCGCCGAGGGTTCCGTCCCCTCCGAGGGCTCCGTGCCCGGCAGCGAGGGTGCGGTCGTCGACCACCAGCAGACGCGGGTCTGACCGGACGCGTCACCGCACGTCCAGCTGAGGGGCCGTCCACGGTGGGAGGCCCCTCAGCCGCACCACGGCATACCCTGTCGCGGTGAGTGCCACCCCCCTGACCGACGCCGGGCTCGTCTCCCGGCTGCGGGTCGACCTCGCAGCGGCCGGCTACACCGTCGACGGAGTCGCGCGCAGCCTCGGCCCGGTCGCGACCGCCGCCCTGCACCGTAAGCAGGCGCTGCCGGCCGACCTCGCGACGAGGGACGTCGCCAGCCCGGTCGCGACCCTCGTCCGGGTCTTCGCGTTGGGGCGGTCCGTGCCCGTCGCGGCCGTCGAGGCCGCCCTCCCCGGGCTCGGGGTCGCGGGAGCGGTTGCACTGCGGCTGCTCGAGCCGGCCGGCGAGGGTGTGCAGGCGACCTGCGACCTGCGGCCCTACGCCGACGAGGCGCACGGGTGGTGGGTCGCCTCCGACCTCTCCGAGGTGGCCACCGGGACGCCGTTGCCCGAGGACCATGTGCTCGGCATCGGCCCGGCCTCGACGACGTTGGCGCAGTGGACGATCCGTCGGCCGGCAGCGAGGGCGCTCGACCTCGGCACCGGCTGCGGGGTCCAGGCGCTGCACCTCGCCGGGCACTGCGAGGCGGTCGTCGCGACCGACCTCTCCGAGCGAGCCCTGGACTTCGCGCGCTTCAACGCCGCGCTCGCCGGCATCGACCTCGACCTCCGTCGCGGTGACCTGTTCGAGCCGGTGGCGGGGGAGCGGTTCGACCTCGTCGTCAGCAACCCGCCCTTCGTCATCACCCCGCGCACCGACGGGGTGCTGCGCTACGAGTACCGCGACGCCGGCCTCGTCGGTGACGGCCTCGTCGAGTGGCTCGTGCGCGGGGTCGGCGAGCACCTCGCCCCCGGAGGTGTCGGGCAGTTCCTCGCCAACTGGGAGGTTCGTCGCGGAGCGACATGGCAGCAGCGCTGGCAGGGCTGGCTCCTCGGGACCGGTCTCGACGCGTGGGTCGTCCAGCGCGACGAGCAGGACCCGGCCGAGTACGCCGAGCTCTGGGCCCGGGACGCCGGCTCACGCAGTGGGGTCGACGGCTTCGAGACCCTGTATGCCGCGTGGCTGGCGGACTTCGCCGACCGGGACGTGGAGCGCATCGGCTTCGGGGTGGTCACCCTCCAGCGGCCGGTGACCGACCGTGAGCCGTGGGTCGACCTCACCGAGCTGTCGGGCCCGGTGGCGCCGGCGGTGGGCGTCGCGGTCGACGCCGGGCTGGCCGCTCGGACCTGGCTGGCCGAGGCCGGCGACGACGGGCTCCTCGCCACCGCGTGGCGGTGCGCCCCCGACGTCACCGAGGAACGGCATACCCGCCCTGGCGCTGAGGACCCGGGCGTCATCATGGTGCGCCAGGGCGGCGGCCTCGGGCGTTCGGTGCAGGCCGACGCCGTCATCGCCGGGCTGGTCAGCGTGTGCGACGGCTCGCTGTCGGCGGGCCGGGCCCTGTCGGCGATCGCCAGCCTGCTCGACCTCGACGAGCACGCCGCCGTGGTCGGCGCGCTTCCGGCCCTGCGCCGGCTCGTGGCCGACGGGCTCCTCGTGCGCGGCTGAGCGCTACGGTCTGTGACGTCAACGTCGACGTCGATGTCAACGAGGCAGGGGACAGGAGGGCAGGCCGTGAACGAGACCGCGACACCCGACGAGAGCGCGAGCACGACGGAGTTCCTCGCGCGTTTCAAGGAGCTCGTCGAACGGCTGCTGCGTGACCTGCCCGGGTCGCGCCTCGCCGGTCCTGCCCTGCTCGACGTCCTGCGCGAGCACCTCGGCGTCGACGCCGACACCCTCGCGGTCGTGACGGAAGAGGTCTCCGCGCACCGCATCGTCGACGCAGACCTCGCCCTGGAGGAGATCGCCCTGCGCGACCCCGACCAGCGGCTGGTCGGGGTCGGTGGCGGGGACATGCGCCACCACATGACCTTCAGCGACCTGCTCCAGCACGCCCGGATGGGCCAGCAGGTGCCCATCGGCCAGGTCGACTACGTGCAGGCCGCGACCGGGCACGGGGCGGACGAGCACCGCAACGTCGTCGCGCTCGGACTGCGTCTGTTCCGCTTCCGGGGCGAACCCGTCGCCGTGCGCCAGCAGACTCCCCGACCGCAGTACGGGAGGGCGGAGGCCAGCCTCGACGTCCTGGCGCCGGACCGCGACGTCGCCGAGGCGGTTCTCGCCGAGGTGCGCGCGCTCATGGACGAGCGCAGCGTCTTCCGCGGCAAGGTCGTCACCTTTGCCGGCGACCCCTACGGCAACGGCCTGGCCGGGGTCACCTTCCTCGAGCGACCATCACTCACGCCCGAGGACATCGTCCTGCCCGACGGCGTCCTGGCCCGGGTCGAGCACCACGTCCTCGGGATCGCCGAGCAGCGGGCGCGGCTCCGGGCGTACGGGCAGCACCTCAAGCGGGGCGTCCTGCTCTACGGGCCGCCCGGCACCGGCAAGACCCACACGGTGCGCTACCTCCTCAGCGCGAGCGAGGGCACCACGGCCGTGCTCCTCAGCGGCGGGGCCCTGCAGTTCATCCACGCCGCGGCCAAGGTGGCCCGCGCCCACCAGCCGGCGATCGTCGTCCTCGAGGACTGCGACCTCATCGCCGACGACCGCTCGATGGGGATGGGCGGCCCGAAGCCGCTCCTCTTCGAAGTGCTCGACGCCCTCGACGGCCTCGACTCCGATGCCGACGTGGCCTTTCTCCTCACGACGAACCGGGTCGCGGACCTCGAGCGGGCTCTGACGCAGCGACCCGGGCGCGTGGACCTCGCCGTCGAGATCCCTCTTCCTGACCTCGACGGTCGGCTCGGCCTGCTGCGCCTCTACTCGAGGGGGCTCTTCGGCGAGGAGGGGATCGCCGACGCCGCTCGTCGCGCCGAGGGAACGACCGCCTCCTTCGCCAGGGAGCTCGTGCGCCGGGCGGTGCTCCGGGCGGCCCTGCGCGACGCGGAACCCGCCGACGAGGACCTGGCCGGGGCCCTTGACGACCTCCTGTCGGACGCCGAAACGCTGACGCGAAGCCTCCTCGGCGCGGGGAACGGAGTAGGCGCCTGGGGAGCCACCAGTACCGGGGAGGCGATCCCGGGTCCGCCGAGCTATCCCGGGGCGCCACCCGGAAGCGGTCGTCCCTACGGCTCGCAGGTCTCGTTCGGCTACGTTCCCGGTCAGCCGCCGCCCTAGCCCCGCAACGGCATACCGACGGCCCCTGTCCGTCCGTACATCGCGCGCCCGCCGACCGGGGAAACCTGACCACACCCCGATGTGGTCAACCGTCCCCGATCCCTGTCCATGGATGGCGCCGACTGGGAAACCACTTGTGAGTGAGTGCTCACTCATTTAGTATGGTCTCTGTGTCTCCACGCGCCACCGCCCTCCCGCCCGAGCAACGCCGGGCTGCCCTCGTCGACTGCGCCCTGACCCTGATCCGCCAGCGGGGCGCGGTTCCGAGCACCAGGGAGATCGCCGAGGCCGCGGGCGTCGCCGAGGGGACGATCTTCCGCGCGTTCGAGACGAAGGACGAGCTCCTCGCCGCAGCAACGGCGTCGGCCTTCTGCCCCGCGCCGGTCCGGCGCCAGATCGCGCAGATCGACCCCAGGCTCTCGTTGCGGGAGCGGCTCGTCGCTCTTGCAACGATCCTGCAGCACCGCTTCATCGACGTCTTCGGCCTCATGGTCGCCCTCGGTCTCTCGGCGCCACCGATGGGGGTCGTCCGCGACCATCACGCCTGCACCCCCGAGGCTGGACACGTCCCAGGATCCGGCCCCCGGGTGGGCAGCGCCGACGAGGCTGGCGGCCACCGGCACCACGAGGTCGACCGCAGCTTCGCCACCCAGGCGATCGTCGCACTCATCGCCCCCGACGCCGACCAGATCAGCTGCACGCCGGCCGACCTCGCCACCTACCTGCGCCTGCTGACCTTCTCCGGCAGCCACCGCCACATCACGGACGGTGTGCTCCTGACCCCGGAGACCATCGTCGGTCTCCTCCTCGACGGCGTCCTCGTCGCCGAGGGCGCCACCGGTGCCGAGCCGGCCGCCGCACACTCGCGGCGGAACGGCATACCGGCGCCTCGCCCGACCCCTGCCACCCGCACCAGGAAGGCCTTCTGATGTTGCTGCGGATCGTCCGCACCTACCTGGCTCCCTACCGGGCAGCCATCGTCTCCATCCTCGTGCTCCAGCTCGTGGGCACCATCGCCTCGCTCTACCTGCCCAGCCTCAACGCCGACATCATCGACCAGGGCGTGGCGCGTGGCGACACCGGCTACATCTTCCGGACCGGGGGCTGGATGCTCGCGGTGAGCCTGGTCCAGATCGTCGCCACCGTCGCCGCCGTCTACCTCGGCGCGCGGTCGTCGATGGGACTCGGCCGCGACCTTCGCGGTGCGATCTTCCACCGGGTCGGGGACTTCTCGGCGCAGGAGGTGTCGCGGTTCGGCGCCCCGACGCTCATCTCGCGCAACACCAACGACGTGACCCAGATCCAGATGGTCGTCTTCATGGCCCTCGCGCTCATGGTCTCGGCGCCGATCAGCATGGTCGGCGGCATCGTCATGGCGCTGCGCCAGGACATCGGCCTGTCGTGGCTCGTCGCCGTGGCCGTGCCGCTGCTGGCCGTCGCGGTCTGGCTCGTGATCCGCAGGATGATCCCGCAGTTCCGCCTCATGCAGACCTCGATCGACAACGTCAACCGGATCATGCGCGAGCAGATCACCGGCATCCGGGTCGTGCGGGCCTTCGTCCGCGAGGACTTCGAGACGGAGCGCTTCGGAGGGGCCAACACGACGCTCACCGGCACCGCACTCGCCGTGGGGCGCCTCCAGGCGATCATCTTCCCGATCGTGATGATCATCCTCAACGCCTCGACCGTCGGGGTGCTCTGGTTCGGGGCGGCCCGGGTCAACAGCGGTGCCATGCAGATCGGCTCCCTCACCGCCTTCATGGCCTACCTCGTGCAGATCCTCATCGCCGTGATGATGGCGACCTTCATGGCGATGATGATCCCCCGGGCCTCGGTCTCCGCCGAGCGGATCGGCGAGGTCCTCGACACCGAGTCCTCGGTCGTCCAGTCGGCCCATCCGGTCACCACGCTCGACCGCACGTCGCATGTCGTCTTCGACGAGGTCGACTTCCACTACCCGGGGGCCGAGTCGCCGGTGCTCCAGCACGTCTCGTTCACGGCGCGACCGGGTCACACCACCGCGATCATCGGCAGCACCGGCGCCGGCAAGACCACCCTGGTCAACCTCGTTCCTCGCCTCTTCGACGTGACCGGAGGCAGGATCACCGTCGGGGGGGTCGACGTCCGCGACCTCGACCTCGACACGCTCTGGTCGCGGATCGGGCTCGTCCCGCAGCGTCCCTACCTCTTCACGGGGACCGTCGCGAGCAACCTGCGCTATGGCAACCCCGACGCCACGGACGGCGAGCTCTGGGAGGCCTTGCGCATCGCCCAGGCCCAAGGCTTCGTCGAGCGTATGCCGCAGCAGCTCGAGTCCCCGATCGCCCAGGGTGGCACCAACGTGTCGGGCGGCCAGCGCCAGCGCCTGGCCATCGCCCGGGCCCTGGTCCGCTCGCCGCAGGTGTTCCTCTTCGACGACGCCTTCTCGGCGCTCGACCTCACGACCGACGCGCGCCTGCGCTCAGCCCTGCGGCCGGTGACGCGGGAGGCGACCGTCATCATCGTCGCGCAACGCGTCTCGACGATCATCGACGCCGACCACATCGTCGTCATCGACGACGGGCTGGTCGTGGGGCAGGGGCGTCACGACGAGCTGCTCGAGTCGTGCGAGACCTACCAGGAGATCGTGGCGAGCCAGCGTTCCGCAGAGGAGGCCGTGGCATGAGCACCGCTGAAGGTGTCAAGAGCGAGGAAGAGAAGGCCGCCGAGGCGCGCCGCGGGCCCGGTGGGTCCGCCCAGATGCGTCGTCACGGTCCGATGGCGATGGGCACGCCCGGCGAGAAGTCGCGCGACTTCGGCCCCTCGGCCAAGCGGCTGATGCGTTCGCTGCGGCCCGAACGCACCCTCGTCCTCCTCGTCGTCGCCCTGTCGTTCGTGAGCGTCGTCCTCAGCGCCGTCGGTCCCAAGATCCTCGGCAACGCCACCAACCTGATCTTCGAGGGCTTCTTCGGCTCCCGGCTGCCGGCCGGGTCGACCAAGGAGGCGGTGATCGCCGGGATGCGGGCCAGCGGCCAGGGCCAGCTCGCCGACCTCCTCTCCGGCATGAACGTCGTCCCGGGCCGGGGGATCGACTTCACCGCCCTGGGCAACGTGCTGCTCCTCGTCCTGGGTCTCTACGTCCTCGCGGCGGTGCTCCAGTGGTGGGCGGGCTGGCTCCTCGCGACGGTCGTGCAGCGCACCGTCTTCCGGCTGCGGGCGGACGTCGAGGCCAAGCTGAACCGGCTCCCGCTGCCCTACTTCGACGGCCAGCCCCGTGGCGAGCTCCTCAGCCGGGTCACCAACGACGTCGACAACGTCCAGATGAGCCTCCAGCAGACGCTCAGCCAGCTGCTCACCTCGCTGCTGACCGTCGTCGCCATGGTGGCGATGATGTTCAGCATCTCGTGGAGCCTGGCGCTCATCGCCCTGGTCACCATCCCGATCTCGGTGGCCCTCACGGCGGCGATCGCCAAGCGCTCGCAGAAGCTGTTCATGGAGCAGTGGAAGCACACCGGCGAGCTCAACGGGATCATCGAGGAGACCTTCACCGGGCACGGCATCGTCAAGGTCTTCGGGCGCCAGAAGGAGTCGCAGGAGGCCTTCGAGGTCAAGAACGACGACCTCTTCGAGGCCGCGTTCGGCGCCCAGTTCATCAGCGGCATCATCATGCCGGCGATGATGTTCATCGGGAACCTCAACTACGTCGTCATCGCGGTCCTCGGGGGCCTGCGGGTCGCCAGCGGCACGATGACGCTCGGTGACGTCCAGGCGTTCATCCAGTACTCCCGCCAGTTCACCCAGCCGCTCACCCAGGTCGCGTCGATGGCGAACCTGCTCCAGTCCGGGGTCGCCTCGGCGGAGCGGGTGTTCGAGGTCCTCGACGCGCCCGAGCAGGAGCCCGACCTCACCTCGCCGGAGACGATCCCGGAGTCGCACGGCCGGGTCGCCTTCGAGGACGTGCGCTTCTCCTACACGCCCGACAAGCCGCTCATCGAGGACCTCGACCTCGTCGTCGAGCCGGGTCAGACGGTGGCCATCGTCGGCCCGACCGGCGCCGGCAAGACGACCCTCGTCAACCTCATCATGCGGTTCTACGAGCTGAGGTCGGGCCGGATCACGCTCGACGGGGTCGACATCACCTCGCTGTCGCGCCACGACCTGCGCAGCCGGATCGGCATGGTCCTGCAGGACACCTGGCTCTTCGCCGGGACGATCCGCGACAACATCGCCTACTCGCGGCCCGAGGCCACGGACGACGAGATCATGGAGGCGGCCCGGGCGACCTTCGTGGACCGGTTCGTCCACTCCCTGCCCGACGGCTACGACACGGTGCTCGACGCCGAGGCCGGCAACATCAGCGCCGGGGAGAAGCAGCTCATCACCATCGCGCGGGCCTTCCTCGCCGCCCCCGAGCTGCTCATCCTCGACGAGGCCACGAGCTCGGTCGACACCCGGACCGAGCTGCTCGTCCAGCACGCCATGGCGGCGCTGCGCACCGACCGGACGAGCTTCGTCATCGCGCACCGCCTCTCGACGATCCGCGACGCTGACGTCATCCTCGTCATGGAGGAGGGCCGTATCGTCGAGAAGGGCTCGCACGCCGCCCTGCTCGCGGCCGGCGGTGCCTACGCGCGGCTCTACGCCTCGCAGTTCAGCGGCGCGGCCACCGACCTCGACGAGGAGGGCGCCCCGTCCAGGGGCGGCCCGGTCCTAGCCGGCGCCCCGATGGCCAGGCGCGACTAGGGCACGGCAGCGGGAGGCCGCGTCAGCCGTGCGCTGGAGCGGCCGCCCGCTGCGCGGCATACCGGGCCGGAGGCATCCCCACCAGCGCGGTGAACTCGCGGGTGAAGTGCGCCTGGTCGTACCAGCCGAGGCTGGCGGCGAGCGCCGCGAGGTCATCGACCCCGCCGGCGTCGATGAGCGAGACCGCGTCGTGCAGGCGGTAGCGCTGGAGCACCCACTTGGGCCCCACCCCGACGTAGCGCCGGAAGAGCCGCTGCAATGACCGCAGGGGTATGCCGTGCCGCTCGGTGACGTCGTCGACGCGGGTCAGCGTGTGGTCGGCGAGCATGTCGGCGACGACGGCGAGGACCTGGTCGTATCGCGGGTCGGGTGCGGGACGGCGCTCGAGGAGGAACGCGTCGAGCAGCAGCGCCCGGTCGATGTCGCTCTCGGTGCGCAGGACGTCGTCCCGCAGCCTGGTGGCGTCGTCGCCGAAGAGCGTCCGGAGGTCGACCACCCGGTCGAGCCAGGCACCGACGTCGCGGCCGGTGAACGCCCCTAACCCGCCCGGCCGGAACTTCACCGCGATGACCCGGCCCGCCCCGACGAGCTCGACCGTGAACCGGGTGGTGACGACGCCCGTCAGCACCGCGGCCGGCATGGAGTGCCCGTGCCGCGACCCCTGGCCCGACTGGATGCTCAGGTGGAGCGCCGGGTGTGGGAGCACCTCGGAGAGGTAGCGCTGGCCATCGGGCAGGTCCCACCGGACCGACCAGTACCACTCGACCCAGCCGTCGAGCAGCGGGCTGCTGGGTGGGCGGGCCAGCGTGGCGAACCGGGGGAGCTCGACAGGCCGCAGGATGCCTGCGGCCGTCGTCGTCGGCGCGAGGCGCCGGCCGGGAGGTGGGGCGGCCGTTGCTCGCGCGTCTGTCGCGTTCGTCCAAGACGGCATACGCCCACCCTAGGCACGCTGGGTGACATGACCCACACGACCACGCCCGCGACTGCCACCGCCGACGCGACGCCCGCCCGGGCCGTCAAGCCCGTCCCCGACGGCTACACCGCCATCACGCCCTACCTCTGCGTGGACGGCGCGGCTGCCGCCATCGCCTTCTACTCCAAGGTCTTCGGGGCCACCAC
>JBBRZC010000096.1:0-14061 GCA_038237075.1 Actinomycetales bacterium
CATCGACGCGACGCTCGCCGACACCGCGGCCTTCTGCGCGGCATACGACGTCGCCATGGAGTCCTCGGCGAACTGCGTCGTCGTCGCGGGTCGTCGCGGCGAGGTGACCCGGTATGCCGCAGTGATGGTCCTCGCGACGATGCGCGCGGACGTCAACGGCATCGTCCGCAGGGAGCTCGACGCGCGCAAGTGCTCGTTCGCGGCCCAGGACGACGCGGTGACGCGCACCGACATGGAGTTCGGCGGGATCACCCCGGTGGGGCTGCCCGAGGGCTGGCCAGTGCTCGTCGACGAGGCGGTCCTCGCCGCCGGTGACGTCGTCATCGGCAGCGGCATGCGTCGCTCGAAGATCCTCCTGCCCGCTGCGGCGCTGCTCGACCTGCCCGGGGCGCGGCCGCTGCGACTGGCGGTCTGAGGCCTGGCGGCCTGAGGCGCCCTACTCGCGGGTGCGGTCGCGCAGGTCGGCGACGTGCGGGGACAGGCCGGGGTCCATGCCGAGGCCGATGGCGAGGTAGGTGGCCGCGAAGTCCGTCAGCGCGACGTGCCCGGCGAGCCGCTCGAGCGGGTGGCCCGGGTCGGTCGTGTGCTCGCTGACCCGCACGCCCGCGTCGAGGGCGGTCTGGACCACGGCGTCGGCGAGCATCCGGGCCGCCTCGTGCTCGGGCCCGGGGCCGTGGTCGCGCAGCATGAGCAGCCGCAGGCGCGGGCTTGGCGGCGCGTCGAGGTAGGGGTCGGCGAAGATGTCGCTCCCGGCGCGCCGGCCCACGGCGAGGGCCGCGGCGTCGGTGTAGGGGCCGTCGAAGCAGGCGACGACCTGGGACGCGGCGTCGGGCAGCTCGCCCCACGTTGCGGGGATGCGCGCCGTGCGGGCGAGCATCGAGGCGGCCCGGTCGGCGGCCACCCCGGTGAGCGGACTGTCACCGAGGACCACGGGGACGCCGTCGGCGAGATCGGCCGCGAGGATCTTGGCCGGGTTGACGAACGACTCCGAACCGGGCCGGAAGAGGCCGGCCTGCACGTCGAGCCGGTCTGCCACCCCGTCGAGGACGGCGGGGCCCGCGTCGACGAGGCCGAGCGCGTGGGCGGCGAGGACGACCGGAGTGAGCATGGCCCACAACGAGGTTCGCGACGACGTCGTGCCGGGGGGGATGTCGACGTGGATGCCGCGGGCCCGCGCGCACACGTCGGCGAGCGGAGAGTCGGGCGCGCCGACGGTGAGCAGGGCCGCGCCGCGGCGGGCCGCCTCGGCAGCGAGGGCGAGCGGCCCCTCAGCCCGGCCCGACTGGGAGACGGCGACGACGAGGTCGAGGGCGCCGACCCACCCGGGCAGGGGGAGGTTGCGCCGCACCTGCACCGGCACCGGGGAGCCCGGCTCGGCGAGCAGCTCGAGGACGTCGGCGACCACGGCCGAGCCGCCCAGGGACGCGACCAGGACCGAGCGGGGACGCTCACCGCCGCCGAGCCGCTCGAGGCGCGCCTCGGCTGAGAGGTCGATGGCCTGGCGCACCTGGGCCCCGGCGGTGGCCAGCGACCGCAGCGTCTGGCGGGTGTCCCGGGCGGCGACGGCGTCCTCGTCGTCGATCAGCGTCTCGTCGAGGAACGGCATCGTCGGCGGCCGTCAGTCGCGGGTTGAACGGGCCTCGTCGACGAGCAGCACGGGCACCCCGCCGTCGATCCGGTAGGCCCTGCCGCACTCGTCGTCGGTGCACTGCAGCTCGTCACCCGTGGGGCCGGTGCCGTCGCGCAGCGTGCTGCGGCAGGCGGGGCAGCGCAGGATCTCGCGCAGCCAGGGTTCGATGGTCGTCCCGCTCATGTGTCCTGTCCCGTCCCAGCCTCAGGGGTCTGCCCGATCAGCGCGAGCACGTGGTCGCGCAGGCGCTCCATCGTCGCATGGTCGGCGGCCTCGACGTTGAGACGCAGCAACGGCTCGGTGTTGGAGGCGCGCACATTGAGCCAGCGCATCGGCTCCGCTCCGAACACCGCTGTCAGCCCGTCCAGCTCGTCGATCGTCACGGGTCCGTGATCCTGCGCCCAGGCCCGCACCCGCTCCGTGGCGGCGGGGACGTCGGTGACCCGAGAGTTGATCTCGCCGGACGCGGCATACCTGCTGTATGCCGCGGTGAGCGACGAGAGCGGCTCGCTCGCCTCGCCGAGGGCGGCGAGGACGTGGAGGGCCGCGAGCATGCCGGTGTCGGCGAACCAGAAGTCGCGGAAGTAGTAGTGCGCCGAGTGCTCGCCGCCGAAGACCGCGTCCTCGCGGGCCATCTCGGCCTTGATGAAGGAGTGGCCGACCCGGGTGCGCACCGGGCGGGCGCCGTGCTCGCGGACGATCTCGGCGACCGCCGCCGAGGAGATGACGTTGTGGACGATCGCGATGTCGGCCGGGTCGGTGCCGGAGGCCACCTCGCGCGCGATCTCGCGGGTGGCCACGAGGGCGGTGATGGCGCTGGGGCTCACCGGCTGGCCCCGCTCGTCGATGACGAAGCACCGGTCCGCGTCGCCGTCGAAGGCGAGGCCGATGTCGGCGTGGTGCTCGACGACGGCGGCCTGCAGGTCGACCAGGTTCTTCGGCTCGAGGGGGTTGGCCTCGTGGTTGGGGAAGGTGCCGTCGAGCTCGAAGTAGAGCGGGACGATCTCGAGCGGCAACGGGTCGAGGCCGGCGTCGGTCCCGAGCACGGCGGGCACCGTGTGGCCGCCCATGCCGTTGCCCGCGTCGACGACGACCTTGAGCGGACGGTTGCCGCGCAGGTCCACGAGTGAGCGCAGGAAGACCGCGTAGTCGGCGAGGAGGTCGCGCTCGGTGATCGAGCCCCGCTCGCCGTCGGGAGCGGTGCTGGGCTCGGTGGGAGTCTCGGCGGCTCGGTCGAGGGTCTCCTGGGCGAGGTCGCGGATCTGCGTCAGCCCCGAGTCCTGGCCCACGGGGCGGGCGCCCGAGCGGCACAGCTTGATCCCGTTGTACTGCGCCGGGTTGTGGCTCGCCGTGAACATCGCCCCGGGGACGTCGAGGGCGCCACTGGCGTAGTAGAGCCCGTCGGTGGAGCAGAGCCCGATGAGGACGACGTCGATGCCGTGCTGGGCCACCCCCTCGGCGAAGGCCCGGCTCAGCGTCGGAGAGCTGGGTCGCATGTCGTGGCCGACGACGACGCGGCTCGCGCCGTCGGGAACGGCGACGACCTGCGCGAAGGCGGAGCCGATGGCGTGGGCGACGGCGTCGTCGAGCTGCTCGGGCACCAGGCCCCTGACGTCGTAGGCCTTGATGAACTCGGCGAGGACCGGCGCGCGCGGAGGAGTCACAGGAGCGAGGGTAGTGCCGCGCCCCCGGGCCCGCTCCACACCCACGGAGGCGTATGCCGCCGAGCGGCACCCGGAGTCCGTGGCACCTCTCGCGAGCTGCCCCTGGTCAGGGTCGTTCAGGAGTCGCGCAGCACCCTCAGGTGGCCGCGGCGACCGACCTCGACAGCCCCCGTGGCGGCCTCGTGCTGGGCCTGGGTCCGGGTCCCTCTGGGGGTGGGCTGACGCGGCCGGTCGGCCTCGCGCACCGCGTCGGCCAGGGCGAGGATGTCGTCCGTGCTCGGCAGCGGCGGCGCGTAGTCGCCGCTGAGCCGCACCACCTCCCAGCCCCGCGGGACGGTCAGCCGCTCGGCGTGCCGCCCGCACAGGTCGTAGGTGTGTGGCTCCGCGTAGGTGGCGAGCGGCCCGAGGACGGCCGCCCGGTCGCCGTAGACGTAGGTGAGGGTCGCCACGGCCGCTCCGGTGCACCCGGTCTTGGAGCACTGACGAGACAATCCCACAGGCGGACTCTAGACGGCTCGTCGCGAGGCGACGGGAGGGCACGCCGTAGGGTGGGCGGGTGACCTCGAACGAGCGGCCGGGCCGGCCGGGCCGGCCTGCTCAGGGGCGACGCCGGGACCGGCGCGGGCGTGGTCCACGGGGCCCCCTCGCGTGGCCCGCGGTGCCGGTCATGGCCAGCCGCGCCGAACGGTTCGACGAGCTCGTCGTCGACGCCGCGAGCCGTCTCGAGGAGTCGTGGGGGCGCCCGTTCCCGCCCCTCGAGCTCGGGGTCGAGGACGTCCCGCCGTCGGACCCGGCCCCCTGGGAGCACTCCGAGGTGCCGCTCGGGCGGCTGTTCGGCGCCGAGGGCCGCCGGCCGGCGCGCATCGTCATCTACCGGCGGCCGGTGGAGACGCGGACCGAGGGCCAGCAGGAGCTGGCCGCGCTCATCGGGGAGGTCGTCACCGAGCAGCTCGCGGCGCTGCTGGGCGTCACTCCCGAGCAGCTCGATCCGGCCTACGACGAGGACGGCCCCGAGTCGGGCTGACGGAGTGCCGGCTGACCTGAGCGAGGTCGCGTCAGCCGGCGACAAGGTCGCCGGGTCCCACGCCGCGGAGCGTGGCACTGATCGGGGAAACCTGACCTCACCCTGGCGTGGTCACCACTTCCCGATCCCCTTCCCGCGGCACCGTGAGCACCGAGACTCGATTCCCGACCGCACCCTGGTTGGTCAATGGTCGCTCCAGCCGCGGATCTCAGCGGGGGGTCGCGTCAGCCGGGCATCAGGCGCACCGGCACCTGCGTGGCGCTCACCGTGAGCGGCCCGAGGGGCACGAGGCTGAAGAGCGGGGTGTCCTGGGGCGCGCCGAGCGACAACGAGAGCCCGGCCCGCAGGGTGCCGCTCGTGCGGTGGACCCAGACCTGCCCCGCGCCGGAGATGTCAAGGACGCTCACGGTGTCGGCGGAGAGGACGACGCTTCGGGTTTCGGCGGCGCCGGTCTGGGTCACCGTCACCACGGTGGCGCCTGCCGTGTCTCCGGTGGCCACGAGCATCAGCGACCCTCTCGCCCCCGCCGGCAACGGGACGCCCGCGAGCCCCGTGACCGGGTCCGTCGACGTGGTCCAGCCGAAGTCGGACTGACCCCTGCCGTCGCCGCGCCGCTCGACCATGGCGCCGGCGACGACGGGCCGGTCGGCCCGCACCTGCACGGCATACGCACCGGCCGGCAGGCCCCCGAGGTCGACCTCGCGCACGCTGCTTCCCGGCACCCTCACCACGCCGGTGCCGGGGACGGGCTGCGGCCCACCGGCGGTCAGCACCCGGACCTGCACGACGGCCTCGTCGGGGCCGGGCGCGACGATGCGCAGCCGGGCCGGTCCGTCGACGAACGTGGCAGGGACGACCTGTTCCGTCGACGGGTCGGCGGCGCGGATCGCGTCGTCGGCGCCGCGGCCGACGGCGCCGTCGATCCAGCTGTCCGCGAGCACGGCGGTGAGGACGCCGCCCGAAGCGGTGACATGGACGGCGGGGGTGGTCTCTGGCCCCACGAGGGCATCGAGGAGCAGGGTGACTCGCCCGTGCGGCGGGACGGCGACGTGGTGCCCGCCCGCCGAAGGAAGCGGGCCGGAGGCGCCGAGGACGGCGACGTCAGCGGTCACGACGTTGGCGCCCGGGTTGGCGAGGACGAGGTGCTCCCGGCGGGTGCTCTGGCCGCCGCCCGCGACCAGCCACTGGTCGGCGCTCGCCGCGGTGCAGGACGCGGCGACCAGCGCCCGGTCGTCGCCCTGGGTCTGGACGAAGGTCTGGAGCCCGCTGACCGCGGGGGCCAGCGGGCCGTCCGCGGCGATGTCGGCCACGACCGCACCCTGGAGGGGGGCGCCGAGGACGGCCGCCCGCACGGCCGACTGGCCGAGGACGCGACCCCGGGGCGTCGTCGTGACGACGACGGAGCCCGTCCCGGCGGGCAGGCCGACGCCCGCGAGCGCCTCGGCCGGGGGCGTGGCCGCGAGCACCGTGGAGGTGCCCGCGGTGCCGGGGATGCCCTCGAGCCCCTCCGTCTCGGGACCGGGGCAGGTCAGGTCGGCGGAGGCCACCGGCACCACCCGGGGCGGCTGGCTCGTGGCCGCTGCCGCCGGCAGGCCGAGGGTGGCCGTGGCGGGGACCTGGGCTGCGGCGACGACGAGCCCGACCCCGGTGAGCAGGACCGCGGCGGCCCGCACCGGTCCGGCCCAGGCCCGCGTCACGGCCGCCACGACCGTCTGCGCGAGCGCCGGGTGCCGAAGGGGATCGAGAGGAAGACGACGAGCCCGAGCAGCGCGAGCTGCGCGGCGAACCACCGGGGGTGCGACGGGGGCAGGTCCGCGACGAGGTGCCCCCTCGTGGACGGCAGGGCGTAGGTCGGGGTCCCCTTCGGCGAGACCGGCGACAGGCGGACCCCCTCGAAGGTCACCACGGCCGCCGCGGCCCATTCGGGGGCCTCGGCGAAGACCACCCGGCGACCCTGCGGGCCGGCCGGGAGCGCTGCGTCGAGGGCGCCGTGCGGCCCGGAGACGCGCACCGACTGGAGCGGCTCACCTGCGGGGCCG
This sequence comes from Actinomycetales bacterium, assembly GCA_038237075.1. GTDB lineage: Bacteria > Actinomycetota > Actinomycetes > Actinomycetales > Dermatophilaceae > Lapillicoccus. The sequence continues at coordinate 6,358 of JBBRZC010000096.1, forward strand.
ACGACCCGGACCCGCGCCGGCTGGACGGGTCCGGCGCCGCTCGTCGACGGGCGGGCCAGCACCCGCCACAGCGTCTGGTCGGCGGTCGACCCGAGGCGGGTGAGCCCCGCGGAGGCGTCGAGCACGCGGGCGAGCGGGCTCGCGGCGTCGGCCCGCAGGGAGACGAACCCGACGCCCTGGTCGGCGAGCCGGGCGCCCGCACCACCGGGGAGCGCGCCCGCCCCGGAGGCCAGGGTCGCGACCACCGCGCCGAGACCGGGGTCGGTCACGGTGAGCGGCTGCGCGACATCGCGCATGAGCTGGCCAGGTTCGTTGCCGACCAGCCGGGCGTCGAGGTGGTCCTGCGCGGGGACGAGGACGAGGAGGCGGTTGGCTTCGGGGCCGGTGGCCTGGTCGACGGCGACCGCCGGCAAGGAGTCGTTGCCGACGCTCAGCGCGCCGAGTCCCTGCCAGCTGGTGATCGCCCCGCCGGACGCGACCGCGCAGGCGAGTCCCGCGCAGACGGCGACGGCGAGGACCCGGCGCCACCCCCACCGCGCCTCGCCGAGCAGGTGCCCGAGACCGTGCCACCCGGCCAGCGCGACCGCGAGGACCGCGGCGACGTAGAGGTCGAGGCCGACCCCGGTCCACAGAGTGGCGATGGTCGACTCGCCCGAGTCGGCCAGGGCCTGGCCGACGACGAGCCGGGGTGCCGCGAGCGCGCCGGCGAGTCCCACCAGTGCAGTGGCCCCGAGACCGTTGAGGGCCGCGGCACGCGCCAGGCTGCCGCTGCGACGGGCGAGCGCGATCACCGCCGCGAGCAGGACCGGCGCGAAAAGGGCGCCGAGCAGCGGCCGGCCGCCGTCGGGCTGCCCCAGGGCGACCTGCCATGACGGCGCCGACCCGGGGCCGACGTCGAGCAGACCGGCTCCGGTGGCGAGCAGCCGGGGGTCGTCGGCGAACCGCTGCACCCACGGGCCGAGCAGCGCGACGGGCACCACGGCGAGCACGAGCGCGTGCGATCGCCGGGCCAGACCCGGACCGGCGAGGAGCAGGGCCACAGCGGCGAGCACGGTGACGACGAGGAAGGCCGGCACGAAGGCGCCGACGGCGGCGGCGGCGAGGGCGGTCGCGAAGGTCGCCGTGAAGGTGCCGCTCCCCCGGGCGGCGGAGGCGAAACCGGCGATGACCGGCGGCAGGAGGATGTGGGCGACGACGAGGGAGAGCCGTCCTTCCGACAGCGCGGCGAGGAGGACGCCGCTGCTTCCCCAGGCGAGGGCGAGCAGCGCGCGGCCCCATCGGGCCCGGGTGGCGACCCGACCGGCGAGGTATGCCGTCAGGGCCGACAGCGGCATGGCCGCGAGCAGGAGCCACGCCACGGCGACCGACGCCGGCGAGCGCCCGTCGGCGACGTAGGGAATCCGCTCGACGAGCCACGTCAGCGCGGCGAGAACGCCGATCTGCGGGCCGGCGTCGATCGACGAGCCGAGGCCGGCGCCGTGCCACGAGTCGCGGAAGAGGTGCCACAGCCCTGAGGAGTCGGTGGCGACCGCCGCGAGCTCGCCGCCCGCGAGACCAGCACCGCGAGCGTCGAGCAGTCCCTGGCCGAGCGGGGCCCGGAACGTCACTGCCGCGAGGACCGCGCAGGCCAGGACAGCCAGGGTGCCGGGGTGGGTCGCCATCCGCTGCGGCACGGAGGCGGGGAGGACGGCGAGGTCCTCGGACTCCTCGGCGACAGGTCCGGACTCGGGGGCCACCGCCGGGCCCTCGGCCCGCGAGATGTGCTCGGGGGTCAGGGCGTCCTGGACTCGGTCCCAGGTGAGGCGCAGGGCGGCGCCGGGGCCGACGAAGAGCGAGGAGAGGTCACGCCGACGCAGCCGCTGACCGCGCCGGAACCGCCAGCGCGCCCCGACCGAGCCGAGCGGCCGCACCAGCGACCCGATGTCGGCGAGCTCGGACCAGGCGTGCCGGGGACGCTTGAGCAGGAGCAGGACGAACGCCCCGACGACGCTGCTGAGCAGGACCCACAGGGCGAGGAACGGGGCCGCGAAGGGGGAGCACCGGGTCAGGGCGACCCGCCGGGCCGCACGGCGTTCGAGCACGCGCTCGACCCGGTGGTCGACCCGGTCGGCGCCGGTGCGGCCGGGGCCGCCTTCCCGCTCGCCGTCGCGGCCCGCGGCGGCGTCGCGGACGCGGGCCTGTGGGACGACGATGACGCGCCACCCGGCCAGCTGGGCGCGCCACCCGAAGTCGAGGTCGGCACCGGACTGCTCGAACGCCCGGTCGAAGCCCCGCAGGTCCTCGAAGACCTCGCGGCGCACGAGCATCCCGGTCGTGCTCACGGCGAGGACGTCGGATCGTGTGTCGTACTGCCCCTGGTCTGCCTCCCCGAAGGCGGGAGCGTCGATCCGCCGCCCGGAGCGGGTCACCTGGTGCCCCAGCCCGACGAGGCGCCGGGTGTCCTGCCACCGGACGACCTTGGGCCCGGCCACCCCGACCGACGGCGAGCGGCGCACACTCTCGAGCAGCCGCTCGAGGGCGGTGGGGTCGGCGGCGGTGTCGTCGTGCAGGAGCCACAGCCACTCGCGGACGGAGTCGGCCCGCTCGGCGCCGGGGGCCTGCAGCGCCCGGCGCACCGCCTCGCCGAAGCCCAGTCGCGTGCCGACGGCCGTGACGACGACGTCGCCGACCGCCTCGTGGACCGCGTGGTGGGCCCGGACGACCTCGAGGGACCCGTCGCTCGACCCGAGGTCGACGACCACGAGGCGCTCGGGCGGGCGCGTCTGGGCAGCGATCGCATCGAGGCTCTCGGGCAGCCAGGCCTCGCCGTCGTGGACGACCAGCACTGCGGACACCTGGGGCGTGGCGGGCGGCACGGCCGCGGAAAGGGTCACGTCACCTGGCGGCGAGAGGGTCGTCGTCACGATCGGGAGTCGCTGGAGCGACTAGACCGCTTGCTTCTTGATCTTGCGGCGCTCCCGTTCTGAGAGGCCTCCCCAGATGCCGAAGCGCTCGTCGTGGATCAGTGCGTACTCCAGGCACTCCGCCCGCACCTCACACCCGACGCAGACCTTCTTGGCCTCACGTGTGGACCCCCCCTTCTCGGGGAAGAACGCCTCGGGATCGGTCTGGGCACAGAGCGAGCGCTCCTGCCAGGTCATCTCCTCCTCGGCTCCGCGGTCTCCCGTGATCAGCAGTAGCTCGTGCATGGCGCCCTCCTCGACCCTCGACCCTCACCCACTGTCCGCTTTGCCCGTGAACGCCTCACGGAAGGACAACAATGAAATTACACGCGTGTCATTGCCCATAAGTCAAGCCGATCTCTGATATTTGCCAAGCCCATACCGGGGCTGGTAGCCGACTGGTAGATGCCGGGTGACCGCAGCCCGCGGCGTGGACCGACAGCCCGGTCCGGAGCATGCCACTGACACACTCTCGGGATGCACATCACCGCCCTGGCCGGAGGAGTCGGAGGAGCACGCTTCCTGCGGGGTCTCCTCGCGCACATCGACCGGACGCCCGCGCTCGCCCGGTCGCGGGTCACCGTCATCGGCAACACCGGCGACGACATCACGCTCTTCGGCCTGCGCGTCTCCCCCGACCTCGACACGGTCCTCTACACCCTCGGTGGCGCGGTCCACGAGGCACAGGGCTGGGGCCGCGCCGACGAGACGCACGCCGTGCAGGGTGAGCTCGCGGCATACGGGGTGGAGCCGCAGTGGTTCGGCCTCGGTGACCGCGACTTCGGCACCCACGTCGCCCGGTCGATGTGGCTGGGTCAGGGCGCGACCCTCTCGGAGGTGACCGCGCGGCTGGCGCGCCGTTGGGGGCTCCCCGAGCGGGGAGTGACCCTGCTGCCGATGACCGACACGCCGGTGGAGACCCACGTCGTCGTCGAGGACGAGGAGGGCCAGCGGGCGGTGCACTTCCAGGAGTGGTGGGTGCGGATGCGCGCCGCGGTGCCGGCCAAGCGCTTCGTCGTGGCGGGGATGGACCTCGCCACGCCGGCCCCGGGGGTCCTCGACGCGATTCGGACCGCCGACCTCGTCGTCCTGCCGCCCAGCAACCCCGTCGTCTCGATCGGGATCATCTTGGGGGTGCCGGGCGTCCGTGACGCCCTGCGCGGGTCGCGCGCCCCCGTCGTCGGGGTGTCCCCGCTCATCTCGGGTGCTCCGGTCCGCGGGTATGCCGACGTGTGCCTCGAGGCGATCGGGGTCGAGTCGACGACCCGCGGTGTCGCGGGCCTCTACGCCGACTTCCTCGACGGGTGGCTCGTGGCGCGCGAGGACGGCGACTTCCTGTCGTCCGGGCGTCTCACCGTCGAGTCCCGGCCACTGCTCATGTCGAGCATCGAGGCCGCGGCCGACATCGCCGGAGCCGCCGTCGACCTCGGGACGCGGCTGGCCGGCGTCCGGGCATGACCCTGACGATCACCCCCCTGACGATCACCCCCGTGCCCGGCCTGCCCGAGGTGCGCGCCGGGGACGACCTCGCCGGCCTCGTCGCCGAGGGGCTGCGGCGGGCAGGGCTCAGCCTCGTCGACGGCGACGTCCTCGTCGTCTCGAGCAAGGTCGCGTCCAAGGCCATGGGGCTGACCGCCCGCGCCGCGGACCGGGCCGCGGTGATGGCGTCCGAGAGCGTGCGAGTGGTCGCCGAGCGGGTGACCGGCGACCGGCTGACGCAGGTCGTCGAGGCCAAGGCGGGGCCGGTGATGGCGGCGGCCGGGGTCGACGCGTCCAACACCGGAGGCGCCGACCACCTGCTGCTCCTGCCGCACCACCCCGACGCGGTATGCCGTGAGCTCCACGCCCGGCTCACGGCCGCCTTCTCCGTCGCCCGGCTCGGCGTCGTCCTCAGCGACACGGCCGGGCGGCCGTGGCGGGCCGGGCAGACCGACTTCGCGCTCGGCGCCTTCGGCGTCGACGTGACCGACGACCTGCGCGGCGCGCTCGACGCGGACGGCCGCCCGCTGGAGGTGACGACCCGCGCGGTCGCCGACGAGCTGGCCGCGGCGGCCGACCTCGTCAAGGGCAAGGTGGCCGCCATTCCGGTCGCCCTGGTCCGCGGGCTCGTCGACGGGGTGCCAGTGGCCCGGGCCGACATGGACGGCGCTCGGGCCCTGGTCCGCACGGGTCCCGCCGACTGGTTCGCCTACGGCTGGGCCGAAGCCGTGCGCGCCGCGCTGGGCGTTGAGCCGGGGAGCGCGCTCGCGATGCGCCTCGGGCTGGCGTCGACGGCACCCGAGCCCGTGCCGGCGCGGGTCGCCCGCGCCGTGTCGGTGGCCATCCACGCGACGCGGAGCGTGGGAGTCGACGTCGGGGACGACGAGGTCGTGGTCACCGGCGAGGACCCGGTCGAGCGCGGTGTCGCGGCGGCGCGGATCGCGGTGGCCCTCTGGGGCGAGGGGCTGCTCGGCGAGGTCGACACGGACGAGCGTCGCAGCGCGGACGCCGTGGTGGTGCGGGTGCTGGCGCGGACCTGACGCTCGATGACCCGTCGTCACCGTGGCAGGTGGGTCCTCGGCGCCATCCGCGGCCCACGCCGGGGCCGACCGTGACCGGCGAGCTCGAGGAGGCGCTGGACACGGTATCGGTGACCGGCATACGGCTCGAGCAGCTCGGCCAGCCGGGCGTCGTCCACCTCCTCGCCGACGAGTGCCCAGCCGATGTTCTTGGCGACGTGGTAGTCCCCGAAGCTCACCGCGTCCGCGTCGCCGAGGGCCCGCTGGGCGACCTCGGCAGCAGTCCAGACCCCGACGCCGGGCAGCACCTGAAGGCGGGCCCGGGCGACCTCGGCCGGCAGCCCGACCGTCTGCTCGAGTCGCCCGGCCGCGCGGGCTGCCCCGACGACCGTGCGTGAGCGGGCGTGGTCCACCGACGCCTTGAGGAACTCCCACGACGGGATCGCCGCCCATGCTGCCGGCGACGGCGCGACACGGAGCCCGGCCGCGGCATACGGGCCGGGTGCCGGCGCGCCGAACCGGCGCACGAGCCGGCGGTAGCCGCTGAAGGCCTCCTGGCCCGTCACCTTCTGCTCGATGACCGCCGGCACCAGCGCGTCGAGGACCAGGCCCGAGCGTGGCACCCTCCAGCCGCCGAAGCGGCGCGCTGCCTCGGCGACGACGTCGTGGCGGGCGACGAACCCGGCGTCGTCGTCGCGTTCCCCCAGCAGGTCGGGGACGACCTCGAGGGCCCACTCGGCCCCCGGACCCCAGGCCGCCGCCTCGACGACCGCGTCGGCACGCCGGACGCGCAGCTGCAGCGTCGCGAGGCCGGTCGGGGTCCGCAGGCCGCGGGTCCAGGACCCGTCGGGCGCGATGACGCACGTGGGGTCACCGCCGCCGCGCCGAAAGACCGACAGGATCGGGCCCACCGCCACCGGCCGTTCGGAACGCCAGACCCGGGTCAGCGCAGGAACCGGCCCGGGCGGCGAGACATCGGACGCGTCGGTGCTCACCAGTCCAGTGTGGACGAGCCCGCCGACACCGTCAGACGGGCCTTGACCGCCAATGATGCGAGAGACCCCTCATGCAGAACCTAGACTTGGGCCGACGCGTTCTCCGAAGACGTCTCCGCACCGCACCCGAAGGACACCGTGGCCAGCAAACCGCCCTCCCCATCGACCCCGCGCGGGGCCGCTGCCGCTGACCGCCGCGCCCGGCTGAGCGAGATCCAGAAGCAGCAGAAGGGCCGCGAGCGCCGCACCCTCCTCATGATCGTCGCGGGGTGCACCGCCCTCGTGGTCCTCCTCGGCGCGGTCATCACCTACGGCGTCGTCGACGGCAAGCGCAAGGCCGAGGACAACAAGCCCGAGAACGCCGTCATGTCGATCGGTGTCCCGGCCGCCTCAGCGTCGTGCGATGCCGTGACGACCGACGCAGCCACCGGCAACTCCCAGCACGTGGGACCCGGCACGGACCACGCCGACGTCAAGAAGGTCCCCTACACCACGGTGCCCCCGAGCAGCGGCTCGCACTTCGTCAGCCCTGTCGTCGACGGGCGTGGCTACTACACCGCGGCCGACGTCCCGCCCGTCGAGACGCTGGTGCACAACCTCGAGCACGGCTACACGGTCCTCTGGTACCTCCCAGCCGCAGGCACTGCCAAGGCTGACCAGCTGAAGCAGCTCGCCGAGGTCGGGGGCAAGCTGAGCGCCTCGGCCGGCAAGTTCGTCGTCGCCCCCTGGGAGGTCGCCTACGGAGCCTTCCCCGCGGGCAAGAGCTATGCGCTCTCGCACTGGTCGGCCACGCCCGACGCCTCCGGCAAGGTGACGAGCCAGGCCGGTCACCGCCAGCTCTGCGGTGACCTGTCCGGCGAAGTGGTCAAGGACTTCGTCGCGACGTACCCCAAGACCGACGCCCCGGAGCCGTTCGGCCAGTGACCCCCTGGGGCCGGCCTGCCCCTGCGGGTGACGGGCGAGCCCGTATGCCGCCCCCGCCCGGCTCGTGACCGCGGCGGTCGCCGTCATCGGGGCGTTGCCTCGCCGTCGAGGTCGCCGACGAGACCGACGGTGAACCCACCCGGGCCGTGATCCTGGCCTGGGTGGGGTCCGGCGCGGCCAAGCGGCCGGTTCAGGCGGCGAGGTCGCGGTGGTCCTGGGGGTGGGTGGTGTACGTCCGGTGCAGGGGTGAGGTCCACTGGCAGGTGCCGTCGGCGGTGAGGGTCTGGCGCCAGCCGGCGTGGTGCTTGAAGGCGTGGTGGCTGGGACAGAGGCTCGCCAGGTTCG
>JBBRZC010000097.1:0-13920 GCA_038237075.1 Actinomycetales bacterium
ACCCGTCCAAGAGCCTCGAGCAGCTCGAGCGCGACCCCATCGACGAGCGCGACATCGTGGCCCTGGACACCCTTCGGTCGATCTACGAGGCCGGTGACCCGGTGCCGCCGGGTCTCGTCGCCCGGGTGAAGTTCGGGATCACCCTCGACGACCTTGAGGCGGAGGTGGCGCGCCTGCACCGCGACTCGGTGCCCGAGCTCGTCGCGCGGTCCGAGGACGTGCTCAAGGCCCGCACGGTGACCTTCACCAGCGATACCGTGACGACGATGGTCACGATCACCTCCACCGGACCCGACACGATCCGGCTCGACGGCTGGGCCGCGCCGGGAGCGCACCTCGACGTCGAGCTGCGGATCGGGAGTACGGTTCAGCACGTCGTCGCCGACGAGGACGGCCGGTTCGTCTTCGAGAACGTCGCACGAGGCCTGGCTCAGCTCGTGCTGCGACCCTCCGAGGAGAATGGTGGAGGCCACCCGGTGGTCACGCCGGCCATCGAGCTCTGACCCCGCCTGGAGGACACCACGCGACCAACCCCGGGAACCGTGACGCGAGCCGAGGCGCTGCACGACGAGGCGCGGGCCAAGAACGGCTCCGGGCACCCCGCGCAGGGCGCCCGCGCGGTCAGGCGCGCCCTGGAGCTCATCGAGGCCGCACCGGCGAGCCTCGCGGCCCCCGAGCGGGACGCCCTGGCGCACGCGCACACGCGACTGCTCATCACCTTGGCGTTCTCCGAGTTCGAGCTGTTCGGGATGGACCGGGGGCGGCAGCGCCTCGAGGACGCCCGGCTGGCCGCTGAAGGGCACGTCAGCGACGACGTCAGCGCCCTGCTCCACGAGCTCCAGGGCCTGCTCCTCGTGCGCAGCGGCGACCTGCCCGGCTCGCTCCTCGAGCTCGACTCGGCGGTCCGGCTCGTCGACGCCCTCGACCCCCCGGACCAGGCCGCACTGCTCCTCAACCGCGGCTCCGTCAACCTCCTCCGGGGGGCGCTCGCCTCTGCCCGGGCCGACCTCTCCCGAAGTGCCGACCTCGCCGCCGCGCACGCCCTGCCACGGGTGGAGTTCAAGGCGCGCCACAACCTCGGCTACGCCGAGTTCCTCGCCGGCAACCTCCCGCGAGCCCTCGACATCCTCGCCCGGGCCGACGCACTCGACGCCGACGTGACACGCAGCGTGTGGTTCATCGACCGAGCCCGCGTCCTCATGGAGGCCGGCCTCGTGCAGGAAGCGGACGAGTCCCTGGCCAACGCCTCTCGGCTGCTCCGGGGGGAGCGCGCCCACCAGGACCGCGCGGAGGCCGAGCTGGCGCGCGCGGAATGCGCTCTGCTGCAAGACGACTGGGACCAGGCGCTCGCGTATGCCCGCCGAGCCCGGGCCGTGTTCCGGCGACGGCAGAGCACCGGCTGGCAGGCCCGGGCCGACCTCACCCGGTGGCAGGCGCAGCTCGCGTCACGCTCCGGCGCGGCGCGGGTGGCTCGTGAGATCGCCCTCGCGGGGCGCGCGTACGGCGCCGCGGCCGACGCCGGGGCCGGGGCCGACCGCGCCCAGGTCTCGCTCCTCGAGGCCGAGGCCCACCTCGTGCTGGGCGACGTCGACCACGCCGTGCGGGTGCTCGACGCGCTGAGGCGACCGGGTCCAGGTGACCCGCTGAGCGCCCGGCTCCACCACCACCTCGTGCGGGCTGGAGTCGCCCGGGCGGCCGGTGACACCGGCGCGGCACGACGCGAGCTGCGCACCGGCCTGACCACCCTGGCCCGCCAGCAGGCCCGCCACCACAGCCTCGACCTGCGCTCGGCGATGGCCGTCCATGGCGTGCGCCTCGCCGAGCTCGACGTGCGCATCGGAGTCGAGGCGCAGTCGCCGCGGTCCCTTTTCGACTCCCTCGAGCGATGGCGGGCCATGTCGCACCGGCGTACCGCCGTGACGCCGCCCGCTGACGACGAGCTCGCCGACCTGGTGTCGCAGCTGCGCATCGTCAGCGAGGACGTGCGCAACGCCCCGCCCGGCGCCAACACCGAACGCCACCGCCGACGCCAGCAGAGCCTCCAACGCGCGGTCCGCGAGCGCGAGTGGCGTCTTCAGGGCGACGGCAGCTCGCAGCGCCCGGCCCGGCTCGCTGACCTGAGGGCGCCGCTGAAGGAGCGGCATACGGATGCGGTCTGCTACTTCGTCCTCGACGAGCAGCTCAGCGCGGTCACCGTCGTGGCCGGACGCTGCGCCGTCCGGCCACTGGGTCCGTGGGCCCCCGTCGCGGCCCTCGTCGCGCGGGTGCGCGCCGACCTCGACGCGCTCGCCGGCCGGCTGTTGCCCGAGCGGCTGCGGGCCGCGATCACGAGCTCACTGGCCCATGACCTCACCCGGCTCGACGCGGCGCTCCTGCCACCCGACGTCGCGGACAGCGTTGGCCTGCTCGTCGTGCCCTCCAGGACCCTGGCGACCGTGCCCTGGGGGATGCTGCCACGGCGTCGCCAGCGGCCCACGACGGTCACCCTCTCGGCCACCGGGTGGCTCCGCGGTCTCGGCGAGCCCGTCGCCCACCCGTCGGTCGTCGCGGTCGCGGGTCCGGGACTGCCGCTCGCCGGTGGCGAGGTGCGGGCCGTGGCGGCCGCCTGGCCCGGCGCCACCGCCATCGGCTGGCGCGACGCGACCGCGACCTCCCTGGCCGCCGCCATCGGAGCGCACGACCTTGTCCACATCGCCGCCCATGGCACGCACAACCAGGACAACCCGCTGTTCTCGAGCCTCCGGCTGGCCGACGGACCGCTGTTCGCCTACGACATCCCTCAGGACGCGGCGATCGCCAGTCACGTCGTGCTGTCCGCGTGCGACCTCGGGCTGGCCACCCCGAGGCCGGGCGGCGAGGTGCTCGGCCTCACCGCCGCGCTGCTCGGCTTGGGCGCCCGCTGCGTCGTCAGCACGGTGGCGCGCGTCGACGACACAGCGGCATACGAGGCGATGGTCCGCTACCACCAGCTCCTCGCGAGCGGGCTCGACTCGGCGGAGGCGCTGGCCCTCGCCGACGCTGGCAACCCACAGCGCCCGGCGCCCTTCGTCTGCGTCGGCTCCCCCTGGTCGGCGCTGGCGGAGGTTCCGACACGATCTATGCGTGCAGATCGCACGTCGTCGCACGTACGCTGAACGCATGGACGTCGCGCTCACGGTCTTGCGCGCAGAGCTGTCGAGCTGCGGCGCACAGTCCGCGGGCGTCCAGGTGGCGCCGGTGGAGTAGGCCGCCGAACTGACGCCCACGGCGGCCCGGCCGGTCAGATCCAGATGGCCGGGTGGTGGTCGAGGACCTCGTCCGCCGACAGACCGGGCACCGGCTCGCGCAGCTGCGCCGGGATGCCCACGGCGACGGCGCCGGCCGGGACGTCCTTGGTCACCACGGCGTTCGCCCCGATCTGGGCGTCGTCGCCGATGGTGACGTCGCCGAGGACCCGGGCGCCGGCGCCGATGGTGACGCGGTTGCCGACGGTGGGGTGGCGCTTGACCTTCTTCAGCGAGCGCCCACCCAGGGTCACCTGGTGGTAGAGCATGACGTCGTCGCCGACGATCGACGTCTCCCCGATGACGACCCCCATGCCGTGGTCGATGAAGAACCGGCGCCCGATGGTGGCCCCGGGGTGGATCTCGACACCGGTCACCCGGCGCACCACCTGGGAGAGCAGCCGGGCGGGAAGCCGGTATGCCGGGTTGGCCCACATCCGGTGTGCCAGCCGGTGGCCCCAGACGGCGTGCAGACCAGGCGACACGAGGAAGGTCTCGAGGCGGGACTGCGCCGCGGGGTCACGGGCGATGGCGGCGTCGAGGTCCTCGAGGACCGTCGCCTTCACGGCATACCAGCGTCGGCGCCACGACGACGTGGCGCCGATCAGGTAGGGCTGGGTCTCTGGTCTCACGTGCACGGTCAGTCGACCAGGCCCTCGAAGAGGATCGTCGAGAGGTAACGCTCACCGAAGCTCGGGATGATGACGACTATGGTCTTGCCCTCGTTCTCGGGACGGTTGGCGACCTGGGAGGCGGCGGCGAGCGCGGCGCCCGATGACAGGCCGACGAGGAGCCCCTCCTCGGTCGCGGCCCGCCGGGCATAGAGCACCGACGTCGGCGCGTCGACGTCGATGACCTCGTCGTAGATGCTCGTGTCGAGGATCTCGGGGACGAAGTTCGCGCCGATGCCCTGGATCTTGTGCGGTCCGGGCTTGCCCCCGTTGAGGATCGGTGACTCCGCGGGCTCGACGGCAATGATCTGGATCTGCGGGTTGCGGGCCTTGAGCACCTGGCCGACACCGGTGATGGTGCCGCCGGTGCCGATGCCGGCGATGACGATGTCCACCGCACCGTCGGTGTCCTTCCAGATCTCCTCGGCCGTCGTGCGGCGGTGGATCTCCGGGTTGGCATCGTTGGCGAACTGGCGGGCGAGGACACCGCCGCGCTCCTTGACGATCTCCTCCGACTTGTCGACGGCGCCCTTCATGCCGAGGGACGGGTCGGTGAGGACGAGCTCGGCGCCGAAGGCCCGAAGCAGGGCGCGCCGCTCCTTGGACATCGACTCCGGCATGGTCAGGACGACCTTGTAGCCGCGGGCGGCGCCGACCATGGCTAGGGCGATGCCGGTGTTGCCAGACGTGGCCTCGACGATCGTCCCCCCGGGCTCCAGCTCGCCGGACTTCTCGGCAGCGTCCACGATGGCGACGCCGATGCGGTCCTTGACCGAGCTGGCGGGGTTGTAGAACTCGAGCTTGGCGGCCACGGTCGCCTTGGCGCCGTCCATCACCCTGTTGATCCGGACCAGCGGGGTGTTGCCGATGAGCTCGGTCACGTCGTTGTGGATGGGCACGGGTTCACCTTTGCTTTCTCGAGGACACGCGGAGGGGGGACTCCGCCATCGTGGACGACAACTCAGGTCTGCTTATACATATTCCAAGATCCTGTTATCCGGGACAACCCCGTCTCATCGTCCGCTCCACCCCCTCGACCGGGGCGGCGCACGTTAGGGTCGTCCCTTACGTCCCAGCGGAAGGAGCCACCATGGGCAAGCTGTCGTTCGTCGCCGGCGTCGGGGTCGGGTACGTGCTCGGCGCGCGCGCCGGACGGTCCCGGTACGAGCAGATCAAGGGCCAGGCCTCCAGGCTCTGGCAGTCCGAGCCGGTCCAGACCAAGGTCAGCACGGCAACCGACGCCGTCAGGCAGCAGGCGGCGCCCTTCGTCGCCGACAAGCTCGGCGATGCGGTCAAGTCCGTCGGGCACGCCATCAAGGAGCAGCGGAACGGCGAGCAGCTGCCGCAGACCCTGCACCGGGGCACCGACGGCCACCTCCACGCCGACACCTCCGGGTTCGGCCCGGGCCCCGGCAAGCTGCCCTGATCGCGGGGCCCGACCGCCGGGCGTGACCGCGACGGGAGTCACACCGGCCCGAGCGAGCGGGTACCGCTCAGTAGACTCCCGACCATGAGCGCCCTCCAGATCGTCGCTGTCGTCGTGTGCCTCGCGGTGACGTTGACGGCTGTGGCGCTGCTGGCCAAGACGGTCACCCAGATGCTCGCGACGTTCCGGCTCGGCCAGTCCGACATGCGCACGAACGAGCCGGCCGCCCGGACCCGGACCCTGTTGAGGGAGTTCCTCGGGCACACCCGGATGTCGCGGCTGCCGGTCGTCGCGGTCGCGCACTGGTTCACGATGGTCGCGTTCGGGGTCCTCTTCTTCACGCTGCTCAACGCCTTCGGGCAGCTCCTCGACCCCGAGTTCGGGCTGCCGCTGATCGGGCACTTCTTCCTGTACGAGTGGGTCACCGACGTCTTCGCCTTCGGCGGGTTCATCAGCATCATCGTGCTCATGGTGATCCGCCAGCGGAACCATCCCCGCTCCGCGGCAGGCGCCGGCGGGCGGGGGTCGCGGTTCTTCGGCTCGACGTTCTGGCAGGCCTACTACGTCGAGCTGACCATCCTCGGTGTCACCGTGTGCATCGGGCTGCTGCGCGCGCTGGAGTGGACGCTGGCCCGCCAGCTCGGCACCGGTCAGGACACCGCGCTGCACTTCCCGCTGACGGGGTGGATCGGCAACGCCTTCCTCCCGCTCTCGACGCCGGCCGTCGAGAACCTCGTCGTCGTCATCGCCGCGGTCAAGATCCTCATCTCGTTCGCCTGGATGATCACCATCGCGCTCCAGCCGACGATGGGCGTGGCCTGGCACCGGTTCCTTGCGTTCTTCAACATCTACTTCAAGCGGCACGCCGACGGCCGCACCTCCCTGGCCGAGCTCCAGCCGATCCGGGTGGGCGGCGAGCCGGTCGACTTCGAAGAGATCGAGGAGCTCGGCGAGGACGCGTCGCTCGGCGTCGGCAAGGTCGAGGACTTCACCTGGAAGGGCCTGCTCGACTTCAGCACGTGCACCGAGTGCGGTCGCTGCCAGTCCCAGTGCCCGGCCTGGAACACCGACAAGCCGCTCTCGCCGAAGATGCTCGTCATGGCGCTGCGCGACCACGCGAACGCCAAGGCGCCCTGGCTGCTCGCCAGCGAGGAGGTGCGCGGGTCCGGTGACGGTCTCTCCGACAGGGCGAAGGCCGCCGCGGTGGTCGGCTCGCTCGTGGGCACGACCGGCTATGCCGCGGACGCGCCGCTCACGGCATACCAGCCCTTCGGGCCTGACGCGGTGATCGACGAGGACGTCCTCTGGTCGTGCACGACGTGCGGGGCCTGCGTCGAGCAGTGCCCCGTCGACATCGAGCACGTCGACGCGATCGTCGACATGCGCCGCTACCAGGTGCTCATCGAGTCGGCGTTCCCCTCCGAGCTGAACGGGCTGTTCAAGAATCTCGAGAAGAACGCGAACCCGTGGGGCATGGCGCCGCGGCTGCGCCTCGACTGGGCCAAGGACCTGCCCTTCGAGGTCAAGGTCGTCGGCCAGCAGGTCGACGACCTGTCCGAGGTCGACTACCTGTTCTGGGTCGGCTGCGCCGGGGCGCTGGAGGACCGCGCCAAGCGCACCACCCGTGCGGTGGCCGAGCTGCTCGACACCGCCGGCGTCACGTTCGCGGTGCTCGGTGACGGCGAGTCCTGCACCGGCGACCCGGCCCGGCGGGCGGGCAACGAGTTCCTCTTCCAGATGCTCGCCCAGCAGAACGTCGAGACGCTGGGCGAGGCGGGCGCAACGAAGATCGTCGTCACCTGCGCGCACTGCTTCAACACGCTCAAGAACGAGTACCCGCAGGTCGGCGGGGTCTACGAGGTCGTCCACCACACCCAGCTGCTCAACCGGCTGGTCCGCGAGAAGCGGCTCGTGCCCGTGACTCGGCCCGGGCAGGCCTCCTCGGCCGGTGCCGCGTCGACGGCAGAGAAGGTGACCTACCACGACCCGTGCTACCTCGGCCGGCACAACAACGTCTACGCCCCGCCGCGCGAGCTCATCGGCGCGCTCCCCGGGGTGACGCTCACGGAGATGCCCCGGCACGGTGAGAAGTCGTTCTGCTGCGGCGCCGGCGGCGCCCGGATGTGGATGGAGGAGAAGCTCGGCACCCGGATCAACCTCAACCGGACCGAGGAGGCCCTGGCCACCGGCGCCGACCGGATCGCCGTGGGTTGCCCCTTCTGCAAGGTCATGATCAGCGACGGCCTCACCGGCAAGCAGGCCGACGGCTCGGCCCGCGAGGAGGTCGAGGTCGTCGACGTCGCCCAGATGCTGCTCGCCGCCGTGCGCCGCGGTGAGGGCGGCGACGGGGTCAGCCCGGCGGGTCCGGCGGGTCCAGCGCAGCCATCTCGAGCCTGACCCCGAGCAGCCGCACTGCACGTGTGGCGTCGAACCGGCCGACCAAGGCCACCGCGGCGGACCGAATCGTCTCGGCGTCGGACGTCGGCTGCGGCAACGGCGCGCTCGCGGTGTGCGTGTCGAACGGCGCGTACCTGACCTTCAGCCCCACCCGGATCGCAGGCCGCCCCTCGCGCAGGATGTCCTCGCGGGCTCGGTCAGCGAGGCGGCGCACCTCGTCGGCGACCTGGGCCCAGTCGCCGAGGTTCTCCTGGAACGTCGTCTCCCGCCCGTGACCCCTGGCCACCCACGGCGTGGGCACGACCGGCGAGCGGTCACCGCCACGTCCCAGCCGGCGATACCACGGCCCCAGGGTCGGTCCCAGCCGCGCGGCCAGCACCGCGCGGTCGGCGACCGCGAGGTCCCGCACCGTCCGAATGCCCAGGCCGTCGAGCTTCGCGGCCGTCTTGCGCCCGATCCCCCACAGGGCGTCCGTGGGCCGGTCGCCCATGACCTCGAACCACGTCTCGGCAGTGATCCGGAAGATGCCCTGCGGCTTGCCGAACCCCGTGGCCGTCTTGGCCATGAGCTTGGTGTCGCCGATCCCGACCGAGCAGTGCAACCGGGTGGCGGCGAGGACGGCTTCCTGCACCTCCCGGGCGAACCCCTCGGGGTCGTCCGTCTCCACCCCGAGGAACGCCTCGTCCCAGCCCATCACCTGAACCTCGGCGCGGGAGGACCGCAGCGTCTCCATGACCACCATCGATGCCTCGGTGTAGAGAGGGGCGTCGACGGGCAGGAACACGGCGTCCGGGGCCTTGCGGGCGGCGACCCGCAGCGGCATACCCGAGCCAACCCCGAAGGCCCGGGCCTCGTAGGAGGCCGTCGACACGACGCCCCGCTCGGTGGGGTCGCCCCGGCCACCGACGACGACCGGCCGTCCCGCGAGGCTGGGGTCGCGCAACACCTCGACCGCCGCGACGAACTGGTCGAGGTCGACGTGCAGGACCCACGAGGCCACCGTCGTCGCCACGGTCATCGCGACGCCATGTGACGCGAGACCGTGGCCACGACGAACGGGTCTCAGCCGAGGCTGTTCTTGGCGAGGAAGTCCTTGGCGACGGCCGAGGCGTCCTTCTTGTCGACGTCCACCTGCTTGACGAGGTCGGCCAGGGTCGGCGTGTCGAGCTTGGCCGAGACCGCGTTGAGGGCCTTCGTGATGGTGTCGTTGACCTTGTCCTTGCGCACGAGTGGCACGACGTTGTCGGAGCCGAAGAGCAGCTTGGGGTCCGCGAGGGTGACGAAGCCGTTCGCAACGATGGACGCTTCGGTGCTGAAGATGTTGGCCGCCTGGGCCTGGCCACCGAGGAGGGCGTTGACGACCGCTGCCCCCTTCAGCGGGCGGAAGTCCTTGGGCGTGAAGCCGTAGACGGACTTGAGCCCGACCAGACCCTGCTGCCGGTCCTTGAAGTCCGGTGGCGCGGCGACGGTGACCTCGCCCTGGTGGGCGACGAGGTCGGTGATGGACTTCAGCGACCACTTGGCCGCCGTGTCCTTCGTCACGACGATGGAGTTCTTGTCCTCGGCGGCGGACTTGTCGAGCACCACGAGGTCGGACGGCAGCGTCGTCTTGAGGGCCGAGTAGACGCTCTCCGGATCCGGGCTCTGGGCCTTGCCCTTGAGGTAGGTCAGCAGCGATCCGGTGTACTCCGGGACGATGTCGATGGACTTGTCCTGCAGTGCCTTGATGTAGATCTCGCGGCTGCCGATGTTGGGCCGGGTCTTGACATCGACGCCCTTGGCCTTGAGTGCGCCGGCGTAGATCTCCCCGAGGACCTGTGACTCGGAGAAGTCGGCGGCGCCGACGGTGATCGTCGACGAGGCACCGCCACCGCCGTTCGTCGCCACGTCGGCCGGCTTGGTCGGGTCGGAGGACGCGCCGCACGCCGCCAGGGCAAGCGCCGCTGCGGTCGTCGTGGCGGCGATGATGGTCATGCGCTTCATACGAGCTCTTCTCTCTTGGTGCCAGCACGGTCTGTCGGGGTCAGGACGTCGCCCCGGCCCACCTCGGAGGGGACAACCTCGCGGGCGTCCCGGAACTTCCCGGTGAGGCCCGGGGAGACGACGGCACGTTGCGCGAGGGCGAGCAGCCCGTCGATGACCAGCGCGAGCAGGGCGACGAGCAGGGCGCCGCTCGCCATCTGCGCGTAGTCACTGGCGGCGAGACCGTCGATGAGGAACCGGCCGAGGCCGCCGAGGCTGATCGCCGCGGCGATGGTCGCAGTGGCGATGACCTGGAGCGTGGCGCTGCGCACCCCCGAGAGGAGCAGTGGGAGGGCGCATGGCAGCTCGACCTGGCGCAGCACCTCGGACCCGGTCATCCCCATGCCCTTGGCGGCGTCCCGGGCCGCGGAGTCGACCTCGGTGATCCCCGAGTACGTCCCGGAAAGGATCGGCGGGATGGCCAGCAGAACGAGGACGACGACGCTCGGGATGACGTAGGCGAGGTCGCTCGAGATCTTCGGCCCGAGCCACATCGCCACGGCGAAGAGCAGGCCGAGGCTCGGCACGGCACGGAGCGAGTTCGCGACAGCGACGGCCCACTTGCCGCGCCCGGTGTGCCCGACCACGGTGCCGAGCGGGATGGCGACGACCGCCGCGACGATCAGGCTGAGCGCGGAGTACCCGAGGTGCTCGACGACGCGGGCGGGGATCCCCTCGCTGCCCTGCCAGTGCGCCGTGTTGGTCAACCACGCGAGGATGCCGTTCAGCATGGCGTCACCCGGCCCGCTGCCACGGCGTGAGCACCCAGGCGCCGGCCCGGATCGCCGTGTCGAAGAGGAGCGCGAGGACCACGCAGCCGACGATGCCGACGATGATCTCCGTCGGGAAGGTGCGCTGGTAGCCGTCCGTGAGGTAGTAGCCGAGCTGGGGGAAGCCGACGAGGGAGGCGACACTGACGATGCTGACGTTGCTGACTGCGGCGACCCGCAGCCCCGAGGAGATCACCGGGACGGCCAGCGGCAGGTCGACCTTGATGAGCCGGCTGAAGCCGGTGAACCCCATCGCCGTGGCCGCCTGCCGGGTCGACTCGGGCACCGCCCCGAGGCCGTCGGCCACCGTGCGCACGAGGAGCGCGAGGGTGTAGAGGGTGAGGGCGACGTAGACGTTGGCGGTGTCGAGGATCCGGGTGCCGAGGACCAGCGGCATGAGGATGAAGAGCGCCAGGCTGGGGATCGTGTAGAGCAGCCCGCTGCCGGCGATGATGACGCCGTAGAGCCGAGGTATGCGCCGGGCCAGCCACCCGAGCGGCAGCGCGAGGACCAGCCCGACCACGAGGGGTATGCCGGCCAGCAGGCTGTGCTGCCCGGCATACCCAAGGATGTCGGTGAGGTGGTCGGCGACCCACGTCACGAGGCGTCCTGGCGCTGCCGGTCGGCGTCCGCGAGGTCGGGGCGCTCGGTCTGCTCGATGACGGTGAGGACCTCGTGCGCCCGGACCGTGCCGGCGAACGCCCCGGCCTCGTCGACGATGACGCCCCGCCGGGACGGGGAGGAGAGGGCCGCGTCGAGGACGTTACGCAGCGGTCCGTGCAGCGCCGCGACGGTGCCGCCCCGGTCGATCGTGGCCCGGGCCAGCGGACCCTTGAGCCGGGCCGGTTCGACCCAGCCGAGCGGCCGGTCGTCGTCGCCGACGACGAGGAGCCAGTGGTCGCGCGTCGCGGCCCGGGCCTGCTCGGGGGTGGCCCCGAGCCGGATCGTCGGCTCGGGTCGCAGCGGAAGCGCCGGGGCGTCGTGGAAGCCGAGTGCCCGGTAGCCGCGGTCTCGGCCCACGAAGTCGGCGACGAAGTCGTCGAAGGGGTGCGCGAGCAGGTAGGCCGGGTCGGCGAGCTGGGCGAGGGTGCCGCCGACCCGCATGACCGCGACCTGGTCACCGAGCTTGATGGCCTCGTCGATGTCGTGGGTCACGAAGAGGATGGTCTTGCCGAGGTCGTGCTGGAGCCGGAGGAACTCGCCCTGGAGCTGCTCCCGGACGATGGGGTCGACGGCCGAGAAGGGCTCGTCCATGAGCATCACCGGCGGGTCTGCGGCGAGCGCCCGGGCCACCCCGACTCGCTGCTGCTGGCCGCCGGAGAGCTGGCTCGGGTAGCGCTTGGCGAAGGCGGTGTCGAGCCCGACGCGCTCGAGCAGCTCCATCGAGCGCTGATCGGTGCGGCGCCGGTCCCAGCCGAGCAGCCGTGGCACGGTGCCGACGTTGTCGAGGACCGTGCGATGCGGAAAGAGTCCGGCGTGCTGGATGACGTAGCCGATACCGCGGCGCAGCTCGGCCGCGTCGAGCTTGGCCGTGTCCTGGTCGTCGAGCCAGATCGTGCCCGATGTGGGCTCGATCATCCGGTTCACCATGCGCAGCGTCGTCGTCTTGCCGCACCCGGACGGGCCGACGAGCACGGTGATCTGGCCGGTCGGCGCCACGAGGCTCAGCTCGTCGACGGCCGTCGTCCCGCCGGGGTACTGCTTCGAGACGGTGTCGAAGCGAATCATTGGTCCAACCTAACCGAGGGGGCCGACATCGCCGGGGGCCGTGGTGCTTGACGTCAGACAGGTGCCGACGTCAGACAACGGTCGTCAGCCCTTCTGACGATGCCCGGGCGCCGAGGGCAGCAAACCCCGCAGGCGCGTGGGGCGCCGTCGTCAGTGCGTGCATGAGGCAGCCGGACGTCAGCTGGTCCCAGGTGCGCCAGCGCCGGAGCATGGCATGGCCCTCGGCGCGCAGCCCGACGAACGAGGCCACCAGAGCCGACGGCTGGAGCGACTCGACGAGCCGCCGGCTCGCCGTCGGAGAGGTGACGCGGTCGGCCATCCCGTGGACGACGAGGAGGCGAAGGCCCGGGTGCGGCCGGACCGGGTCGCCCTCCTCGACCCAGGGTGCGAGGCCGACGACGTGGCGCACGCGCTCGTCGCCGGCGAGGGCCAGGGCCACGCGGCCGCCCATCGAGTGGCCGACGAGCGCGATCGGCCGGCCGGGGTACCTTCGGCCGACGTCGTCCAGGGCTGCGCGGGTGTCCACGAGCGGACTGGCCGCGGGTCCGTTCCAGCCGCGCACGGCATACCGGAGCCTGGCCACTGCGAGCCGCTCTCCCCCGGCGTGGGCGGTCGACTTCGCCACGGGCCACATCCGCAGCACCGCAGGGTCACTCCACCGCACGGCCCGCAGGCTGCTCTCCTGCCCGCCGTGCAGGACGAGGACGACCGCGTCGGGCGAGCCGGGCGCGCGGTCCCAGCGCAGGTCGGGGCGTGGCACGGCGCTCACCCTAGGACGCGGACCTGTGGCGGGGGCCTGTGGCGGGGGCGCGGCGGGTCAGACGTCACCGCGGAGGAAGTTCTTGAACGAGCGGCTCGCCGTGGGTCCGCGCTGGCCCTGGTAGTGCGAGCCGTACTTCGCACTCCCGTAAGGGTTCTCGACGGGGCTGGAGAGCCGGAAGAAGCAGAGCTGGCCGACCTTCATGCCCGGCCAGAGCTTGATCGGGAGGGTGGCGACGTTGGACAGCTCGAGCGTCACGTGCCCGCTGAACCCCGGGTCGACGAAGCCGGCCGTCGCGTGGGTCAGCAGCCCCAGCCGTCCCAGCGACGACTTGCCCTCGACCCGGGCGGCGACATCGTCGGGGAGGGTGACCGTCTCGAGGATCGAGCCGAGGACGAACTCGCCGGGGTGGAGGATGAACGGCTCGTGCTTGGCGACCTCGACGAGCCGGGTGAGGTCGGGCTGCTCCTCGGCGGGGTCGATGTAGGGGTACTTGTGGTTGTCGAAGAGGCGGAAGTACTTGTCGAGCCGCACGTCGACGCTCGACGGCTGGACCATCTCCGGCTCCCACGGGTCGAGGACGACCCGGCCGCTGTCGATCTCGGCGCGGATGTCCCTGTCGGAGAGCAGCACGGGGGGAAGGCTAGCGCGTGGCCGGTTCGGGTCGTGTGGCTCGGCGGCTCCGTCGAGCGGGGAGGGCAGCGGACGAGCGGCCGGTATGCCGGGTGTCCGGTCGGGCGTGCACCATCCGTTATGCTGCGTGACGCGTTGCCGCGGTGCCCGCCAGAGTGGGCGTCGAGGCGACCGTGCGGGCGTAACTCAATGGTAGAGCGCCAGCTTCCCAAGCTGGACACGCGAGTTCGATTCTCGTCGCCCGCTCCAC
>JBBRZC010000098.1:0-13339 GCA_038237075.1 Actinomycetales bacterium
CTCCGCCGGCGCCCTTCTCGCCTCCGGGACGTTCGACCAGGAGAGTGCCTCCGGCTGGCAGGCCCTCACCTTCGCCCGGCCCGTGGCGGTGCGGCGAGGAACCGAGTACGTCGTCTCCTACTTCGCGCCCCACGGATACTACGCAGCGACCCCCTTCGCCTTCGCCTCGGCCGACCGACACGCGGGTGGGCTGAGCGCCCCTCGCAGCGCGGCGAGCAGGCCGAACGGAGCCTTCGCCGACGCCCACGGGTTCCCGACCCGGACCTTCCACGCGACGAACTACTGGGTCGACGTGGACTTCCGGCCGCGAGGTTGAGCACCGGAGTGCTCAGAAGAGGCGGGACTCCGTGTCGTCGATGCCGCGCAGCGCGTCGTAGTCCAGGACGACGCAGCGGATCCCGCGGTCCTCGGCAAGCACCCGGGCCTGCGGCCTGATCTCCTGCGCCGCGAAGATCCCGGCGACCGGGGCCAGGTGCGGGTCGCGGTTCATGAGCTCGAGGTAGCGGGTCAGCTGCTCGACCCCGTCGATCTCGCCGCGCCGCTTGATCTCGACGGCCACGTGTGCCCGGGTGTGGTCCCTGGCCAGGATGTCGACCGGCCCGATGGCGGTCATGTGCTCGCGCCGCACGAGGCTCCACCCCTCCCCGAGGGTGTGGATGTGCTCGGCGAGCAGCCGCTGGAGGTGCGCCTCGACGCCGTCCTTGACCAGCCCCGGGTCGACGCCGAGCGTGTGCCGGGAGTCGTGGAGCACCTCGTGGACCAACACCCGTAGCCGGTCCTGCGACTTCGCCTGCCGCACCACCCAGACGACGATGACGCCGTCCGCCGCCTCGCTCTCCTGCGGCTCGAGCTCGATCAGTGAGCAGGGTGGCGACATCCAGTTGAGAGGCTTGTAGGACCCGCCGTCGCTGTGGACGAGCACCGAGCCGTCCGCCTTGACGAGGAGCAGCCGGGTGGCGAGGGGCAGGTGTGCCTGGAGCCGCCCCTCGTAGTCGACGGAACAGCGGGCAATGACGAGGCGCACCGGGACAGCGTAGGTGACACGCGGCACCGTGCAGCCGCTGGGCAGCCGGGCTCACCCACCCCTGGGCAGGTCGAGCTCCATGCTCAGGCTGGGCGGGCCGGGCTTGGGTCGCTGCGGCTCGCGCACTCCCGCCAGCCCGCTGTCGTGCCCGCCCCCGAAGCCCCCGAAGCCCCCGAAGCCGCCCGGCTCTCCGCCGACGACCTGGGCTCCGGGGCGACCACGCCGGATCCGGACGACAGTGACCTCGCCACCGTGGAAGGTGTCGACGCGTGACTCGACGAGGTCACGGCATACCCGCTCGTAGGCCGAGTCGGCCGACCGCGCGCACCGTGCGTCGGGTGTGCCAACCCTGACGGAGCTGCACGTGGACGACATACCGGGCCATGACCCCATGGTGCGACGCGGGTCACACCCTTGTCGAGCGCTCACCATGCCCGATGTGACCTCCGTCGCGCGGCTGGCGGCTCCCTGCGGGTATGCCGCTCTGCGAGACTCCGCACATGCGTCGAGAGTTCACCACCGTCGGAGTCATCGGACTAGGAACGATGGGTGCCGGCATCGTCGAGGTCTTCGCCCGGCAGGGGATCGACGTCGTCGCGGTCGAGGTCGACGACGACGCCGCCGCCCGCGGCAAGGAGACACTCGAGAACTCGACGAGCCGCGCGGTGAGCCGCGGGAAGCTCGACGCGGACGCGCAGGCGGCGCTGCACGCGCGGGTCCGGTACACCGCCGACCTCACCGAGGTCGGGGACTGCCAGCTCGTCGTCGAGGCCGTGCCGGAGCAGCTCGAGCTCAAGAAGGAGATCTTCGCCAGGGTCGACCAGATCGTCGGTGACGACGCGATCCTCGCGACGAACACCTCGTCGCTGTCGGTGACCGAGATCGCCGTCGCCACCTCGAACCCCAAGCGGGTCGTCGGGATGCACTTCTTCAACCCGGCCCCGGTCCTGCAGTTCGTCGAGGTCATCCGGACCGTCGTCACCGAGGACTCGGTCTTCGAGGACGTCAAGGCGCTGGCCGAGCGGCTCGGCAAGCGACCGGTCATCGTGGGCGACAAGGCCGGGTTCATCGCCAACGCGCTGCTGTTCGGCTACCTCAACCATGCGGTGTCAATGTATGAGACCCGCTTCGCGACCCGTGAGGACATCGACGCGGCGATGCGGCTCGGCTGCGGCTTGCCCATGGGTCCGCTCGCCCTGATGGACCTCATCGGCCTCGACACGGCATACGAGATCCTCGACACGATGTACAAGCAGGGCCGTGACCGGCTGCACGCGCCGAGCCCGATCATCAAGCAGCTCGTGTCGGCGGGGCTGAAGGGACGCAAGTCGGGTCGCGGGTTCTACACCTACGCCGGTCCGGGGTCGTCGCAGGTGGTTCCCGACGCGCTGACCCCGAGCGGGGGGGCGGGCGGCACGGGCCTGCGCACGGTCGAGAGGGTCGCCGTGGTCGGGTCGGGCACCATGGCCACGGGGATCGTCGAGGTGTTGGCCAAGGCCGGTCTCCCGGTGCTCGTCCTGGCGCGGTCGCCCGAGCGGGTCGCCGCCGTGACCGCCGCCCTGGACAGGAGCCTGGGTCGGGCGGTCGAGCGCGGCAAGCTGACCCGGGAGGCGGCCGACGCCGTTGCCGCGCGGGTCACGGGCACGACCTCGGCGGACGACCTCGCCGAGGCCGACCTCGTCGTCGAGGCCATCGTCGAGGACCTCACGGCCAAGCAGGAGCTCTTCCGGACGCTCGACAAGGTATGCCGGCCGGGCGCGATCCTCGCCACGACGACCTCGTCGCTACCGGTCATCGAGTGCGCGGCCGTCACGTCGAGACCGCAGGACGTCGTCGGGATGCACTTCTTCAACCCGGCGGCCGTGATGCGCCTCGTCGAGGTCGTCTCGACCGTCTCGACCGCGCCGGACGTCACCGCCACCGTGGTCGACCTCGCCGGCCGGGTCGGCAAGCACCCTGTGTCGTGTGGCGACCGCTCAGGGTTCATCGTCAACGCACTGCTCTTCCCCTACCTCAACGACGCGGTCCGCATGCTCGAGGCGCACTACGCCACGGCCGACGACATCGACATGGCCATGAAGGCCGGGTGCGGCTACCCCATGGGGCCGTTCGAGCTGCTCGACGTCGTCGGGCTCGACGTCTCGCTGGCCATCCAGCGCGAGCTCTACCTCGAGTTCCGCGAGCGCGGGTTCGCCCCGGCGCCGCTGCTCGAGCACCTCGTCACGGCCGGCTACCTCGGTCGCAAGAGCAAGCGCGGCTTCCGCACCTACGCCTGACCGGGCGGCATTGTCTGGGGCGGCGATTCGCCGACTTTGCCCTCATTGCTCCGACCGATTCTTCGTGCAGGGGACCTTTCCCTGCCGTTCCGGGGACACGATGCGAGGAACGCGAGAACACTCTTGAGGCGTCTCACCTTCGCCTACCAGGAGGTCCCCATGCTTGACCGTTCACGCCGCCCGCTTCGTTCTCCGCGCCTCGCCGCAACCCTCTCCCTCGGCGCGCTCGTCGTCGGCGGGACCGCGGTGGCTCCAGCCGCCCAGGCTTCCGAGAACCACTCGACGGGGAAGGTGAAGGTCGTCGCCCGCAACCTCGACAACCCGCGCGGCCTCGCATTCGTCGACGACAACCTCTACATCGCCGAGGCCGGGCACGGTGGCTCGCTGTGCATCGGCGACGGACCTGAGGGCCCGCAGTGCGCCGGGCTCACAAGCGGCCTCAGCGTGCTCTCGCACGGCCGCGTCTCGAAGGTCGTCGACCACCTCATCTCGCTGGCCGGTCCGGACGGGACCGGGGCGGAGGGCCTCGTCGCCGTGGCTGCGGGCCGGCGGGGCCTCGTCGGCCAGATCGGGCTGCACAGCGCCCTCGTCCCACCGCAGGCGCCCCCGGGACCGGTCCTCGATGCGGCCCGGGCCCAGCTCGGACGGACCCTCTCCATCCGCGGCAACGGACCGTGGAGCGTGCTCGCCGACACCGGAGGCGCGGACTTCGCGTGGACCGGTGACCACAAGGACCTCCAGCCCGACCAGTTCCCCGACTCGAACCCCAACGGGATCACCATGGTCGGGCGCGCTGCCTACGTCGCCGACGCCGGGGGCAACCTCGTGGCCAAGGTGGACGCGGCCGGCACCGTCTCGACGCTGGCCTACCTGCAGGTCCCGGCAGGCTCGCCGACCGACGCCGTCCCGACCTGCGTGGCTGTGGCCCCCGACCACTCCCTCTACGTGGGCGAGCTGCTCGGCGGCGACTTCGCCCCCGGCCACGCCCGCGTGTGGCGCATCGCCGACGGGAAGGCGACGGTCAAGTGGACCGGCTTCACCGGGATCCAGGGATGTGGCTTCGACAAGGCCGGCAACTTCTACGCGACCGAGTTCCAGGCCAACGGGATGTTCGGTCCCGACTCGTCGGGTGCCGTCGTCAAGGTGTCCAAGAGCGGCAAGCGCACGATGCTCGGCGTCGGAGCCCTGTCGCTTCCCTCGGGCTTCGCGTACCACGACGGCGGCGTCTACGTCTCGAACTGGAGCACCATGCCGGCCTCCAACGGGTCCGGCCCCACCGGTCAGGTCGTCCGGATCTCCGTCGACGACTGAGTCGACAGGACACCGGCCGCTCCCGCAGGCTCGGTTTGCGGGGGCGGCCTGCGGGGGCGGCCTGCGGGGGCGGCCTGCGGGGGCGGGCCGGCGCGGCATACAGGACAATGGGGGCATGCCCCGGGCCAACCGCCGCCGCCGCGACGAGCCGTCGCTGGACCGTGCCCGGCTCGGCGGGGCCGTGACGAGCGCCGAGCGGTATGCCGGGGGGCTGTGGACCGTGCGCCGGGTCACCGGGGCGACGGCGAGCCGCCCCTACCTGTGCCCGGGATGTCAGCAGGACATCATCGTGGGCATCCCCCATGTCGTCGCCTGGCCGGCGGAGGGTGTCGGGGGCGTCGGCGACCGCCGGCACTGGCACTCGGGGTGCTGGCAGCGGCGGGACGCGCGGCCGCCCGGCAGCGCCTATCGGTAGCCTCCCACCATGAGCCGCCACGCCGACGAGGTTCGCGCCAGCTCCATCCTTCCCGCCCGGCGGGAGCACGTGGAGCTGCACACCGCGGACGGGCTGACACTCGTCGGCGAGCTGGCGCTGCCGCTCGTCAACGACCCGGTCGCCACCCTCGTCACGCTGCACCCGTTGCCGACGCACGGGGGGTTCATGGACAGCCACATCTTCAAGAAGGCCTCCTACCGGCTCCCGGCCCTCGCCGATGTCGCCGTGCTGCGGTTCAACCTCCGCGGCGTGACGTCGCCGCGCGGCACGTCCGAGGGCACCTTCGACGACGCCCGCAACGAACGCTTCGACGTCGCGGCGGCGATCGAGCTCGCCGAGTTCCACGAGTCGCCGGAGCTGCCGCAGCGGTGGCTCGTCGGCTGGTCGTTCGGGACAGACCTGGCGCTGATGTACGGGAACGACCCGTCGATCGTCGGGGCGATCCTGCTCAGCCCGCCGCTGCGCTACAGCCAGCCGAGCCACCTCGCGGCGTGGGCCGACTCGGGCAAGCCGCTCGTGGCGCTGGTCCCCGAGCTGGACGACTACCTGCGGCCGGCCGAGGCGCGGGAGCGCTTCGGGGTCGTCCCCGGCGCCGAGGTCGTCGCCGTCGAGGGGGCGAAGCACCTGTGGGTCGGCGAGCCCTACGTCAGGCGTGCCCTCGACGAGATCGTCGCGCGGGTCAACCCCGGCGCCGCACCGCTGCCGCACACCTGGCCGGCCGCGGAGCAGGAGCACGAACCCGCTCCGGTCCGACGCGCCTGAGAGGTCCTACCAGGAGGTGTGCAGCGGGGCGCCCTCGGCGAAGCCGGCGGTGCTCTGCACGCCGACGACGGCGCGCTCGTGGAACTCCTCGAGGGTGCGGGCGCCGGCATACGTGAACGAGGACCGCACCCCGGCGATGATCGTGTCGAGGAGGTCCTCCACACCGGGCCGGCGCGGGTCGACGAACATCCGGGCGCTCGAGATGCCCTCCTCGAAGACGGCCTTGCGAGCCCGGTCGTAGGAGGTCTCGGTCGCGGTGCGGTTGCGGACGGCCCGCGACGACGCCATGCCGAACGACTCCTTGTAGGGACGCCCGTCACCGGCGACCTGGAGGTCGCCGGGCGACTCGTTCGTCCCCGCGAACCACGACCCGATCATGACGTTGGACGCGCCGGCTGCCAGGGCCAGGGCGACGTCGCGCGGATGCCGCACCCCGCCGTCGGCCCACACGTGCCGGCCCAGCTCGCGGGCCGCCGCTGCGCACTCGATCACCGCCGAGAACTGGGGGCGGCCGACGCCGGTCATCATCCGGGTCGTGCACATGGCGCCGGGCCCCACCCCCACCTTGACGATGTCGGCGCCGGCGTCGACGAGGTCGCGCACGCCGTCGGCCGAGACGACGTTGCCGGCCACCACGGGCACACCGAGCTCGAGGTCGCGCACCGCGGCGAGCGCCTCGAGCATCCGCTCCTGGTGCCCGTGGGCGGTGTCCACGACGAGGACGTCCACCCCGGCCGAGACGAGGTCCTTCGCACGCCCTGCGACGTCGCCGTTGATCCCCACTGCGGCGGCGATCCGCAGCCGGTTGGTCGAGTCGACATTGGGCCGGTAGAGCGTGGCGCGCAGGGCCCCCTGGCGGGTGAGGATGCCGACGAGGACCCCGTCGGCGTCGACGGCGGGGCCGATCCGGTGGTGGGCCGCGCCGAGCAGGTCGAAGGCGGCCTCAGGGTCGATCGTGGCGTCGATGGTGAAGATGTCGCGGGTCATGACGTCCCTGACCTGGGTGAACCGGTCCACGCCGGTGAGGTCGGCCTCGGTGACCATGCCTATGGGCCGCCGGTGCTCGTCGACGATGACGGCGGCGTTGTGGGACCGCTTGGGCAGCAACGTCATCGCCGCACCGACGGTCTCGGTCGGGACCAGCGTGATGGGCGTGTCGTGCACGAGGTGGCACGCCTTGACCGCGTCGACCACCCCCGCCACGACATCCGTGGGGATGTCCTGCGGGACGACGGCGATGCCACCGCGCCGGGCCACCGTCTCGGCCATCCGGCGACCCGAGATGGCGGTCATGTTCGCGACCACGATCGGGATGGTGTTGCCGGTGCCGTCGTCGCACGAGAGGTCGACGTCCATCCTCGAGGTCACACCCGATCGGCTCGGGACCATGAAGACGTCGTCGTAGGTCAGGTCGAAGCTCGGCAGGAGGTTGTTGAGGAAGCGCACCCGCCGAGGCTAGAACGTGTGGGGGTTCGCGTCATACCCGTCGGCGTCATACCCGCCGCTGCCGGGGGACGAGCACCTCCTCGTAGATCAGCAGCAGCCCGGCCGCTGCCGGGATCGCGAGCAGCGCCCCGAGCATGCCCAGCAGTGTGCCCCCGGCGAGGGCGGCGACGACGGTGACGGCCCCGGGCACGGAGACCGTGCGCTGCATGATCCGCGGCGCCACGACGTAGTTCTCGGTCTGTTGGTAGACGACGAAGTAGACGATGGCGATGACCGCGTTCCTCGGGTCGTCGAACAGCGCCACCGCGGCCACGAGGACGGCACCGAGCATGGCGCCGACCATGGGGACGAGCCCGAGGAAGCCGACCGCGACCGCAAGCACGGCGGCATACGGGATGCCGACGATGGACATCATGATCCACGAGCAGAAGGCGTTGACCGTCGCGACCGCCACCTGGCCGATGGCGTAGGACCCGACGCGCCGCATGATCTCCTCGGAGAGGGAGATGAACCGCGGACGGCGGCTCGCAGGCACGACGGCATACGCCGCCTGCTTGAGAGCCGGGAGCGAGGAGAGGAAGTAGAGGGTCAGCACGAGCACGGTGAGCGTCGAGAAGATGCCGGAGGCGATGATCCGGCCCGCCCCGAGGACCCCGCCGGCGACCTGCGACATGAAGGTGCTGTCGGTCATACGCCGGTTGACCTCCTCCTGGACCTTGGCGATGACCTGGTAGTGCTGGTCGAGGTCCTGGAGGCGGGGGTTCTCCAGCACCTGGTTGACGTAGCGGGGTGCGCTGCTGGCGAGGTCGGAGGCCTGCTGGGCCACGGGCGGGACGACGACGAAGCCCAGAAGCACGAAGACCAGCACCGCGACCGCGAATACCACGGCCACGGCGCCACCGCGGCCCAGGCCCCGGCGCACGAGGACCTCGACGAGCGGGTTGAGCGAGAGGGTGAGGAAGAACGCCACGACCAGGAGGGTGATGACGGTGTCGAGGGAGGAGACCGCCTGCCACAGCCCGTATGCCGCGAGGACGCCGAGCGCTCCCACGAACCCGACGTAGAACGGGGACTGGCGGTTCAGCGGGCGGCCGGTCTGGCCGAACTGGCGCCGACCGCGGTCGCCGACCCGGCTCGCGGGCCCGCTTCCCAGGGTCGCGGGCCCGCTTCCCAGGGTCGCAGGTCCGTTGCGGGGGAGCAGGTCGCTGAGCAGGTCGTGGGTCAGCTGCTCGTCCACCCCCTCAGGAGCGGAGGTGGCGCCCTCGCCGCGGTCGCGGAGCCGGTTGCCCTCGCGCAGGCGCTCGCGCTGCCGCGCCCGGACGTGGCGCCACCGATCGAACATGGGCAAACCCTAGCCGCGGTCGGCCCAGCGGCCAGTAGTCGCTGAGCCGACCGGCTCAGACGTTGCGGAAGCGGCCCAGCTCCTCGGCGTAGCGGGCCCGCATCTCCGGGTCCGTGACCCCCAGCCCCTCGCTCGGCGCCAGGGTGAGCACGCCGACCTTGCCCTGGTGGAGGTTGCGGTGCACGTCGTAGGCGGCCTGGCCGACCTCGTCCATGGGGTAGGCCCGGCTCAGCGTCGGGTGGATCAGCCCCCGCCCGATGAGGTCGTTGGCCTCCCACGCCTCGCGGTAGTTGGCGAAGTGCGAGCCGATGATCCGCTTGAGGTTCATCCAGAGGTAGCGGTTGTCGTACTCGTGCAGGAAGCCGGATGTCGATGCGCACGTGACGATGGTCCCGCCCTTGCGGGCCACGAAGACACTGGCTCCGAAGGTCTCGCGCCCAGGGTGCTCGAAGACGATGTCGGGGTCCTTGCCGCCGGTGAGCTCGCGGATCTTCGCGCCGAGCCGCTTCCACTCCTTGGGGTCCTGGGTGCGCTCGTCCTTCCAGAAGCGATACCCCTCGCCGGTGCCGGCGGACCGGTCGATGACGAGCTCGGCCCCCATCCGGCGGCAGATGTCGGCCTTGTCGGGGCTCGAGACGACGCAGACCGGAGTCGCGCCGCCGGCGAGGGCCATCTGCGTCGCGTACGAGCCCAGGCCGCCGCTGGCACCCCAGATGAGGACGATGTCGCCGAGCTTCATCGCCGCGCCGTTGGTCGAGATGAGCTGTCGGTATGCCGTGCTGTTGACGAGGCCGGGCGAGGCGGCCTCCTCCCACGTGAGGTGCTTCGCCTTGGGCATGAGCTGGTTGGTCTTGACGATGGCGAGCTCGGCGAGGCCGCCGAAGTTCGTCTCGAAACCCCAGATCCGCTGCTCGGGGTCGAGCATCGTGTCGTTGTGACCGTCGGCGCTCTCCAGCTCGACGGAGAGGCAGTGCGCGACGACCTCGCGGCCGGGCTTCCACAGGTGCACGCCCGGGCCGGTGCGCAGGATGACGCCCGAGAGGTCGGAGCCGATGACGTGGTAGGGCAGGTCGTGCCGCTTGGCGTAGGGCGAGATGCGGCCGTAGCGCTCGAGGAAGCCGAAGGTCGACATCGGCTCGAAGATCGAGGTCCACACGGTGTTGTAGTTGATCGAGCTGGCCATCACCGCGATGAGGGCTTCGCCGGGGGCCAGCTCCGGCACCGGCACGTCATCGATGTGCAGGGAGCGCCGGGGGTCCTTCTCCTGGCTCGCGAGCCCGTCGAAGAGGCCCTCCTCGTCCTTGTGCACGGTGACGCCACGGTAGGTCGGCGGGATCTCGAGCGCGGCATACCTCTCGGGCGAGCGGTCTCCCGAGAGGATGGCGTCGCGGATCTGCTGCATCGGTGCGGCTCCTGAGGGCTTGTGAGTCCGGGACACGTGCTGAGGCCCGAAAGTACTTGTCCGCGTGCCGTCCCGGGGGCGGCTGAGACTGCGGTCACGCGGTGACGTGCCTCACGCCTGGGAACCGCCGCCCGGCAGGCCCAGGCAGGCGGGCAGGGCGCCGTGGCGGTCACTCGGTGAGGATGCCGCTGCGGCGGGCCAGCGCCACGGCCTCGGTGCGGCCGCTCGCCCCGAGCTTGGCCAGGATGTTGGAGACGTGCACGCTGACCGTCTTCGCGCTGATGAAGAGCTGGCGGCCGATCTGGGCGTTGCTGAGTCCCTGTGCCACGAGCGCGAGGACCTCGTCTTCCCTCGCGGTGAGCGGGGCGCCCCGGGGGCGGGCCGCCTCGTCGTGCCGCCCGCTCCCGCCGAGCGTCCTCAGCTCGGTGAGCAGCGGCTCGGCCCCCAGCCGCGTCGCCGTCGCGCGCGCCAGGTCGGCCACCCGGCGAGACTCCTCGCCCGCTCCCGTCGCCCGGAGCACCGTGGCCAACCGCGCGCGCGACCGGGCGACCTCGAACTCGTGTCCGAGCTCCTCGAAGGCCCGCACGCAGGCGCGCCACGAGGCCACGAGGGCGTCCTCGCCCGGGGCGTCGACGCCGGTGAGCCAGCGCAGCCGGAGGTGCTCCGCGTCGACTCGGGCGCGCCAGGCTCGCGCCTCGACCCGGGTCGGGCCAGCCGTCGACCACTGCTCCCACAGCCTCGAGGCGGCCACGACGAAGCGCTCGCCACGGCGGCCGAGTCCGTCGAGGCTGCTTCGAGCCGTGCGTGAGGCCTGGCCCGCGAGCTGTCCGAGCACCAGGGCGCTCAGCCGGACCTGGACCCACGCCGTCGTGCCCGGCCACAGCCTCTCCAGAGCGCCGACGACCTCGTCGTGGGCGGCCACCGCGGCGTCGACGTCGTGCCGGTCGCCGTAGAGGTCGATGGCCGCACCGGCGCTCAGCAAACCGGTCATCCCGTCGCGCGACCACCAGGGTCGGGTCGCGGCCACCAGCCGCAGGCCCGCGTCGGAGCCCCTGCCGGCCGCGACGTAGAGCTCGACCGCGGCCAGCAGGGCCTCCGCCGACGGGGACGGGGACTGGCGACTGACGTCGACGAGGCGCACGGCCTCGTCCCAGTCGCCCATGACATAGGCGGCGAGCGCGCCGAGGGCTCGCCCGTCGAGGCCGTAGGGCGCCCAGGGGCGTCCGCTGTCTCGGGCGCGACGGTCGGCGAGGAGGTAGGCCTCCCGCGCCGCGCCGAACTCGCCGGTGCCCCACCAGATTCCGCCGAGCTGGTGCAGGCCCCGCAGCTCGGCGTCGATGTCGCCCTCGACACGGGCCTGCTCGACGACCCGCTCGAGCCGGGCGCGTGCGGCCGTCCGGTCGCCGGTGAGGTCGTCGATCTTGGCCAGTGTCATGGCGGCCTCCGCGGCCACGCGGGGAAGCCCCAGGCAGCGGGCCGCGTCGAGCGCGGCGGTGGCGAACCGCATGGCCTCCTCACCGCCGAGCCGGTATGCCGTGGCCTTGGCATGGGCGTTGAGCACCTGGGCGCGCAGGGGGGTGGCGGGACCCTCGGGGACGAGACGCATCGCCTCGCCCGTGGCCTCGAGGGGGTCGATGCCCGTGTCGACGAGGAAGGACGCGGAGGCGAGGCCTACCAGGAGGCTGGCCCGGGCCTCGTCCTGCGCGCCGCCCGGAAGCCGCCCGAGCCGGGCGCAGAGGAGCTTCACCGCGCGATGGGGGTGTCCCGCGGCGAGGAGTGCGTCGCTGGCCCGCAGCACCAGCTCGACGTCGTCCGACCCTTCCGACCCTTCCGACCCGCCCGCCCCCTCCGCGCCGAGGAGCTCCAAGGCCACCTCGTAGTGACGAGCCGCCTCTTGCGGGGCACCGACCCGCATGGCCTCGTCGCCGGCCTCGATGCTGGCGCGGACCGCTGTCCCGGTGTCGTGAGCGGCGCGGGCATGACGGGCGAGCTCCGCAGCCGTGCCCGGCACCTCCCCCTCCTGCAACGC
Organism: Actinomycetales bacterium; assembly: GCA_038237075.1. Lineage (GTDB taxonomy): Bacteria > Actinomycetota > Actinomycetes > Actinomycetales > Dermatophilaceae > Lapillicoccus. Next base: position 12,029 of record JBBRZC010000098.1, read on the forward strand.
CGCGACGTAGGCGGCGTGCAGCCGGACCCGCTCTCCCGGCAGGAGGTCGTCGTAGACGGCCTCGGCGAGAAGGGCGTGCCGGAAGGCGTACGTGTCGTCGCGACCTGGCACGAGGACGTGCGAGTCCACGGCCTGGCGCACCGCGTGATCGAGGTCGGCACTCCCGTGCTCGACGACCTGCGCGAGGAGGCGGTGCGGCACCCGGCGCCCGGCGACGGCGGCGGCGCGGACCACCGACCGGGTCGTCTCGTCGAGCCGGTCGAGCCTGACGAGGAGGAGGTCGGCGAGGTCGGCGGGGAGCGACCGACCGGGCAGCTGGGTGGCGCCGAGCAGCTCCTCGGCGAAGAAGGCGTTGCCTTCGGCGCGCGTCAAGATGGTCTGGATATCCTTCTCCTGCAAGGGATCCGGGTGCAGGACCCGGACGAGAGCGCGGACGTCGTGGTCCGGGAGCGGGGCAAGCTGGAGCCGGTGGACCGTGGGGATCCGCGACCACTCGGCGAGGGCGGTGCGCAGGGGGTGGCGCCGGTGGACGTCGTCGCTGCGGTAGGAGACGACGAGCGAGACCGGGCCCTCGAAGCCGCGGACGAAGAGGAAGGTGAGGAGCTCCCGCGTGGACCGGTCGGCCCAGTGGGCGTCCTCGACGACGACGAGCAGCGGCGTGGTGCGCGAGAGCCGCTCGAGGAGGCGGTGGAGCCCCTCGAAGATGTCGGCGCGGCTGGACCGGGCCTCGGCGGCTCGGTCTCCACTCTCGCGGTCGCGCGCGGCGGAGGTCAGGGTGGCCCCCGCACCAGCACCGCGGACCCGCTGGCGGGGCAGGAGCCGGTCGAGCGCCGGGCTCTCGGCGACGAGGGGGCCCACGAGCGCTGGTGACTCTGCGAGCAACCGGCCGACGATCTCGGTGAACGGCAGGTAGGGCAGCGCGCTGTCGCCGAAGTCGACGCAGTGCCCGACGACGTCCCACCGCCCCGAACGGTAGGCCCGCTCGCGCAGGTCGTGGAGGAGCCGGGTCTTGCCCACCCCGGCGTCGCCGCCGAGCAGGACGAAGCCCGAGCCCCCCGGGGTCTCGGGGACCCCGAGCAGCGCGGCCAGCTGGTCGAGCTCGTCGTCACGTCCGACAAGCGGCGTGGGGTGGTCGTCCGTGGCCATGGGCTCCATCATCGTGCCCTCCGTCCACGGGGCGGTGGCAACGATGGGTGGTCAGCGGCCGAGCACGGGGCGAAGGGCACGGCGGTGGCCCTGCAGAGGACGCTCGACGTCGTCGGCGTCCGGGCCGGCCGGGCGGTGCTGTCGCCGCGACCAGCGGCGGAAGCC
>JBBRZC010000099.1:0-13294 GCA_038237075.1 Actinomycetales bacterium
CAGCCCCGCCGAGGTGCGCGCCTGTCTCGCGGCCGGCGCCCACCCCGACGACCTGCTGTGCTCCAACCCCGTCAAGCGCCGCGACCACGTCGCCCAGTCGGCCGACCTCGGGGTCCGGCTCTTCGTCGTCGACTCGCTGCCCGAGGTGCTCAAGGTCGCCGAGGCCGCGCCGGGATCCGCGGTCCTGTGTCGCCTCGTCACCTCCGGCGAGGGCTCAGACTGGCCCCTGTCGCGCAAGTACGGCTGCTCGAGCGCGCAGGCCGTCGAGCTCCTTCGCGAGGCGGCCCGGCTCGGGCTCGACCCTGCGGGTCTCGCCTTCCACGTCGGGTCGCAGCAGCGGGACCCCAACGCGTGGCGGGCGCCGATCGCGGCCTCCGGCCGGGTCTTCGAGGCGCTTCGCGCTGGCGGCCTGCGACCGTGGCTCCTCGACCTCGGCGGCGGCTTCCCGGCGCGGCACGAGGGCAGCGCTCCGTCGTTCACGGCATACGGGGCCGTCATCGAGGAGGCGCTGGGGCTCGCCTTCGGCACCGACCGTCCGCGGACCGTCGTCGAGCCGGGCCGCGGCATCGTCGGCGATGCCGGCAACGTCGTCGCCACGGTCGTCTCGGTGCTGCAGCGCGGCGACACCCGGTGGGTCTACCTCGACGCGGGCGTCTTCACCGGGCTCGTCGAGACGCTCGACGAGTCGATCCGCTACCGGATCGAGACGAGCGCCGACGACGGTCCGACCGGGCCGTGCGTCCTCGCCGGGCCAACCTGCGACAGCGCCGACGTGCTCTACCAGGTCGACCCCGTGCAGCTGCCGCTGGACCTCGCCGAGGGCGACGTCGTGCGGCTCCGCTCGGCGGGCGCCTACACGAGCTGCTACTCCACGGTGGGCTTCAACGGGTTCGACCCGCTACCGACAGTCGTCGCCTGAGCTCCGTTCGCAGACAAGGCCGCCCGCGGGCATGCCGGTCGCGCGCGCCCCCGTTGCCTGGCAGGCGTGTTCAGCGGTCGACGGTCAGCGGCGGACGCCGAGGACCAGGTCGATGTCGGAGAGGGCCATCCGGCCCTGGGACGCGGACGCGGCGACGACGAGCTCACCGATCAGCTCGATCTCAGCGCTGAGCGCCTCGTCGGTCAGGTCACCCATCCCCAGGTCCATGTGCATCTGCATGAGATGAACGCTAGCCGGGTGACCTTGGGGCGACCTCAAGTTCGCACCGGGTCTTGACCTCCACCAGACCAAAGATGGTTCGATCGAGCCACCACGGGCCGACGGCGCCAGTCAGAGCCGCTGGACCGCCCCGGCCCACACCCAGACCTCGAACATCCGCGGCGGTGCGCCCCACCTCACCCGGACGGCTCGCTTGGTCCACGCCATAGCCTGACCGACGACCAGCTCCTCGACGCCGTCCTCCCAGACGACCCAGGCCCGCACCGACGCTGGGGAGGGCGACGTCGTGACGTCGAGGCTCGTGAGCTGCTCGGGGGTGAGCGAGCGCGGCTGCCGCAGGGCCGCGCGCGGGACGTCGCTCATGAGGTCAGGGTATCGAACAGAAGTTCGACGAATTGAGGATCGTGACAGACCGGGGGGACAGAGGTCACGTGTGGCCCTCTGCTGACCATGTTGTGCTGGGTTTACCGCCCACAGAGTGCCGTTGCCTCTGATCAGCACGATGAGCACCGGATGTGCACGGTGTCTTTCTCGTGCGCCCTGACTCCGAAGGTGGTCCCCATGTCGCCGTCCCCATCACCGGTCGAACCAGACGAGATGGCCCGGGATCGACACCCACGTCGCCGCTCGCGCGGACTCCTGCGGCGCGGCGGCGTGGCAATGCTGGCGGTCGCTGCCCTCGTGGGCGCCCTGCTGGTGCCCAGCGCATCCGCCGGTGCGGGGGCCGCCTCCGGATCGGCGGCAGCCCCCAGCGTGATAGCGGCCGCTGCGAACGTGGTGTTGCCGAAGACGAGCCCGGACCTGGGCTGGGAGTCCCCGAACTATGCGGTGAACTACAGCCAGATCGGCGAGAAGTTCTCGGGCGCAGCCGTCGGGGACATCGACGGGAATGGGGTGCTCGACATCGTGGCCGGGTTCCCGGACGGCCACATCTACGCCTGGCGCACCGACACCGGCGCCCGCTGGTTCGACTTCTTCACCGGGCGGGGCGCCGTGCAGGCATCCCCGGGGCTGATCGACTTCGACCACGACGGCAAGCTGGACATCGTCTACGCCAACACGCACGGCGACATGGGCGTGGTCCGTTGGGACATGCGGCGGCTGGTGACGGTCAAGTTCGGCACGGACTCCCCGTGGTCAGGCGCCTTCGGGACGCCCGCCGTTGCGGACATCGACAACAACGGCAACTACGAGCTCATCGCGACGAGCTTCGACCAGCACATCTACATCTTCATGGAGAACGGCCAGCTCTTCCCGGGATGGCCCGTCTTCCTCGGTGATACGAGCTGGTCCAGCCCGGCCGTCGGCGACATCGACGGTGACGGCCGCCTGGAGATCGTCGCCGGGTACGACTGCGACGGCGCCCCCGGGCAGTCGTGCGCGCCGGCCTACGGCGGCTACGTCGGGGCCTGGAAGACCAATGGCAGCCGGGTTCCCGGGTGGCCGAAGTTCGTCAGCAAGCAGGTCGTCTGGTCCAGTCCCGCACTGGCGGACCTCGACGGAGACGGCCGGCTCGACGTTGTCGTCGGCCAGGGCAACATGCCGGCAACGATGTTCGACAACGGCGCGCAGAAGATGAACGGCCAGTATGTCTACGCCTTCCACGGCGACGGGTCCAACGTCGCGGGCTGGCCCGTGAACATCGGACGCAACGTCACCTCCTCACCCGCGGTTGGCGACATCAACGGCGACGGCCGGCCCGACGTCGCCTTCGTCGCCGAGGACGGCTACCTCTACACCTACACCGGTTCCGGGCAGCGGATCTGGGCCCATTGCGCCGGCAACAACCCCTACGCACCGCCGAACAACGGCGTCGCCACCCCCACGACCTGTCCTGGTCTGCACGCGTCGGCGTCGATCGCCGACGTCGACAACGACGGCCGGCAGAACGTCGTCATCGGCGGCGAGCAGTGGCTGCGGGTCTACAACGGCGTCGGTGACCTCGTCTACAGCGGGGAGACCAAGTCAGGGACCGACCCGATGACCGCCGCGCCCACCGTCGTGTCGGTGGCCGGCCGGACCTGGATCGTCGAGGTCTCCAGCACCGCCATCGGCGGTCAGCACGGCCGCGTGTTCGCGTGGACGACGAACACAGCGCTGGGCCGGGCGGACTGGCCGACGTTCAAGAGCAACATGTCCCGCAGCGGCACCAACGTCGCGCTCTCGTCGTACTTCCCCGTCTACAAGCTCGCCTACGTCTCGACCCTCTACAAGCTGGTCGACGGTGCGGCTGTCGCCCTCACGTATGCCCAGTGGCAGGCTGCCGGTTTCCCCAACCCGCGCTTCGGCCCGACCGACTACGTCAAGTACCCGTGGTCGCCGACCATCTACGCGGTGACCTTCTGGCCGAAGACCTGGCAGTGGGACCGTCTCAGCTACGCCCAGTGGCAGCGCGCCGGCTTCCCGGGGGCGCGGGTCGCCGGGTGGATCGAGGGGTCGGTCGTCTACAAGTCGACCGCCAGCCCCAACATCTTCGTCCGGGGCGAGGACAGCTCCGTCCACCAGCTGACCTACGCCGAGTGGGCGGCGATGGGTTTCCGGACACCGCAGATCGTCTGAGACGCACGTCTCCAGTTTCGCCCGGCGAGCCAGGGTTCGCAGGGCGGGCTGGTCCCGCGTGTCAGGGCACCCTCGGGTAGTCGACGACGGTGACAGGGACATCCGGGTTGGCTTTGGTCGAGGACCCTCCGACTCCGTTGACCACGTTCAAGATCCCGCCCTTCCCCTTGAGGGGATCGAGGAAGATCGTGAGCAGGTTGTGCAGGCTTCCCGCGGGCAGCGTCGCAGGGACCTCATACGCGTTGTCGGCGAAGATGTCGACCCCCTGGTTGAAGAAGCTGTAGCTTCCCATCCCGTACCCGTTGAACCTCGTCACCGAGCTGGCCACCTTCAGGGCGGCCCAGCCCTTGACGCCGGGTCCCGAGCTCCACGCCGCCTGGCTCGGCGGGTCGTAAGGCATCTCGTTCTGGAAGAAGATGACCTTGCCGCCGTTGCCGTTCCAGATGACGTTGTGCTGCTGGTAGTGCTCGACGAAGAGCCCGGTGGCGGTGACGTGGTCGCCGTTGACGATGACACCGTTCCTCGCGGTGTTGATGTCCCAACCGACCGTGCCCGGATTGCCATGGTCTGCTCGCCAGGCCCAGATGTCGTCGAGGATGACGTTGTCGCTGTTGACCTCCAGGCTGAGGCTGGCCTTGCCGACGTGCGGTCCGCCGATCCTGAAGAACACATCCTGCAGTGCGGCCGGGTCTGACGGGTCGCTCTTGTCGCGGTGACCCGACTTCGAGCCGACCTGCAGCAGCACGGGTGAGCTCATCGTGCCGGCGTCGATGGTGATGCCGGCGATGTCGACGCCCTTGACGTTCGCGACGGCCATCACCACCGCGCCCTTCACCGCCGTCAGCGTGGCGATGCCCATGCCCAGCACGACGGTGTCCGCGCGCTTGACCTTGATCGTTCTGTCGACGTCGTACACGCCAGGCGTGAAGAGCAGGTTCTCTCCGTCGGACAGATGCTCGTTGATGGTGTGGATCGAGTCGGACGGCCTGGCCACGTAGAACTGGGACAGCGGAATCGCGTGGCCCGGCGTCGGACCGCTGTCCCACGACGCTCCCGAGGCGTCGGTTCGCAGGTCCGGGACGAACACGTTGTACCTGCCGGCGGAGTCGATGTAGAGGTAGGGCTTCTCCCGGCTTGCGGGGTTCCTCGCGAGCGTGGTGTATGGGCCGCACACGTCCACGACCGCGGGGAAGCATTCGTCCGGGGCGCCCAAGACACCGGAGAACACCTGGTTCCACACCCCGTTGGACCAGCCGCCGATCCGGCTGTTCCGCACGATGTACTGCTGCTGCGACCCGTTGATGACGAAGCCCGTCCTGGAGTCGGCAATGAAGCCGCCGCTGGCGAACTGCGGACCATCGGTGCAGTAGTCCATCAACGACAGGTTGCCGCCGGTGATGTTGACCCGGCGCATCGGTGAGGCCTGCGACGCCGCCCAGAAGTTGGCGGAGGAGCGGCACCCATCGAGGCCCATGACGTTGATGGTGAGGTTCGACATCGAGCGCCAGAAGTTGTCCAACGCAATGCAGCCCGTGGTGGGTCTGCAGCGGTTGTAGACGTCGACATGGCCGTTGATGACGACGTCGGTCGGGTTCCTCCCCAACCCGGCCACCTCGGTGTAGTACCCGACCTGAACGACCAGCGGGTTGGCAGCGGTGCCATAGGTCCCCGGCTTGAACAGCAGAGCGTACCGGGCAGTGCCCATCTCGTTGTCGACCTGCTGGTCGCGAATGGCGTCGACGGTGGCCTGGATCTGGCCGATCTGCATGCTCGGGTCGAAGATCTTCACGTTGGGCCCGAAGTCAGGCTGTCGGCTCGCCCTCAGATCGACCGGGGCGGATGCGGCCACCGATGCGCTCGCCAGGCACAGCGCGGCGACCAAGGCCGTGACCGTGACGAGGGCGAGCCTGCGGACGGTCGACATCGGGCTCGGGACGCGTCGTGGTCGCAGCATGGGAGAACCTCCTTGCATCGTGGGCCCCCCACCAAGCGCGACATTTTGCTTGACCTGGGTCGAGGTTAGGATCGCGTCCGTTCCGTGTCAATGAGACCCATTTGCGCGTCGACGACGCCTCGCCCGCGATGACGCGCGAAGGCGCGTCGGGGCGACCTGTGACCCAGCGCAGGGGCGAAGGTCCTCGTCGCGCGACTGACTTCCTGAGCATCGTGGAGGTGGGCCGAACGCCCGGCGAGCACGTCACGCGGACTCCCCGCGCGGCACGAACGCGGGTACTTCCTTCGAGCCCTCCACCTCGCCGCGGGCTCAGCTCACGTCCAGGACTGCAGGGACCGAGATGAATGGATCATGAACAGGGCCACCGCGTTGCTGGCTGCCGCGCTGTCGGCTGTCGTGCTGCTCTCCGGTTGTGGTCCGGCCTCGAGCCCACCGGCGACCTCCGCGAGCACGGCCCCGACCAGTCCGAGCTCGGCGGGCACGACTCAGACGCCGACAGCGCCTACGACGTCGACCGTGGCATCCGCCCCTGCCGCGACGGCCCCTCCGTCCAACGCTGCCCAGCCGGCGGCCGAAGGCACCGCAGTCGCTGCCGCGATGTTGCTCGACGTCAAGGGGCGCGCTCCCAAGACCGGCTACACCCGCGCCCAGTTCGGCCAGGCCTGGTTCGACACCGACCGCAACGGCTGCGACACCCGGAACGACATCCTGCGCCGCGACCTGCAAGAGCGGGAGATGGCCAATGCCTGCAAGGTTCTGGCCGGAACTCTTGCCCCCGACCCGTTCACCGGCGCGTCGATCCGGTTCGGCGAAGGCTCCACCCAGGTGGACATCGACCACGTCGTCGCCCTGTCGGACGCGTGGCAGAAGGGCGCCGCTTCATGGCCGGGCGAAAAGCGGCTCGCCTTCGCCAACGACCCACTGAACCTGCTGGCGGTGGACTCGTCGGCCAACCGAGCCAAGAGTGACGGGGACACCGCCACGTGGCTGCCCCCCTACAAGCCCTTCCGTTGCTCCTACGTCGCTCGACAGGTTGCCGTGAAGGGCAAGTACGGCCTGTGGGTGACGTCGGCCGAGCGTGACGCCATGACCCGCGTCCTGGCCACCTGTCCGACCATGGCCACGCCGGGGCCGGGCTCCGCTCCGACCGTGGCGGTGGCGCCTGAAGCTGCGGGGCAGCCCGCACCCGCACCCGCACCGGAGCCGGCGCCTGCACAGCCTGAGCCGACCGGATCGAGCGTGTACTACGCCAACTGCACCGCGGCCCGCGCTGCTGGTGCCGCACCGATCATGCGCGGCGAGCCCGGCTACGCGAGCAGGCTCGACCGCGATGGGGACGGGGTCGCCTGCGAGTGAGTCGGTCTCGCACCCCATTTCCATCGTTATTTCCCTTTCATCGCCTATCTTTGCTGGTGTCGGACTACTCCTCAGCCCCAAAGGTGACGTCATGCTCCACGATCTCGCAACCGCGCTGCCCGCCGACGTGACCACAGGCGGACTGCAGTCCTGGATTCGGTCGAACATCATCCCGCTGCTGCTGCTCGTCATCGCGACGATGCTGTTCGTCGTCGCCCAGAAGGGCGACAACGCCAAGGCGATGCGGGTCGTCGCCGGCGTGATCGTCGCCCTCGGTGTCCTCGGCCTGGCCACCAGCGGCCGGGCTGACAGCGTGGGCGCATGGATGACCAGCCTCATCACGGGCTGAGCTCATGCGTCTGCCGGTCGACGACGAGATCTACAACGTCAACGCGGTCTGGCTCGGCCCACCGGGCAAGACGCTGCCCTGGCGGGCCCGCTACGTCGCGTATGCCGTGGGCCTCGTGGTGTTCGTGCTCCTGCAGGTCCTCGAACGCCGCCTCGGCATCGGGCTGGGCTTCTTCAGCCTCGCCTACAGCGTCCTCGCCACGGTCGGGCTGACCCGGCTCGTCCTCGGCGTCGTCGACCACGACCGGCCACTCGGCTCGGTCCTCAACGCCTTCGCCCACGAGGTCGGCGCACCGCGGGAGGACACGAGGGAGTCCGACCACACGTTCCGGCCGGCCCGCGTCCGCGCCGTGCCCGCGCGCCCGAGCCGGGCCCAACGCCGATCCGTCAAGAGAGACGGACACGGCTGATGGGTTCCACCTCTGGCCTGGCCCTGCGTCGCATCTCCGGCCACTGCACCGTGACTGCCGACCAGATCCACGCCTGGTACCTGCTCGACCCCCAAGGCTGGTCCTTCCGCCCGGACGCCGTCCGCGAGCAGATGATCATCGACGGCGCCGACGCCTACGCCCAGCTCGCCCACCGCGACGTCCATCTGCGCATCACGAGCCGCCCCTACCCCATCAGCAGGTGGGCCCAGGTCCACGACGCCAACGCCCCAGCCCCCCTGCCGGGCTGGCGCGACTACCTCCTGAAGGACCAGCGCCATCTCGCCAGCCGGAGCATGGCCGACAAGGAGGTCTACGTCGGGGTCGAGATCCCGGCTCGCAAGGGCCTCTACCGCGCCCTCGGTGGCCTGGCCGGCTCCATCTCCGACCGTGAGGTCGCCTCCCTCGCCGGTCGCATCGCCGAGACCGACGAGATCCTCTCCTCACCCGGCCTCGAGGGCTCCCCCGTGACACCGCGCCAGCTCGAGTGGCTGCTGCACCGCTCCTGCTCCCTCGGCCTCCCGGCACCCCTCACCCTCGGTGGCGTGGACGGCCCCGACTGGGACACCGAGGACCTCGCCGAGTTCACCGACCGCGTCCACTGGTACTCCATCCCCTACGGGCGCACACTGCGCGTCGTCGGCGAGCGCGAGGACCAGCGCGTCGAGCGGCACGTGTGCATCCTGTCCGTCGGCCGGATGACCGACCTCGAGATCCCCGGCGGCGTCCCGTGGATGCAGCGCACCGACCAGCTCGGCTTTCCCGTCGAGTGGTCCGGCCGCGTCCACATCGAGGACTCGGCCAAGGTCGGCGCGGCGATGCGGCGCAACATCCAGAAGATCCGCGCCCAGAAGAACCACTACGAGCTCGAGCACGCCGAACCCGCTCCCGGTGCACTGGACCGGCAGGCCAACAAGGCCCTCGCCGTCGAGGACGAGATCTCGACGGGCCTCTCGGGACTGAGCACCCGCACCCGCGGCTGGTACCGCCTCGCCGTCTCGGCTCCCACCGAGGACGAGGCGCTCGAACGCGCCAGCCAGGTCCGCAAGCTCTTCGCTCCCCAGATCAGCATCGCCCGCCCGTCCGACCAGTACGCCGTGGCGCGCGAGTTCATCCCCGGAGAGCGACTGGCCAGCACGGCATACCGACGTCGTATGCCGGTCACCACCCTGGCCGCGGCCGTCCCCGCCGCGACGGCGAAGGTCGGCGACCGGGTCGGCATCCACCTCGGCGAGACCTCCGGCACGTCGTCCCGGGTCGTCACCTGGGAGCCGTGGGAGATGACCGAACGCGGCGAGGAGTCCGGCCTCGCCGTCCTCTGCGCCGGGCTCGGCGGCGGCAAGTCCACCGCCGGCGGCAACATCATCTACCGCTCCGTCATGCAGGGCGTCCCGTGGACGGTCCTCGACCCGTCGGGGCGGCTCACGGCGCTGTGCCGGCTGCCCGAGCTCGAGCCGTACTCGCTCGCGGTCGACCTGCTCGACGCACCCCCCGGGGTGCTCAACACCTACCGGGTCATCGCCTCACCGCTGCGCGAGCACTACGACAGCGACCTCGAATGGCGGGCGGCGCAGGGTCACGCGGAGGAGACCCGGCGGATGCTCACCTCCAACGTCCTGCGCTCGATGCTCCCTCGGCAGCTGCAGGACCACGTCCTGACCGAGGTCGCGCTGCTGCGCGCGGTCGGCAAGGTCAGCGCGTCCTCCACGTCGTCGGCCACGGACGTCCTCAACGCGCTTGAGCGGCTCGAAGGCGACCCGGAGCTCTGTCGACACGCGGGCTACCTGGCCGACTTCCTGCGTGAGGCCGCCCGCACGGCGCACGGCCGGCTGATCTTTCCCGCCGGCTACCAGCTCGACTACAACCAGCGGGCCGAGCCGCTCCTCACGGTCTACAGCCTGCGCGGGCTGGCGCTGCCGGACGAGTCGACGCACTTCAGTGAGGACCTCGACGAGCGCCTCAGCATGTGCGTCCTCTACCTCGCCGCGTGGCTGACCCAGCGGTCGATGTACTTCGGCGACGTCCACGCCAGGAAGGGCATCTTCCTCGACGAGGCCTGGGCCCTCTCGACGTTCGGGTCGGGGCGTCGGTTCATCGACCGGGCCTCGCGGGACAGCCGCAAGCACAACACCCGCGTCCTGCTGGCCAGCCAGAACCCGTCCGACCTCATCAAGCTCGACCTGGCCAACCTCGTCTCCGCCGCGTTCATCGGGCGCCTGACCGACGAGGAGGCGCAGCGCGACGCCCTCCGGTTCCTGCCCGGCGTGCGCGAAGGGGTCGGCTACGAGGCGATCTTCGGCACGCTGTCGAGGCCCTCGCGGGAGGGCAAGCGCGGGGCCCGGGAGTTCGTGTTCAGCGACGGCAGCGGTGGGATCGAACGGATCCGGATGGACATGTCCGCGCACCCGGAGCTCCTCGAGGCGCTCCGCACGACGGCGGACCCGGAGAAGGCCCGCAACCGCGTGGCACGCCAGCACGAGGAGGCCCAACAGGCCTCGCTTCCGCCTCGATGGACTGGCTCACCGGTGCACGACGCACGCGAGGATGCCGAGGCTGCATCGTGAGCTGCCGCGCTCGCGGCCGCCCACCGCTTGCGCGGCGCGTCACCCGGCTCACGGTGGTCCTGCTCGGTGTGCTGTTGGGTTTGCTGCTCGTCGGGGCGAGTCCGTCGGCGGCGGCCCCGGCGATCCCTGGGGTGCCGGACTGCAAGGACGCTCCCGCGGCGCAGCGCCCGGGTGACGGCCTGGCCGGGTTCCTCGACCCGGCACCGGACAAGCGAGCCCCGGCGGGTGCCCCGTTCGTGGCGAACGCCACGACGAGCGTGTACGACCAGTACGGCTACGCGGGCCTGACGTGGCACACCTACGACCTCGGCTGCGGCGGCGACATCCGCGACCCCGGTGCCACGTCCGACACCCTCATCGGCAACCTCGCCCTCTCCGGCGCCACCTGGGGCACCGCCCTCGCCAACGGGGTGCACAACCGGGTCGCGCACCCCCAGACCTACATGGCGCCGCTGGACTCGGTCGTCGCCACCGTCAGCGACCGGATCAAGACCTCGATCTGGGGTCCGTTCGGCAGCCTCGCCCTGCTCGGGGTCGTCGTCCTGCTGCTCTGGTACTCCACCTCGGGGCGGCTCTCCACCGTCACCCGGGCCGCCGCCTGGGCGATCCTCGTGCTGACCGTCATGGCCGGGGTCAGCCAGTACCCCACCCGCATCGCCGGGTTCTTCGACGACGCCGTCACCTCCACCATCGGCCAGGTCAACGCCGGCACCGCCGGCCTGTCAACCCTGCCCGCCACCGCCGACCCCGCCCACGCGCAGGGCAGCCTGCTCGTCGACCGCGTCCTCTACGAGGCCTGGGTCCGCGGCGAGCTCGGCTCCTCCACGTCACCCGCCGCCGTCAGGTGGGGTCCGACCCTGTTCCGCGAGAGCGCGTTCAGCTACGACGAAGCCGCGCAGGCGCAGGACCCGAGACGCGCGCAGGAGCTGAGCGACCAGAAGGCCAAGGACTTCAAGGCCACCGCCGACGAGATCGCGCAACAGGACCCCACGGCATACCTCGCCCTGCAGGGGAAGACGAACAACCGCGCCGGGGTGGGCTTCCTGTCCCTCGTCGCGATGCTCTTCACGACCCTCTTCCGGCTCGTCGCCGACGTGTTCATGTTCGCCGGGCTGGTAATGCTGCGCTTCCTCGTGATGTTCTTCCCCGCCGTGGCGGTGCTCGGCATCATGTCGCCGATGTCCTCGATCGTGCGCCGGGTCGCGAACATGGCCGGGGCGTCCGTCGTCAACGTCGTGGCGTTCGCCGCCGGCTCCGCGGTCCACACGACGATCATCTCGGCGCTGCTGGCCAAGGCCGACAGCGCCGGCATGGGCGTGCTCGTCCTCGTGCTGTGCCTCGTCACCACGGTGGTCGCCTTCATCCTGCTCTTCCCGCTGCTGTCGCTGACGAACATCGTCGGGCTCTCCTCCGGGCAGCGAGGGGTGCAAGCCCTGCGGGCCAGCGGGCGGATGGTGAGCCGGTATGCCGTGACCCGCAAGGCCGTCGGTGACGGCGAGGACGACGTCGAGTCGGGCGGTGGGGATGCCTCGGCGAGGGGCGTCGGGGTTGCAGGTGGGGCGTCGGCCCCGGCTCGCCGCGGTCCGGTGACGTATCGCGCGGCGGAGGTCTTCGAGCGTCCCACCGGCTCTGCGGGGGCCGCGATCTCGGCGGTTGGCAGTTCTCGTTCCGCCGCAGGAGTGCTGGAGGAGTCTCGTGAGGGGCAGCTCGAAGGAGGGCGGGAGCCGCTCTACCTCTCGTCGCGGTCCGGTGGTTCCACCAGGGTCGCCGAGCGGCCGGTCGCCACCACGCTTCGAGAGTCCCGGCCGGCGCAGCATCCGGACTCGGCCCGACCCTCCTCGCCCGAGGTCCTGCAGGGCGTGATCGTCGAAGGCAGTGTCCTGCCTGCGGATCTGGACGTGCCGTCGCCAACCGCTCCGGTCCACGACAGCCAGACCCTGATCCGCTCCGACGGCATCGGCCCACGCTTCTACGACCCGGCCACCAAGCGGGACGTGCGGGTGGACGCGAGCGGCAGCGTGATCCGCGAGGGTGACGACGGATGATCGCCCGGCTCGAGCAGTGGATCCGGTGGCCGCTGTGGTCCTGGCGCAACCTCGTGGTCACCGTCGTCGCCGTTCTCGTGCTCTTCACTGCCGTGGGACGGCTCACGAACGACAGGGCTTCGGCGTCCGGGGGTCCGAGCGCACTCCCCGCCGCGGTCGCCACGACTCCGGCGACCGGGCCCAGGTCATCCGTCCCGGCCACCATCGCCGGCTCTCCGGCCACCGCCCCTTCCACGGGTGCCGCCGCGTCCACGACGCTGCGCCCGACTGCTCCCGCCACCGCCGGGCAGCCCACCACGAGCGGGACCCCGACGCAGGTGGCCGTCGAGTTCACTCGTGCCTGGACCCGGACCACGCTCGACCAGGTGACCTGGCTGTCCGGCCTCAAGGCCCTCGTGACCCCCGGTTACCTCTCGGCGCTGTCCACGGTCGACCCGAGCAGGGTGCCGGCCTCGAGGGTCGTCGACTCCGGACGCCAGCTGTCGACGTCAGGTCAGCAGGCGCTGGTGCAGGTCGGGACGGACGGCGGGGCGATGACCGTTACGCTGGTCCTGCACGCGCCCACCTGGCTGGTCGCGGACATCGAGCCGGCCAACCTGCCACCTGGTGCGCCAACGCCGACCCTGACCCCGACGCCTGCCGCCAAGGGTTGATCTCGTGCCAGTCCCCGTCCTCGTCGCCGCCGGATCAGCCGCCAAGAGGCTGCTGCTCACGAAGGCGCTCCGCTGGGGCGCCGTCGGGGCACCAGTCCTGCTCGTCGGGGCTGCGGTCGCCGGCCTGCTGTTCGTCCTCGTCCTGCAGAGCGGCTCCAACCAGAGCGTGACCGCTGCCCCGAACGGCTGCGTCGGCGTCACCCCGGCCGGCAGCGGACAGGTCGCGGC
>JBBRZC010000100.1:0-13196 GCA_038237075.1 Actinomycetales bacterium
AGGCACGGTCTTCTCACGGGTGCTCGAGCTCGCCGTCGCCCACGCTCCGGTGCGCTACCGCGACCTGGTCGCCGACCCGCAACCGAACAAGACGCCGCCCTCACCGCCGACCATGGACAGGCCACGCGCGGCTCGACTGTGGCGAGCCTCCTGACCTGCGTTAAGTCCGGTCAGATGGATAGCCCAAACGGCCAGTGTGCCGCGGCGGCGCCCGTCCCGTTGCTGTTGAGCCATAGGGGCCCGCGGGGGCTCGGCGAGAGCGATGATGGGTTGGTGCCCGTCGACGTGGTGACCGAGATCGTCATCGAGTGTCCTTGCCCTGAGGTCGCCGCCTACGCCGGCGACCCGACGCACGCTCCGCAGTGGTACGCCAACATCGACTCGGTGGCCTGGGAGAGCGAGCCTCCGCTGCGAGTGGGGTCGCGGGTGGCCTTTGTGGCCCGGTTCCTGGGCCGGCGGCTGGCCTACACGTATGAGGTGGTGGAGCTCGTCCCGGGCGAGCGTCTCGTGATGCAGACCGCGCAGGGGCCGTTCCCGATGCAGACCACGTACACCTGGCAGCCTGTCGACCCGACCCGGACGCGGATGACGCTACGCAACCGTGGCGAGCCATCGGGGTTCGGCAAGGTCACCGCCCCGATCATGGCCGCGGCCATGCAGCGGGCCAACACCAAGGACCTGGCCGCCCTCAAGCACATCCTTGAGGGGAGACCCGGCGAAGCTCGCTGAGCACGATCACCGGCACAACGACGCGATATGCCGCTGCCGGCCGGCCCCAAGGTGTCCGACCGCACATCGACGGGAGTGTGCCGCGGGGCATACCGGGGTATGAGATGACTGGACGCCGCCGATCCTGTTGCGGTGGCGCCACCGCCTGTGTCCACCCTCGCGAGGAGAACCCGCATGTCCACCGACGCCATCGTCCTGCTGAAGAACGACCACAAGGAGGTCAAGGCCCTCTTCCGTGACTTCCAGCAGCCCGGCGTGACGCCCGCCCGCAAGGGCAAGCTCGTCAGCAAGATCATCGAGCTGCTCACCGTCCACACCTACATCGAGAACGAGGTGATGTATCCGCAGGTGCGTCAGCTCCTGCCCGAGCTCGAGGCCGACATCCTCGAGTCCTACGAGGAGCACCACGTCGCGGACGTCCTCATCATGGAGCTGATGGTGATGAGCCCCGAGGACGAGCGGTTCGACGCCAAGGCCACGGTGCTCATCGAGAACGTCAGCCATCACATCGACGAGGAGGAGCAGGACTGGTTCCCCAAGGTGCGTGCGGGACTGGGCCGCAAGCAGCTCCAGGACGTCGGCGCCGCCATGCTCGAGATGAAGAAGACCGCGCCGCGGTCTCCAGCTCAGCCCAGCGCACTCAAGAAGGTTGTCGACGCCGTCATCTCCTGAGCATTGGACCGGCTCGGCCGTCGGGCGCCGACGACCGACGGCTGACAGCCGGGGATCCTGGAACCCCCGGACTGCCAAACTGAGAGGGTGAACGCACCCCCCACTGGTCCCATCCTCGTCACCGGATGCTCGAGCGGCATCGGAGCAAGCACCGCTCAGCTGCTGCTCGAGCACGGTCACGTCGTCTATGCGACGGCGCGCCGTCCCGAGACCCTGGCCGCCCTCGCCGCAGCCGGTGCACGCACCCTTGCCCTCGACGTCACCGGCGAGGAGTCGATGCAGGCCGCGGTGGCAGAGGTCGAGCGTGAGCACGGGCGCGTGGGCACCCTCATCAACAACGCCGGGTACGGCGTCTACGGCACCGTCGAGGAGGCCGACCTCGACGCCGTGCGCACCATGTTCGAGACCAACGTCTTCGGGCTGGCCCGGCTGACCCAGCTGGTGCTGCCCGGCATGCGCCGCGAGCGCGCCGGCCGCATCATCAACATCAGCTCGATGGGTGGGCGGATCGCCTTCCCCGTCGGGGGCTACTACCACGCCACGAAGTTCGCCGTCGAGGGGCTGAGCGACGCACTGCGCAACGAGGTCCGCCAGTTCGGCATCGACGTGGTCGTCGTCGAACCAGGCCCGATCCGCACCAGCTTCGAGGCGACCATCAACGAGTCCGCGGCGACCAACGCCCGCGACGACTCCCCGTATGCCGCACTGCTCGCCGCCGTGCGCCGGAGCAACGCTCAGGCCTACGCCAGTCGCTTCGTGTCGCTCGGACCGAAGCGGGTCGCCAGGGCCGTGGCCAAGGCCGTCGCCGCGCCACGTCCAAGGACCCGCTACCTCGTCTCGCCTGCGGGCCGGGCGTTGGTCATGGCAGGACGGTATGGCGGTGACCACGTCTGGGACGCGATCGTGCGGCGAACCATCACGGACGGGTGACGTCCACTCCGGCGTGGGCAGCACTCTGATCAGGTGAGCACCAGCCTGCGGACCACCCGGACGCCCTGTTGCACCGCGTGCGCGCGCCGGCGGGTGCCGCGGGTCACCGACGAGCTCCACGAGACCGACCACGGCTCCCGCGACTTCGCGATCCGCGACCCGAGGGCAACCGCTGGTTCTTCGGCACCTACCGTGGCGAACCCCGAAGGCCCAGCTGACCCGGCCATGACGCAGCGGGGCCTCAGCAACGCCCCGCTCCCTTCCAGCGCACTGTCGGTGATAGAACACAGGGTCGGACATCCTTGACTTCGGCGCCAGCCACCCTGCTGACCTTCGGCGCCAGCCGCTCTGCGTCGGCACCATGACGCCCCACTGCTCGGATCGGACCCTCATGCGACGGAACGTGCGATGAACTTCACCGTCGTCGTCGAGACGGTCGGCAAGGTCATGGATGGTGCGGGCGTCGCAGTGACGGTTATCGGCGCGCTCGTCGCCACAGTGCTCGCCGGCACACGGGTCCGGAGCAGGCAACCCGACGTCTACCGGCGGTACCGCCAACAGCTCGGCCGGTCGATCCTGCTCGGCCTCGAGCTGCTGGTCGCCGCGGACATCATCCGCACCGTGGCCGTCACCCCGACGCTGACCAGCGTCGCCGTCCTCGCAGGGATCGTGCTCATCCGGACCTTCCTCAGCTTCTCCCTGGAACTGGAGATCACCGGCGCCTGGCCCTGGCAGAAGCCGACGCCACCCTCACCGACCCCGTAGCGCCGCCAACCCACCGGGCTGGCGGCGACTCGGTCAGCGCGAGCGCGAGCCGGCGCGGCTGCCGGCGGAGAAGGCGGCTGCTCCGCCCCGACCCGAGGACGACGTGCTGTAGACGGATACCGAGCCCGCTTGGGGCCGTGACCGGGCCGAGCCCCGCGCACCCGCAGAGCCCTTCGCAGCAGCCGAGCCCTTGGAACCGCCGGCGCCACGGCCGGCACCGGCCGCGCTCGCAAGTGCGGCGGCACCACCGTGCGCCGAACCTCGACCCGCGCCGCGACGTCCCGAGCCAGAACTACCCGAAACGGTGCGGGCGGGGCCGCCACGACCCGCACCGCGACCAGGACCCCCGGCCGACGCGCGAGCCCGAGTTGGCCGCGTGTCGTCGGGGGCGGCGACCAGGCCACCGGTGAAGGCGCGTTCCCCGGGTGCGAGCTCTCGCAGCAGGGGGTGGGTGGCGGTGATGCGGGTGGTCGTGGCCTTGATGCCGGCCCGCCGGGTCAGGTCGCGGACGTCGCTCACCTGGTCGTCGGTCATCAGCGTGACGACGAGACCGTCGGCCCCGGCGCGCGCCGTGCGGCCCGAGCGGTGGAGGTAGGCCTTGTGCTCGATCGGCGGGTCGGCGTGGATGACGATCTCGATGTCGTCGACGTGGATGCCCCGGGCGGCGATGTCGGTGGCGACGAGTGTCTTGGCCACGCCGCTGTGGAACTGGTCCATGTTGCGGGTGCGGGCGTTCTGGCTGAGGTTGCCGTGCAGCTCGACGGCCGGCACGCCCGAGGCGTTGAGGTGCTTGGCGAGCTTCTTGGCGCCGTGCTTGGTGCGCGTGAAGACGACCTTGCGGCCGGGCGCGGCCGTGAGGTCGAGCAGCACCGCCAGGCGCGCCTCGTGGCTCACGTGGAGCACGTGGTGGGACATCGTCGAGATCGGGGACTGGGCCGAGTCGGCGTGGTGCGTCACGGGGTTCGTGAGGAACCGCTTGACGATGACGTCGACACCCGCGTCGAGCGTCGCCGAGAACAGCAGCCGCTGGCCCTGGCGCGGGGTGGTGTCCATGATCCGGCGGACGCCCGGCAGGAAGCCGAGGTCGGCCATGTGGTCGGCCTCGTCGAGGATCGTGATCTCGACCGAGCCGAGGTCGACGTGACCCTGGCCCATGAGGTCCTCGAGGCGACCAGGGCAGGCGACGACGACGTCGACGCCGCGGCGCAGGCCGGAGACCTGCGGGTTCTGGCCGACGCCGCCGAAGATCGTCAACGACGTCAGGCCGAGCGCCGTGGCCAGGGGGGCCATCGCGGTGTCGATCTGGGTGACGAGCTCACGCGTCGGCGCGAGGATCAAGGCCCGCGGGTGCCGCGGCGCCCGGGGGCTGCGGCTCTGTGAGAGCCGGGTCAGGAGGGGCAGGAGGAAGGCGTAGGTCTTGCCGGAGCCGGTGCGGCCGCGACCGAGGACGTCGCGCCCGGACAGCGAGTCCGGGAGCGTGGCCGCCTGGATGGGCGTCGGGACGGTGATCCCGAGGTCGGCGAGGATCGTGGTCAACGGCGTGGGCACGCCGAGGTCGGTGAAAGTCGTATCAACAGACACAGGGGTACTCCAAGAGGATTGGGGGGGGCGTTCCGCCCGGCGCGAGCCAGTCATGGGTCGCGGCGCAAAGAGCATCGCATCGAGAAGCGAGCCCGAGGCAGAACTGGAACGGGCCGCTACGTCCAAGTCTACCGGGCGGCGCGGGTCACCCCAGCACTGGCCGGTGGGCGGTCGCCGGGGGACGGGAGCTGGGTGAGGTTGGGCACCACCTTGTGGCGCTGAGTCCGACCCGTCGAGGGCCTCGACCACGCTCGCAGCGGGCCAGATGACGCCCAGACGACGTTCGGCCAGCGTGTCGGTGAGGCGCGCGGCGGGTATTTTCAGCGCAGACGTGTGTCCAACGTCTCCAAAGGGGTGGACACTGGAGGTATGTCCTCTCGCCCCCCGAACACCAGATCGCGCCTGTCAACCAGCCCATTCCATGACCAACCGCAACCGATCTACGACACGTTCGAGGTGGACAGCCGAGTCATCCACGATCGGCACGGCCTCGGCCGCGTGATCCGCCTCAACGGCGGCCGCATGGACGTCAAGTTCGGCAGCGTCGTCGTCGACGTCGACATCCGCAGCTCCAAGGTCCACCTTCTCTGATCCCACTCGGTCTGCTCGCCCGGGGTGTCTTAGCGGACCACCCCGCGGCTCGGTGGATCCCAGCAGGACCGCGCTCGACCAGGCTCGCCACGCCGGCAGGCGTGCGTGCAGCGACCGGCCGGCTGGCACGGCGCCCATTGCCCGATCTCGGGAGGTCAGGCCCTCACCCGATGACGCTCGCCACGACGAGTGCTGCGGCCAGCGACACCTCGACGCCGGCGCCGAGGACATCTCCGGTCATCCCACCGAGGCGGCGCTTCGCCGTCAGGAGCACCTGGCCTGCGCCCGCCATCCCGGCGACGACGGTGACCGGCGCGGCATACCAGGGTGCGCCCGCGAGCCAGCCGCCTGCCGAGGCGAGCAGCAGGACGGCGACGAGGCTCGCGCCCAGCGCGGCGGTGGGCACCGAGGCCCCGACCGCCGCCCCCAGGCCGCTCGACCGGGCCACCGGGACGCGGCGCCAGCACCCCCAGGCGAGGGTATGCCGGCTCGTCAGCAGGGCGACCAGCGCCAGTGCCGTGCCCCCCGGGGACGGCAGCAGGGTGGTCAGGGCGCCCACCTGGAGCAGGAGCACCAGCAGCAGCGTCGCGGCGCCGCCGGGCCCCACGTTGCCGGTCCGCATCACCTCGAGGGAGCGTGCCGGGTCACGGCTCGCGCAGAGCCCGTCGGCGGTGTCGGCGAGGCCGTCGAGGTGCAGGCCGCGCGACCACAGCGCGGTCCCCGCGACGAGCAGCGTCCCCGCCACGAGCGGCGACAGCCGACCGCTGTTGACCGCGAGGTGGGCCAGCAGCCAGACGACGCCGACCGGGAGCCCGACCAGCGGAGCGGCGAGCATCGCCCCGCGGGCCACTTCGCGGTCGACCCGGCTGGGCGGCCGGGTCGGCAGCGCCGTGAGCGTGCCCCAGGCCAGCCGCAGCGCGTCCCTCACGGCGTGACCCTCACCGCACGACGGGCGCGTCGCTGAGGTCGAGCACCCTCCCGGCGACCACGAGGTGGACCCGGTCGCAGGCCGCGGCGACGGCCGCGTTGAGCCGTCCGAGCTCGTCCTGGAAGAACCGGCCTGACGCGGTGAGCGGCACCGGGGCCAGGCCGACCTCGTTGGTGACGACGACGACGTCGACCCCGGCCCGCCGCAACGCGTCGCACAGCGCCTCCCCGGCGGCCTCCACGAGGGCGGCGGCGGCGGCGAGATCCGCCCAGGCACCGGCGACGTCGACGAGCCCGGTGAGCCAGGTCCCGAGGCAGTCGACGACCACGGGACCCCTCGGTGCGGCGAGCACGCCGACCACGTCGAGGGTCTCCACGACGTGCCACGACGGGGCTCGGCGCTCGCGGTGCGCGGCGAGCCGGGCGGCCCAGTCGGGGTCTGTCCCGTCATCGCGGCGCCCGGTGGCGACGTAGGTGACGTCGGACGCGGACGCCACCAGGGCCTCCGCGTGCCGGCTCTTGCCGCTGCGGGTCCCGCCGGTCACGAGGGTGGTGGCCACGTTCCCCAGCCTGCCACGCGGCGCGCGGGCGCGAGCCCGGCGGCCTGTCAGGATGGGCTGCGGGGCACCCTCCGGACCGGCCGCCCCCAAGGAGCCCGTATGCCGCCCAGCGAACCCAGCGAGTCCAGCGAGTCGCTCCCGCCCGAGGACCTCCCCGCCTCCGGGTGGACCTCCCTCGAGGCCGCGATCGCCGCGATCGGCCCGCTCGACGAGACAGCGATGGCCGCGGCCCGGGCGCGTCAGGCGGTCCTGACCAAGCCGAGCGGCTCGATGGGCCGTCTCGAGGCCCTCGGGACTCAGCTCGCCGGCATCGCCCGGCAGTCCCCGCCGCCGCTGCCCGGGCCGGTGGCCGTCGCCGTCTTCGCGGGCGACCACGGCGTCCACGCGCAGGGCGTCTCGCCGTGGCCGCAGGAGGTCACGGTGCAGATGGTCGCCACCATCACGTCGGGGCGCGCGGTCATCAACGCGGTGGCGCGTCAGGTCGGCGCCTCGGTGCTCACGGTCGACGTCGGCGTCGTCGCAGAACTCGACGCCCACCCCGACCTGCTCCGGGCCAAGGTCGCACGCGGCACCACCAACCTCAGCGTCGGGCCGGCGATGTCGCCTGACCAGGCGCGGGCGGCCCTCGAGACGGGCATCGCCGTCGCCGAACGCCTCGTCGCCTCGGGTCACCGCCTGCTCGTCACCGGCGACCTGGGGATCGGCAACACCACACCGGCGGCCGCCCTCATCGCCGTGCTCACCGGACGCGACCCCGCGGAGGTCACCGGCCGCGGGGCCGGCAGCGACGACGCCATGCTCGCGCACAAGGTCGAGGTCATCCGGGCCGGCATCGCCACCAACAGCGCGACGGCGCAGGACCCCCTGGCGGCTCTCGCCGGGGTCGGCGGCCTCGAGCACGCCGCGCTGGCCGGGTTCGTCCTCGGCGCCGCGGCGCGGCGCGTCCCCGTCGTCCTCGACGGGGTGATCTCCTGCTCGGCCGCGCTCGTGGCGCGGGCGCTCTGCCCGGGCGTCACGGCATACCTCGTCGCGGGGCACCGCTCGCTCGAACCCGGCGCCGCCGTCGCCCTCGACGCGCTCGGCCTGCCGCCCCTGCTCGACCTGGACCTGCGCCTCGGGGAGGGGTCGGGTGCCGCGCTTGCCGTGCCGCTCGTGCAGGCCGCGGCCCGCCTGCTGCACGAGGTCGCGACCTTCGACACCGCGGGGGTCTCGGGCGCCGAGAGCGGCTGACCTGGCGCGGAGTGCTCTATCCCCGTGTCAGGCCGTGACCTGCTGGTCCTTGGCCCAGGCGCCGACCAGGCCGCCGAAGTGGGCCATGAACTTCTCCTGCTCGTGCGCCGGGTAGGTCGCGGCCACCGTCTGGCGCAGCAGCCGGTCGAAGTCGGCGCTCGTGACCCAGTCGTGCACCTGCTCGGGCAGGTGCGGCAGGTGCTCGGAGCACCACTGCCAGTAGCGCTCGGTCTCGAAGTGCTCGTTCGCCAGGGCGAGGTATGCCGTGAGCTTGGCGTCGTAGGACAGCGACTGGTCGTCGGCGATGGCGAAGTAGCGGTCGGTGTGCAGGTCCACGGTGGTGCGCCGTCCGGTGACGAGGCAGTAGACCGACCAGCGCACGAGCGCGGTGATGGCCCACGGGAAGTAGTAGTGCAGCGAGGTGACGGCGACGTCGGGGCAGGCGTTGGCGTAGTCGATGGGGTAGACCTCGTCACCGGTCACGAGCATCTCAGCGGAGTTGAACTCCCAGCCGAAGAACGCGTTGATGATCTTGCTGATCGCCGAGCACTCCGCGCCGGCCTTGGCCGAGAGGAAGTCGTGCGACACGGCATAGCGGTGGTGCATCGGCTCTTCCGGGCGGAAGTCCATGACCATCGTCTCGGGCCCGATCGACAGGGCACGCGCGAACTTCTCGTAGTCCACCGTCGCCTGGAGGTGCATGAGCATCTCGCCGGACGCGTCGTATGCCGCGTGGAGGTCAGCCCGGTTGTTGACGCGGGAGACGCCGCGCCACCCGCCCCCGTCGAAGGGCTTCATGTAGAGGGGGTAGCCGAGGTCGTCGGCGATCGTGTCGAGGTCGAAGGGCTTGTTGTACTTGCTCGAGGTGTAGATCCACCGCTCGTTGTCGAGGGGGTTCTTGTAGGGGACCAGGACCGTGCGCGGGATCTTCAGGCCGAGCCGGACCATCGCGCAGTAGGCGCTGTGCTTCTCCATGGACTGGAAGGTGAAGGGGCTGTTGAGCAGGTAGGTGCCGTTCATCAGCGCGGCCTTCTTGAGCCACTCTCGCGGGTGGTAGTACCAGTAGGCGAGGCGGTCGATGACGAGCCCGGGCCGGACCGGGTCGGTCAGCTCGAACGGCTCGATGCTCAGCCGTTCCGAGGTCACCTCGTGCACGGTGCCGTGGGCGTCGGTGACGCTGCCGACGCGGCGCAGGATCTCCTCGAACGCCTGGGGCCAGTCCTCCTCGGCCCCCAGCAGCAGGCCGACGAGATGGCGGGAAAGGTCAGGCACAGCGGACCTCCGGTCTGCGGTTGAGGATGGTTTGGCCCCGACCGTATCGGGGGGTGCTGCCCGCGCGCGAGGGGTCGAGGCGAGCGTTGTGCCGGCCCTGGTCGCGTCGGTTGTTCACCAGCGGGACGCGTGTCGGTCAGCTCGGTCTCGCGGTGAAGCGGACAGAATCGGGGTAGCACGGACGTGACGAAGGACGGCCCACCGGACGGCGCGATCGCCGGACGGCGTCGGACGGCTGAGACCCGGCCCCGTATGAGTGGGCCGGGTCTCTCGCTGTCCGGGCGGAACGGGGCCCGGCGCTGGGCGGTGCGGCTGGCCCTTTCGCCCGTCCGACGAGTCCGCGTGGATCGCTCCACCGGTCAGAGGACCTCATTTGCCGCCCAGCGGCCCACCCCTGCGAGAGGGCCTGGGCACAGGTCTACCGCTCTGGCAGTGACGGAGAACAGGGACGATGGTCCCTTCTCAGGGGCTGGGGACCACCGGGTCGCCGACGTGGATGCTACCCAGCCCCGAGAGGCTCGAGGCGTCGGCGCGCAGGGCCACGAGCCGGGTGCCGAACCAGGTGGCCCGGTCCCAGCGGCGGTGCCGGGCGAGGGTCCGGATCGGCTCCTTGCCGCCCGCCAGCGTCTCGGGGTCGATCGTCGTCATCACGCAGCGGTCGCAGACCATCGTCGTGCGGAAGTCGACGTCACCGATGCGCACGGTCTGCCAGGCGTCCTCGGCGAAGGGCGTCCCGCCGTCGACGACGACGTTGGGCCGGAACCGAAGCATGTCCAGCGAGCCCGAGGCGGAGACTGCGGTGGGGTCGCTGAGGTCGTCCGGGTCGAGGTCGGCGACGTCGGGCTCCCCGGACTCGGCGGCGACCCACGCGTTGAGCTGTGCCAGCGACGCCTGCGAGGTGAGGAGCACCGGACCGGCGTCCGCGAGCGAGAGGACCTCTCCCGGCATACCGCCCTGGGACCCGGAGATGCGGCGCACCGCGGGGTCCTCCTGCCAGACCAGCCGCACGGCCCGGTCGACCCGGGCGGTGATCCACTCGTTGACGTCGGCGTCGGCCGGAGCGGCCCAGCCCTGACGCGAGATGCCGACAGGCACCGGCGGCAGGCCCAGCGGGGTGTCGACGAGGATGCTCGCGCCCGCGCGGTCCCGGAGCCGGATCGTGTCCTCGTCCACGGGCTCCGCCTGGAGCCCGAGCAGGGCGTGCACCTCGCGGGCGGTGACCTGCTCGCCGGCGTCGTCGACGAGAGCCCAGCGCCGGTCGCCGACCAGGCCCCACGGCTCGACGCCCGACTCGGGGACGACGACTCCGGCGAGGGACTTGACGGGGTAGACCCGGATCTCCGTCACGCGCATGGCAGCGATGGTGGCATGACCTCGGGCTTCGTGCGGGGTCGGTGGGGCGGCCGGTATGCCGTGTCGGGGGCGGGTGCCAGACTGGCGCCCATGCTGCTGGGCGAGGTCGCCGACGCCGCGTCGGCGGTGGCCGCCACCCCGTCGCGGCTGGCCAAGGTCGCGGTGCTGTCCGCGCTGCTGCGGCGGCTCGAACCTGACGAGGTCGCGCCGACCGTGGGGTTCCTCGTCGGGCGGGCGCGGCAGGGCCGCGTCGGCGTGGGCTGGCGTGGCGTGTCTGCGGCGATGGGCGACCCGGCGGCCGAGCCGACCCTCACCGTGGCCGACCTGGACGCGCTGCTCGACGTGCTGCTCGCGACGTCGGGCGCGGGGTCGTCTGCGGCCCGGGCGGAGGCGCTGCACGCCGTGGCTGCCCGGGCGACGGAGGCCGAGCAGTCGTTCGTCCGGCGGGTGCTCCTCGGCGAGATGCGCACCGGTGCGCTCGAGGGCGTCCTCGTCGAGGCCGTCGCGGGGGCAGCGCAGGTCCCGGTTGCCCTCGTGCGCCGGGCGGTGATGCTCTCGGGCGACCTCGGTGGGACCGCCCGGGTGGCCCTGACCGGGTCGGAGGCAGACCTTGCTGCGGTGGGTCTCGTCGTGGGGACCCCGGTGCTGCCGATGCTCGCGTCGACGGCCGCCGACCCCGCGGCGGCGCTCGCCGTGACGGGCCAGGCGTCGGTCGAGTTCAAGCTCGACGGGGCCCGCATCCAGGTCCACCGTCGAGGTGACGAGGTCCAGGTGTTCACCCGCAACCTCGCCGACATCACCCACCGCGTCCCCGAGGTCGTCGAGGTGGTGCGGCGTTTCCCCGTCCGCGACGTCATCCTCGACGGCGAGACGCTCTCCCTCGACGAGGCCGGGGCGCCCCGGCCCTTCCAGGACACGATGTCGCGGTTCGGCGCCGACGCCCCGCGGTCCGTGCTGCTCCGGCCATGGTTCTTCGACGTCCTCCACGTCGACGGCGAAGACCTCATCGACCGACCCCTGTCGGAGCGGGCCGGCGCGCTGGCCCGGGTTGTCGGTGACTACCGCATCCCGGGTGAGGTCACCGCGGATCCGCTGGTCGCAGAACGGGTCTCACGCGAGGCGTTGGCGGCCGGTCACGAGGGCGTCGTCGTCAAGGGCGTCGACTCGCTGTATGCCGCGGGCCGTCGCGGGAAGAGCTGGGTCAAGGTCAAGCCGGTCCACACCTACGACCTCGTCGTGCTGGCCGCCGAATGGGGCTCGGGGCGGCGCACCGGCTGGCTCTCGAACCTGCACCTCGGCGCCCTCGACCCGGGCGGGGACTTCGGTGCGGTGGGCGGCTTCGTCATGGTCGGCAAGACGTTCAAGGGCCTGACCGACGAGCTGCTGCGCTGGCAGACCGAGCGGTTCCCGCAGCTCGAGACACGGCATACCCAGGGTGCGGTGTTCGTCGAGCCGGTCGTCGTCGTCGAGATCGCCATCGACGGCGTTCAGCGCTCGACCCGCTACCCCGGGGGTCTGGCGCTGCGGTTCGCGCGGGTCAAGCGCTACCGCGAGGACAAGAGCGCCGCCGAGGCTGACACGATCCAGACCCTGCGGGCGATGCTCCCCGCCTGACCGACCGGGTCGGCGGCGCCTTGGCTTCGACGGTCAGAGACAGCCGCTGCGGCTCCGCTGGTCCTGCCGACGTGGGACCTTGGGCCCTCGACACCCCGCCGTCGCAGCCGGGAGGATGGGCGGACCAAAGCGGCTGAGAAGGAGACGTGCGCCATGGAGAGACTCGACGGACGGGTGGCGTTGGTCACGGGCGCCGGGAGCGGCATCGGCAAGGCCACCGCGCAACGGCTGGCCCAGGAAGGCGCCGCCGTGCTGGTGACCGACTTCAACGACGAGTCCGGGAGCGCCGTGGCCACGGGCATCGCCGAGGCCGGCGGCCGAGCGACGTTCTTCCATCATGACGTGACGTCGCCCAGCGACTGGGAGGCCGCCGTTGCCGCCGCCATCGAGCACTTCGGCGGCCTGGACATCCTGGTGAACAACGCAGGAATGGGCGACCTGGCGACGATCGAGGAAACCTCGCTGGAAGACTGGGAGCGGACCATCGCGGTCGACCAGACCGGCGTGTTCCTCGGGATGAAGACGGCGTCTGCGGCGCTCGCCGCGTCTGACCACGGCTCGGTCATCAACATCAGCTCGATCACCGGAACCAGCGGAGGGTTCGGGACCTCCCCTGCGTATCACGCGGCAAAGGGCGCGGTACGGACGTTGACCAAGAACGTGGCCCTGCACTGGGCAGAGCGGGGGGTGCGGGTCAACTCCATCCACCCCGGCTTCGTCGACACCCCCATTCTGGATTCGACCAAGGGCACCGCGTTCGAGCAAGTCATCATCGACCTCACGCCGATGGGGCGTCTCGGCCAACCAGCCGAGATCGCCGCGGGGGTGGCCTACCTGGCCAGCGACGACGCCTCGTTCGTCACTGGGCTCGAGCTGTACATCGACGGCGGGTACATCGCCCGCTGAGGAGCCGGCTGGGCCCGACGCCGCGGATGGCACCGATGAGCGGGGAGTCCATGGGATCCCATGGAC
>JBBRZC010000101.1:0-13148 GCA_038237075.1 Actinomycetales bacterium
CAAGTTCCTCGAGGCCATCGTCGCCGAGCTGCGCCGGGCCGGGCTCGTGGCCAGCACCCGTGGCTCACGTGGCGGCTACGCCCTCAGCCGCCCGGCCGCGCAGATCTCGCTCGGCGACGTGTTCCGGGCCGTCGACGGCCCCCTCGCCGAGGTGCGCGGGCTGCGCCCGCACGAGACCCGCTACGAGGGCGCCGCCGAGCACCTGCCCATGGTGTGGGTCGCCGTACGGGTGGCGTTGCGCGAGGTCCTCGACGAGACGTCCCTCGCGCAGGTGGCTGAGGGGAACCTGCCGGAGCGGGTCGTCGCGCTCGCCGCCGCACCCGACGCCTGGCAGAACCGCTGACCGGCCTACGGAGTACCCGCTTGGCTCCGCGGCATCCCAGACGGTCCGTCGGGGCCGCCGCGTGGTCATCGAGACCTGCCGCGGTCTGGCAGAATGGACGGCTGTACCCCGTCCGGTTCAGGTTCTCCGTTCGCCTTGCCGGACCGCTTACGCCCCGAGCCCCGGCCCCCCGCGTCCTCCGACCCGGTCTTGCCGCGCTCACCAACAGAAACAGGAGTCACCACAGCCGTGGCCGTCAAGATTCGTCTCAAGCGCATGGGCAAGATCCGTGCACCGTTCTACCGGGTCGTCGTCATGGACTCGCGCGTCAAGCGCGACGGCCGGGCGATCGAGGAGATCGGCAAGTACCACCCCACCGAGGAGCCCTCGCTCATCGACATCAGCTCCGAGCGGGCGCAGTTCTGGCTCGGCCAGGGCGCCCAGCCCACCGAGGCCGTCGAGGCCCTGCTCAAGGTGACCGGTGACTGGCAGCGGTTCAAGGGTGTCGATGGCGCCGAGGGGACCCTGCGGCTCAAGGCCCCGAAGCAGAGCAAGCGCGACCTCTACGACGCGGCGATCGCCGCTGCCGGGGGCACGGTCGAGGCCAAGGACGGCTCGACGACCCCACGCAAGCGTGCGGTGAAGGCCGAGACGCCGAAGACCGAAACGCCGAAGACCGAGACGCCGAAGGCCGAGACGCCGAAGGCCGAGACGCCGAAGACCGACGCCGCTCCTGCCGCGGAGCCAGCCACGGCTGAAGTCGCAGCGCCTGCTGAGCCCGGAGCCTGACCGTGCTCGAGGAGGCGCTGGAGCACCTCGTCAAGGGCATCGTCGACCACGGCGAGGACGTCGTCGTGCGCCGCAAGGAGCTGCGTCGCGGCGAGCTCCTCGAGGTCCGGGTGCACCCTGAGGACCTCGGGCGCGTCATCGGCCGCTCCGGGCGAACCGCCAGCGCCCTGCGGACCGTCGTTGGCGCGCTCGCCGGCGGCGGCGCGGTCCGGGTGGACATCGTCGACACCGACCGGGCGCGCTGACGCCCTCTAGGGACGCCCGCATGGACGTCGTCGTGGCCCGCATCGGCAGGCCGCACAGCCTGCGCGGCGAGGTGACGGTGCAGCTGCACACCGACGAGCCGGGCGTGCGGTTCGTCCCCGGCGCCACCTTCGCCACCGAGTCGGACTCCGGCACCAGCGTGCCGCGTGAGCTGACCCTGCGCTCCGCCCGCCTCCACAACGGGACGTGGCTACTCGCCTTCGAGGGCATCCCGGACCGCAGCGGCGCCGAGTCGCTGCGCGGCACGCGGCTTCTCGTCGACCGCGAGGCCGCCGCGCCTGTTGCAGACCGGCCCGACGCCTCCGACCAGCCCGACACGACAGACCAGCCCGACACGACAGACCAGCCCGACACGACGGACCGGCCCGTCACGACAGACCGGGCCAGCACCTCCGTGCTGGACGGGGTCCCCGACGAGGCCTGGTACGAGGAGGAGCTGGTCGGCCTCGCGGTCCGCACCCGTGACGGGGCCCGCGTCGGCGAGGTCACGGGCCTCGAGATCGGCCCGGCCCAGGACCTGCTCGTCGTCGCCCTCGACGGCGGCGGCACGGCATACGTCCCGTTCGTCGCCGCGATCGTGCCGGAGGTGGACATCGCCGGCGGGACGCTCCTCATCGACCCACCCGAGGGTCTCCTCGAGCTCAACACATGAGCCCAGCCAGATGAGGATCGACGTCGTCTCGATCTTCCCGGGCTACCTCGCTCCACTCGACCTCTCCCTCATCGGCAAGGCCCGGGCGCAGGGGCTGCTCGACGTCCGGGTGCGCGACCTGCGCGACTTCGCCCACGACCGGCACCGCTCGGTGGACGACACGCCTTACGGCGGCGGCGCGGGGATGGTGATGACGGCGGAACCGTGGGGCGAGGCGCTCGACGACCTTGTCGCGTCGGGGCAGGGTTCGGTGCCGCACCTCCTCGTCCCCGGCCCCGGGGGTATGCCGTTCACCCAGGCGATGGCGCGCGACCTCGCGGCCCAGCCGTGGCTGGCGTTCGCGTGCGGGCGCTACGAGGGGATCGACGAGCGGGTCTACGCGGAGGCCGCGACCCGGATGCCGGTGTCGGTGGTCTCCCTCGGCGACTACGTGCTGGGTGGCGGCGAGGTGGCCGTGCTCGCCATCGTCGAGGCGGTCACGCGCCTCGTGCCGGGCGTCATCGGCAACGCCGGGTCGCTGGTCGAGGAGTCGCACGAGGACGGTCTGCTGGAGTACCCCGTCTACACCAAGCCACCGGTCTGGCGCGGCCGGTCGGTGCCCGACGTGCTCCTCTCCGGCCACCACGGGGCCATCGCCCGGTGGCGGCGCGACGAGCGGCTGCGCAGAACGGCCTCCCGACGGCCCGACATGGTCGCCGCGCTCGACCCCGCCGCGCTCGACCGGCGCGACCGTGAGGTGCTCGAGCGTGAGGTCCTCGAACCCGACGAGTCGTAGGTTCCCGGGCGGGATTTCCCGCCGACGCCACTGTCTGGCAAACTTGGCCCTTGCGTCCGGCACCAGACGCGCCCCTGCCGCAGGGGGAGTGCGAGCCATCGGTGAGGGCCCGCGCGAGGCCGGCCGGACGGCATACCCCATGTCGGTGGTCCATCCCGGACCACCAGAGCCCATGGTGACCTGTGGCACCACGAGAAAGCGAAGCAGTCATGCACAAGCTCGACGCCGTCGACCAGGCCTCCCTGCGCGACGACATCCCTGCCTTCCGCGCCGGAGACACCCTCAGGGTGCACGTCAAGGTGGTGGAAGGTACCCGCTCGCGCGTCCAGGTCTTCCAGGGTGTCGTCATCCGCCGTCACGGCGGTGGCATCGGCGAGACCTTCACCGTCCGCAAGGTCTCCTTCGGGGTCGGGGTCGAGCGGACCTTCCCGCTGCACACCCCGATCATCGACAAGATCGAGGTGCTGACCCGCGGCGACGTGCGGCGGGCGAAGCTGTACTACCTGCGCGACCTGCGCGGCAAGGCCGCCAAGATCAAGGAGAAGCGCGACGCGGTGCCGGCCAAGACCAAGGGCGCCAAGACGGCCAAGGTCGCGGTCACAGGCCAGCCCAATGACGGGCCGGCCAGCGGCTCGCATACCACACCGGTCGCCTCACCACAGGACGCTGCCGCTGAGTGACCGGTGCGGCTGACCGGGGGGCGCGCGGGCCCAGGGCACGGCGACTGCGCCGCTGGCTGGGCCCGGCCGCCCTCGCGGTCGTGCTCGTCCTCCTGCTGCGCGCGTTCGTCGTCCAGTCCTTCTCGGTCCCGTCCGGCTCGATGCAGCCGACCATCGAGCCGGGGGACCGGCTGCTCGCCAGCCGACTCGTACGCGGCGAGGCGGTGCACCGGGGCGATGTCGTCGTCTTCGACGGCACGCGCGCCTTCGGCGCCGGCGAGAGCCCGAGCGGCGTCCCGGCCCGCGTGGCCGCGTCGGTCGCGTCGCTGCTCTCCCTCGACACCGGGACCGACTTCGTCAAGCGCGTCGTCGGCGTCGCGGGTGACCACGTCGTCTGCTGCGACGGGTCGGGGCGCCTCGTCGTCAACGGTGTGGGCGTCGACGAGCCCTACCTCTACCCCGGTGACCGGCCGAGCGAGCTGACCTTCGACGTCATCGTGCCCGCGGGCCGCATCTGGGTCATGGGCGACCACCGCAGCGACTCCAGCGACTCGCGCGCCTACCTGGGGCGACCGGGTGGCGGCATGGTCCGCAAGGATGACGTGATCGGACAGGCGACGGTGCGATACTGGCCGCTCGGTCGTCTCGGCTCGCTGGGGGGCGCCGTAGCCCTGTCCGCCGTTCCCACGATGCCCGGAGCTGGTCACTGACAATGCCTGACGAGATCGACACCCCGAGGGCCCGCTCGCGCTCGGCCGTCAACGAACCCGCCGTCGAGGAGATCGATGAGGACGACTACGACGAGGACGACGAGCACCCGCGCAGCTTCGGCGAGAACCTCTGGGGCGGCATCAAGGAGATCGTCATCATCGCCGTCATGGCGATGGTCCTCTCCTTCGTCGTCAAGACCTGGCTCATCCAGGCCTTCTACATCCCTTCCGGCTCGATGGAGAACACCCTCGTCAAGGATGACCGGGTCATCGTCAGCAAGCTGACCCCCGGTCCGGTGGACCTCCAGCGCGGCGACATCGTGGTGTTCCAGGACCCCGACCACTGGCTCGGCGACGCCCCGCCCGTGGCCGTCGAGCCGGGGCTGCGCGGCACCGTCCACACGGCGCTGCAGTTCATCGGCCTGCTCCCCGACGACTCCGACGACCACCTCATCAAGCGGGTCATCGGCCTGCCCGGTGACCACGTCGTCTGCTGCGACAAGGACGGCAAGCTGACCATCAACGGCGTCTCGGTCACCGAGGACTACATCAAGCCCGGCGACGTCCCCAGCGGCGGTCGGCAGCCCTTCAGCATCACCGTGCCCGCCGGTCGGGTGTGGGTCATGGGTGACCACCGCAGCGACTCCTCCGACTCGCGGTTCCACGACAACGGCACCGGCGCCACCGGGTCGGTGCCGATCGACGACATCACCGGCCGGGCCGTGATGCTCGTCTGGCCCCTTGACCACGTGCGCTGGCTGTCGGTCCCCGAGCGGGTCTACGCCACGATCCCCGCCCCGGCCGGCAAGACGGCGGCCCCGGCGACGAAGGTCCCCGCCGGCAGCACGACGACCGCGACCAAGAAGCCCGCCGGCTGAGGCGGCGCCGGTGGTGGCAGCACGGAGCACGAGCTCACGGAGCACGAGGCCTTCGCTGCGGGTCGAGCGGGCCCTGCAGCGAGACGGGCACCGGGTCCTGGCCGGCATGGACGAGGTCGGCCGCGGAGCCCTGGCGGGGCCGGTGTCGGTCGGCGTCGTCGTCATCGACGAGACCTGCCGCTCGGCGCCGCAGGGTGTCAAGGACTCCAAGCTCCTCACGCCCCGCCACCGCGAGCTCATGGTCCGGCCGATCCGGCGCTGGGCGACGGCGTACGCGGTCGGGCATGCCTCGCCCGACGAGATCGACGACGTAGGGATCATGGGCGGGCTGCGGCTTGCCGGCACGCGCGCCCTGGAGGCCATCACCGCAGCCGGCGTCGTGCCCGACCTCGTCATCCTCGACGGCAACCACGACTGGCTCACGCCGCCCGGGCAGGTGGGGCTCCTCGCGTTCGGCGAGGACTCGGGTCCCCTGCTGCCCCCGGTGCGGACGATGGTCAAGGCCGACCTGCGCTGCTCGTCCGTCGCCGCCGCCTCGGTGCTCGCGAAGGTGGAGCGCGACGGCCTCATGGTCGGGTTGGGTGGTGAGCACCCGGCATACGGGTGGGCCGTCAACAAGGGGTATGCCGCGCCCGAGCACCTCCAGGCGCTGGTGGAGCACGGCCCGTGCCCCCTGCACCGTCGCTCGTGGCGGCTGCCGGGCGCTGCCGACGGACTCGGGGTGATAGAACTTGAGGAGTCTGGGCAGCCCGGGCAGCTTGGACAGTTCGGGCAGCCGCCGCCCGAGCCCTGGGACTCCCGGGCCGAGGCACTCGACGTGACGACAGGATGAGCAGGCCATGAGCTCCGAGGACCTCGAGAAGTACGAGACCGAGATGGAGCTGCAGCTCTACCGCGAGTACCGCGACGTCGTCTCGCTCTTCTCCCACGTCGTCGAGACGGAGCGACGCTTCTACCTGTGCAACGCGGTCGACATGAAGGTCCGCAACGACGGCGGCGAGGTGTTCTTCGACGTGACCATGCACGACGCCTGGGTGTGGGACATCTACCGACCCGCCCGGTTCGTCAAGAACGTCAGGGTCGTGACGTTCAAGGACGTCAACATCGAGGAGCTGCCGAAGTCGGACCTCCAGCTGCCGTCCTGACCCCGCGCGAGCGGGCACCTCCTCGCTCGTCCC
Source organism: Actinomycetales bacterium (assembly GCA_038237075.1). Lineage (GTDB taxonomy): Bacteria > Actinomycetota > Actinomycetes > Actinomycetales > Dermatophilaceae > Lapillicoccus. Next base: position 6,228 of record JBBRZC010000101.1, read on the forward strand.
GCTGGTCTCGCTGGTCTCGCTCGTCCACAGGCTCCCGGGCTCTCGTCCCACCGTCCACAGGCCCCGCGGCTTGCAGTGCCCGGCGGCCCCTCTGGCGGACATCGTGGCCACATGCAACGCACCCCCGGTATGCCGCACGAGACGGCGAACGCCGTCGGCACCTACGGCGAGCGGATGGCTGCACGCTTCCTGCGCGAGCGGGGGTTGGAGATCCTCGCCCGCAACTGGCGGTGCGACGTCGGCGAGATCGACATCGTGGCACGCGACGGCAGCTGCCTCGTCGTGTGCGAGGTGAAGACCCGTCGCAGCACGACGTTCGGCTCGCCGGTCGAGGCGGTGGACCATCGCAAGCTCGCGCGGCTGCGGCGGCTCGCTGCTGCGTGGCTGGCGCTGCAGGACGAGCACCTCGACGGGGTGTGGGTCGACGAGGTCCGCGTCGACGTCATCGGGGTGCTGCGACCCCGCCGTGGCGCGTGCCGCATCGAGCACCTCGTCGGGGTGCTGTCGTGACGCTCGGACGGACCCGCGCGGTCGGTCTGCAGGGCCTTGTCGGGTTCCTCGTGCAGGTCGAGGTGGACGTGTCCAGCGGCCTGCCGGCCTTCTCGATCAGCGGGCGCGCCGACCCGGCGTGCGCCCAGGCTCCGGACCGGGTCAAGGCCGCAGCCTCGAACTCGGGGCACCCGATCCCGGCTCGCCGGGTCACCGTCAACCTGTCCCCGGCGTCCGTGCCGAAGGTGGGGTCCGGGTTCGACCTCGCGATCTGCGTGGCGGCCCTCGTGGCCTGCTCGGCCGTCCCGGCGCGCGTCGTGGAGGACGTCGTCCACATCGGCGAGCTGGGGCTCGACGGCACGGTGCGGCCGGTGCCAGGGGTGCTCCCGCTGGTGCTCGCGGCGGCCCGGGCCGGGGTCCGCCACGTGGTCGTACCCGTCGCGAACGCCGCCGAGGCCCGGCTGATCCGCGACGTGCGGGTCCACCCGGTGGCGCACCTCGAGGAGCTCGTGGAGCGATACCGGCTGCTGGCGAAGGGGAGGAGTCCGGCTGCCGTCGAGGAGCCGACGCCCACACGGGTCGCCGATCCCGCCATCCCCGACCTGGTGGACATCGTCGGTCAGGATGAGCCCCGCCGGGCACTCGAGACCGCCGCTGCCGGAGGGCACCATCTCTATCTCGTGGGGCCGCCCGGAGCCGGCAAGACGATGCTCGCGGAACGGCTGCCGGGGCTGCTGCCGCCCCTCGACGACGAGCAGGCCATGGAGGTCACCGCCATCTCGTCGATCCTCGGACTGCTCGGGCAGCAAGGGGCGCTCGAGCGCCGACCGCCGTTCGTGGCGCCCCACCACGGGGCGTCAGCGGCCGCCGTGATCGGCGGGGGCAGCGGGCGGGTCCTGCCGGGAGCGGTGACCCAGGCGCACCACGGGGTGCTCTTCATGGACGAGGCACCGGAGTTCCACGGCCCAGTCATCCAGGCGCTGCGCCAGCCCATGGAGTCCGGCGAGGTCGTCGTAGCCCGGGGCACTGGACGCTTCAGGTTCCCGTGCCGCTTCCAGCTCGTGCTCGCGGCGAACCCCTGCCCGTGTGGGCACGGCTTCGGCAAGGGGCTGCGGTGCACCTGCTCCCCACTGCGACGGCGCACCTACCTCGGCCGGTTGCGGGGCCCGGTCCTGGACCGGATCGACATCCAGGTGTTCGTGCCGGCCCCCTCGCGCGCGACACTGGTGATGCAGGCCGGGGAGACCTCGCCTGAGGTGGCGAGGCGGGTGGCCGCGGCCCGGGCCCGGCAGGCCGAGCGATGGGCCGGCACGGGCTTCCGACTCAACGCCCATGTGCCCGGGCCGGTCTACCGACGTGACGCGCTGCTGCTCCCACGCGGGGTGACGAGGTCCCTCGACGCTGCGCTCGACCGGGGCGGCCTCTCGATGCGGGGCTACGACCGGTGCCTCAAGCTCGCGTGGACCCTCACCGACTTGCGAGCCGGTGACCGGCCCGGCGCGGACGACATCGGCATGGCTCTGAGCATGCGGCATCCCGACGCGGTGGCGGCATGACCAGGAGCGCCCGTCGAGTGCCCATCGGAAGGATGTTGCCCTCGTGACCGGCTCACCGCCGCCCCCGCCGCCGCCGCCCCCGCCGCCATCCTCGGGGCTGGCTAGCCAGCCCCTGCCGCGGCCCCCTCGCCTGTCGGGCTCCCTGCCCCTGCGCAGCCCGATGCACAAGGACGAACGGTGGGCCCGTGCGGCGTGGTCGCGCCTCAGCGAACCCACCGACGTGCGCGCCCTGGAGCTCATCGCCCGGCATGGTGCGGTCGGAGCCCTCGCCCTGGTGCTCGAAGGGAGCCCAGCGGCACACGAGACCTTCCGGATGCGTGCCGAGCAGCTTGACGTGGAACGCGACGCCGAGATCGCCCAGCGGGTCGGGGCCCGGGTGGTCTGCCCCGCCGACCCGGACTGGCCGAGCGGCGTCAACGACCTCCTCGCGCCTCCGATCTGCCTCTGGGTCAGGGGGCCTGCAGACCTCTCGGTGCTGGCGCGCCGATCGGTGTCCGTGGTCGGGGCGCGCAGCTGCACGTCCTACGGCGACCTCGTGGCCTCAGACTTCGGGTCCGGGCTCGCCGACCGTGGATTTGCGGTCGTCTCAGGGGCCGCATTCGGCATCGACGCCGCCGCTCATCGCGGCGCGCTGGCCGTCGAGGGCGTGACCGTTGCGGTGCTGGCCGGCGGGGTGGAGCGCCCCTACCCCCTCGCCCACGAGATGCTGCTTCGTCGGATCGCCGAGAGCGGCGCGGTGGTCTCCGAGGTGGCTCCCGGGTCGGCGCCGACCAGGCCACGGTTCCTGCTCCGCAACCGGCTCATCGCGACGATGACGACCGGCACCGTGGTCGTGGAGGCGGGACTGCGGTCGGGCTCACTCAACACGGCCCGCACGGCGGCCGAGCATGGCCGCCCGGTGGGTGTGGTGCCCGGCCCGGTGACGTCCATGGTCTCCGCGGGGTGCCATCAGGCCCGGCGGGACGGGATCGCCGAGATCGTCACCGATGTCGCGGAGGTCATCGACCTCGTCGGTGCCATCGGGGTCGACGCGGCTCCCCGGCCGAGCGCCCCGGTCCAGCCGGCGGACGGCCTCGACCTGTTCGACTCGACGACCCTGGCGTCGGTTCCTGTCCGACGAGGAGTCCCGGCCGGTGCCATCGCGATGTCTGCCGGGCTGGCCCCCGCTGCCGTCCAGGCCGCGCTGGGTCGCCTGGAGCTGCTGGGCCTTGTCGTGAGAGAGGCGGGAGGATGGCGCAAGCTGGCACGCGCCACGCCGTAACGGCCGGTATGCCGTGGATCGCCTCGTGCTGGACGCTTGCGCTCGCGAGAGACGGCGGAGATCAGGCGGCTCCCAGAGGTCCGCCGAACACGGAGGTGCGCCGAACACGGAGGTGCGCCGAACACGGAGGTGCGCCGAACACACTGGTCGGCCGAGTCTGCGAGGGAACGCGCCGACGCGGTGCTTGCCGCGACGTCGCGGGTTTGTCACGGTGGCGGGGTGAGCACCGGCCGAGACACCAGGGACGTGGGTGGATCGCGCCCCACCTCTGGCAGTGAGCCGTACAGCGACACCGGTTCGGACATCGGTACTGAGCCGGACAGCCCGGAAACCCGAGGCCCCACGGACAGGTGCACAGGGTCGCTGCCGGAGGCACTGCCCGTCCTCGTCGCGTTCGAGCGGCACCTGCGCTCGGAGCGTGGACAGTCGAAGCACACCGTGCGCGCCTATAGCTCCGATGTCGCCAACCTGCTCTCGTTCGCCGCCGGTCGAGGCGTCGACACGCCCACGGACCTCGATCTCGCCGACCTACGCGCCTGGCTGGCCGAGCTCTCCCGCGACGGAGCGGCCCGAGCGACCGTCGCCCGACGTGCAGCGGCAGCGCGGGCCTTTCTGCGCTGGGCCACCCGTACCGGTCAGATCGACACAGACCCCTCGCTGCGGCTCATCGCGCCGCGGCGCAACGCGACCCTGCCGGGCGTGCTGCGCCAGGGCGAGGCGGCGCAGCTTCTCGAGGTGGCTGCGGTCGCCGCTGACGACGACGACCCGATCCACGTCCGCAACCGCGCCGTCCTCGAGCTCCTCTACGCCAGCGGCATCAGGGTCGGCGAGCTCGTTGCCCTCGACGTCGACGATCTTGACCTCGGCGTCGACGTCGTGAGGGTCATGGGAAAGGGAAGCAAGGAGCGGAGCGTCCCGTTCGGGATTCCGGCCCGGCGCGCGCTCGAGCTGTGGCTCGGGGCTCGGCGCTCCCACGCGACGTCGGCGAGCGGCGCGGCGCTGTTCCTCGGCCGCCGCGGGCGCCGGGTGGACCCTCGGCAGGTGCGCGAGGTCGTCCACCAGCTGCTCGCCCACGTGCCCGACGCTCCAGACCTCGGGCCGCACGGCCTTCGCCACAGTGCGGCGACTCATCTCCTCGAGGGAGGAGCCGACCTGCGGATCGTCCAAGAGCTGTTGGGCCACGCCAGCCTGGCGACGACGCAGATCTACACCCACGTGTCGCTCGATCGCCTCCGCGCGTCGTACGAGCAGGCCCACCCCAGGGCCTGAGACGCAGGGCCTGACACGCAGCGTCTTATGTCCGCGACGCGGCGTGTCCTGCCGGGGTTCAACGACAGTCGAACCACAATTGGACCGGACAGACCCGGCCCGCACCCTCGTGGCCGGTCCGAACCACCGGGGAAGGGAGTCCATGCCGGAGCTGATGCTGTCACCTCGCCCCCAGATGACTGAGAGGGTCACCGGCCCGACAGCATCCCGGCATCCCTACGCTGCCGGTCGTAGGCGTCGGATGCGGCTTCGCCGGACCGTCATCGCCGCACTGGGGCTCGTCCTCGCCGGATCGGTCGTGGCCAGGCGTGCCGAGGATCCGGGCGGCGTCACGAGCTCTGGGCTGGCCCGGTCGGCGTTGGCCAGCGCTGCATCACCGTCGAGATCGTCAGCGGCAGTCCGGGCTCCCGCATCCCCCGGCACCCCCGGCCCTGACGCCCACGCGCCGCGCTCGGGGCTGTCGGGCGGCACATCCATCCCCCGGGGCTCCGGGACGGCGAGCGGCGCGCCGATCCGTCAGGGTTCCGGGGCTTCGGGCGGCACGCCTGTCCGCCCGGTCCCCGGCTCGCCGAGCGGCTCGGCAACCGCCCATGCCGAGGACGAGACCGGTGCAGGCTTTCCTGGCGTGTCCAGCGGTGCCCCGTTGGGAGCCCTCGTCCCCATGGCCGGCGCGGGAACTATCCGCGCGCTCAAGATCCCGCCAGGTCCGGTCGCGGCCGCTGGTCGCACCGTGTCCTACTCCATCGAGATCGAGGACGGGATCCCGGTTCGCCCCACCGACTTCGCCCGCACCGTGCAGGGCGTGCTCGTGGACGCACGCGGCTGGCAGACCGAGGACGGCGTGCGGTTCGAACCCTTGGGCCCCTCGGCGCTGGCGGCCGGCGCCCACGCCGATGTCAGGGTGACGCTCGCCAGTCCGGCTCTCACGGCCCGTCTGTGTGCCCCGCTCAACGTCTCGACCCAGCAAGTCTCCTGCTGGAACGGCGGCCGCGCCGTGCTCAACCTCGCCCGCTGGGCGCTCGGCTCGTCGACCTACGGCTCCGACCTCAGGGCGTACCGGGTCTATCTCGTCAACCACGAGGTGGGGCACGGGCTCGGGCACCAGCACGCTCAGTGCAGTGAGCCGAACCGGCCAGCCCCAGTGATGGTTCAGCAGACCAAGAGCCTCGAGGGCTGCACCGCATGGCCGTACCCGAGCGGCGCCTGACCGGCGTCACCCTGATCCTGTCGCTCCGCGAGCCTGTTGCTCCGCGGCCTCGGGCGCACCGCTGGATGTCATGGCGGCTGTAGCGGGAGAAGGGTCACGCGTCTTCGTCCGACGAACGCGAGGGGGTCGAGGTAGGTCTCGCCGAGCAGGACGCCCCAGTGCAGGCACGAGGAGGGCGCACAGTGACCCGGGTTCGGCGCGACGATGGCGACCGGCGCTCCTTGGACGACCGTCGTTCCTACCGGAAGACCCTGTTCCACCGGCTCGAAGGTGCTGCGCAGACCGCCGGGATGCGTCACGACGATAACGCCGCGTCCGGCGATCACGCCGTCGAACGTCACGACCCCGGATTCCGGGCTGAGCACGGCCTGGCCGCGGACTGCCGCGAGGTCCACCCCCCGATGGCCGGCCGACCAGGTCTGCTCCGGCGGGTCGAAGGGCCGCACCACGGCGGGGTTCGGTGAGAGCGGCCAGGACCATCGGCTCCGGGTCGCCCGCACGGCCGACGGGATGCCGACCACGGGAGCAGCCCGGCCCGGCAGCGCCCCAGCCGCGGTAGCACCAGCCGCGGTAGCACCAGCCGCGGTAGCACCAGCCGCGGTAGCCCCAGCCGCGGTAGCCCCAGCCGCGGTAGCCCCAACCGCCGAGCTGCCCCATGCCACGAGCCGAGGCTCCGGGTCGGCCGGGCGCGCCGTGGCCCCGGTTGCCGGTCCGGTCGACGCCAGGACGGCGGTGGCGAGGGCCAGGGTGACCCGCGTCAGGAGGATGCGCCAGGCAGGGCTGCCGGTGGCGGCACCGGCGCCGGGACGGCCGCTGGGGAGTCGGCGAATGCGGGGCATCCTCCAGCGTCGACCCTCCCCCGACGCCGGGACCAGCCCGGTCGGCGACCCTGTGGATCACGGGACGTGGGCGTCACGCGCTGTGGACGAGGACGCGGACGCTTACGAGGGAGCCGCCACCAAGCAGACCCGACGCCAAGCAGACCCGACGGCCAAGCAGAGCCGCCCCCGCGCCGGGGCGCGACCAGCAGAGGTCAACCGGACCGGGCCAGCGTCGCGAGACGCCCGGCGGCCTCGACGAGCACCTCGTCGCGCTTGCAGAACGCGAACCGCACCAGCGTCCTCGCGGCGTCGACGTCG
>JBBRZC010000102.1:0-12986 GCA_038237075.1 Actinomycetales bacterium
CACTGCTGCTCGGCCTGCTGTGCACTGAGACGGATCCCGCCGGCGGCCTCAAGGGGGCGGTCGGCGACAACCCGCTCGACGCCGCTCTCTGGGATGCTGCCGATGCTGTGAACGACTCCGTCACCGGCTACACCCGCCTCGGCCTGCTGCCGTTCGACCATGAGCGGGCGATGACCTCAGCCGTGGTCCGCGCGCCCGATGGCGCGGTGCAGCTCGTCGTCAAGGGGGCCCCGGAGTCGGTCCTCGCGCGATGTGTCGGCGCGCCACCGACGTCCGAGAAGACGTTGCAGGCGCAGTTCGTGGCCGGCAGTCGGGTGGTCGCCGTCGCCAGCCGACTCGCCCCGGAGCTCACGACGCCGACCTCCGCCGACGAGGCCAGCCTGACCCTAGCCGGGTTCCTGGTCTTCCTCGACCCGCCCAAGGCCGCGGCCGCCGCGTCCCTCCAGCGTCTCGCGGCGCTCGGGATCGCGGTGAAGATCTGCACCGGGGACAACGTGCTCGTCGCGCAGAAGGTCTGCGCCGACCTCGGCCTGGCCTCCGGTGGCAGCCTGACCGGCGCCGACCTCACCGGGATGGACGACGCCGCGCTCACCGAGGCCGCGCAGACGACCACGATCTTCGCTCGTGTCAGCCCGGAGCAGAAGGCCCGGCTCATCACCGTGCTGCGCCGTCGCGGCCGCGCGGTCGGCTTTCTCGGCGACGGAGTCAACGACGCGCTCGCCCTGCACGCCGCCGACGTCGGCATCAGCGTCGACACCGCCACCGACGTCGCCAAGGACGCCGCCGACGTCATCCTCCTCGAGAAGGATCTCGGCGTCCTGGCCGACGGCGTCACCGAAGGCCGGCGAATCTTCGCCAACACCATCAAGTACGTCCTGATGGGCACCAGCAGCAACTTCGGCAACATGTTCAGCGCCGCCGCGGCCTCGGCCGTGCTCAGCTTCCTGCCCATGCTGCCCAGCCAGATCCTGCTCAACAACCTGCTCTACGACGCCGGCCAGCTCACCATCCCCACCGACCGCGTCGATCCCGAACAGCTCGAGGCCCCGTCGCACTGGGACATCGCCTTCATCCGCCGCTTCATGATCTTCTTCGGACCCGTCAGCAGCCTCTTCGACTTCCTCACCTTCGCGGTCATGCTGGGTGTCTTCCACGCCGGTCCCGACCTGTTCCGCGCCGGCTGGTTCGCCGAGTCCCTCGCCACCCAGACCCTGGTGATCTTCGTGATCCGCACCCGCCGCAGTCCCTTCACCCGAAGCCGCCCCAGCCGTCCACTGCTCATCGCGGCCCTGGTCACCGTCGCGGTCGGCGTCCTGCTGCCGTTGTCCCCCCTGTCGCACCTGCTCGGCTTCGCGCCCCTACCGGTCGGGTTCTTCCTCGCCCTGACCGGCATGGTCATCGGCTACCTCGTGCTCATCGAGCTCGCCAAGCGGCTGTTCTTCGCCGACCCCGAAGGGCGACTGCCTTCGCTGCGTCGCCGCGGGCGCGAACACCAGCAGCAACGCCGCGCCGCACGCTTCAGCATCAGCGGCCCACTGCCCCGCTGATGTGCTGCAGCACTGCTCAGCTCGCAGTTCGGAGGCAGGCCATGGCGCTCAGCCGAGGTCGACCAGATCGGAGGCGCGCTGCAGCCGAGCCAGGACGACCGCGATGTCCTTGGCCAGCAGTCGCCCCGCCTTGCGGGTGAGGTCGACGTTCTGCCCTGGCCGGCTCGCGATGTTCACGGTCGCCCGCAGCGAGACGTCGAGCAGGGCCCGACCCCCTTCGTCGAGGTGGTGGCGGACCACGGCCTCCTCACGGTGCCGCGGCTGCGCCGAGCGCTGACCGCGGTCGGCGGCGAGCTCACGCCCGAGGTTGTCGGTGACCCCGAGCATCAGCTGGGGGCGACTCCCGCGCCCGGTGAGGGTGAACCGGTAGAGGCCGGGGCGGCCGGGCAACGGTCCCGGGCAGCTGACGTGGCCGCTGTCGTCCAGGACGACCTCGCCGATCCGCGTCCACGTCACCGCCACCGTGGCCTCGGCCCGCTCGTCCGGCGCGAGGGTCACCTTCTTCACCCGGGTCAACGCCGCCACCGAACCGGACGCCGGCCCCGCCAGCCGGCCACCCACCGAGCGCCGCTCGACGTGGCCGCCGCCCACCCGTCCGCGCGCGAAGACGACCAGACCGGCGCCGAGGTCGACCGCCTGGACGTGCCACCCCGCGGCACGCCACACGAGGGCGTGCCCGCTGGAGTTGTTGGCCCACCACGAGCGCTGGGTCCGGGCCGAAGGCGGCATACCGCCGACGACAAGGTCGACCTCCTCGAAGGTCAACCTCAGCCAGACCGTGACCGGGTCGACGCCGCCGAGGTGGCTGCCCAAGAGGTCGTACTTGCCCACACCTGCCTCCCGCGCCAACGCTACGCCGCGGGCCTTCCCCGCGCAGGCGGTCGCCGAGTCCGGCCGAGGTCAGGAACTGGTAAAGAGCGCAGTGGACAACGGCTCCGATCGCTAGCGTTGAGAGCAGACTGAAAGGGCCGGGAAGGGACCCGGCCGACACGGACCCACGGAGCACCCATGCCGCACGACACCCGCACCACGGCCTGCGTCGCCGCGCCGGCCGCGGGAGGCTGAAATGCTCGGCGTCCTCACCGCGTGCTCGGTCATCGCCGCGGTCGTCCTGGCCGGCCTCGCGTTCTCGGTGTGGCGTCGACACGAGCAACCGGCCGGTCTGAGCCTGGCCGTGCTCCTGCTCTGCGCGGCCTGGTGGGCCGGCTGCTACGCCTTGGAGCTGTCGTCGAGCGCGCTCGTGACGAGAGGGCACTGGGGGGACCTCAAGTACCTCGGCACCGGCCTCCTCCCACCCGTCTGGCTCGTCTTCGTGCTCCACTACACCGGCCGGCGGCGTCTCGTCTCCCGGCGCCTGCTGGGGGTGCTCGCCGTCGAACCGCTGGCGGTGTGGCTCCTCCTCGCCGTTCCGGCCACCCACGACCTGCTGCGCTTCTACCCACCCGGCTCGGAGCTCGACGAGATCCCCGTGGTCGCCACCGGCGAGCTGTTCTGGGTGCACCTGGCCTGGGCGGACACCCTCGTCATGCTCGGGCTCGGGATCTTCGTCGTCGGGGTGATCCGGGCCGGGCGCGAGTACCGGCTCGCCGCTGCCGCACTGGTCTCGGCGGCCGTCCTGCCGTGGCTGACGAACCTCCTCCACAACTTCGAGGTCGGCCCGTTCGCCCGGGTCGACCTGACCCCGTTCGTCTTCGTCCTCACCGGGACCGTGCTGGTCTGGGGGCTCTACCGCGAGCGGCTGGTGAACCTGTCCTCGATCGCCTGGCGGCTCGTGGTGGCGACGATGCCGGAGGCCGTGATCCTGCGCGACGCGTCGGGGCGGATCCGGGACGTCAACCCGGCGGGCACGAAGACCCTCGGGCGCTCGCGCGACGACCTCGTCGGAACCGACCTCGTCGACCTGCTCGGTGACGCCGCCTCGCAGACGCACGAGCCCCCCGGGCACGCAGACCGCTTCGACCACGCCTACGCCCCACACGTCGACGCCCACGCCGACGCCCCCGACAGCCGCCACGAGGCCAGCCTCACCCGGGACGGCAGGGTCCGGTACTTCGAGGTGACGCACATGCCGCTTCCGGGCGTGGCGGGGGCCCGCTCCGGCGACCTCGTCACGCTTCGCGACGTCACCGCGCGCCGGGAGTCCGAGACGAGGCTGCGCGCGCTGCTCGAGGAACGGACCCGGGTCGCGGCGACCCTCCAGTCCAGCCTCCTGCCGGCCGCCCTGCCGAAGATCCCGGGGCTCGTCCTCGCGGCCCGCTACGAGCCGGCGGGCTACCAGCACGACGTCGGGGGAGACTTCTACGACGCGTTCCCCGTGGACGCCGACCGATGGGGCCTCGTCCTCGGCGACGTCAGCGGGAAGGGCGCCGAGGCCGCCGCGACGACCTCGCTGATCCGCTACACCCTGCGCACCCTCGCCCTGGGGGAGGACCGCCCCAGCCGGGTCCTCGGCCGGCTCAACGACGCCCTCCTGCGCGAAGGGGACGGTGAGCGATTCTGCACGGCGATCTATGCGATCGCCTCCGCCACCGAGTCCGGCATGGAGCTGCGGCTGTGCCTCGCCGGCCACCACCCGGGGCTGCTGAGGCGCGCCGACGGCGTGGTCGAGCAGGTCGGGGTGCTCGGCACCGCCCTCGGCCTGTTCGCCGGGCCCACGCTCACCGACGTCACGGTCCACCTCGGCCCCGGCGACCTCCTCTGCCTGTTCACCGACGGGCTCAGCGAGGCTCGCGACGGGCCGGACCTGTTCGGCGAGGAACGGATCGCCGGCCTGCTCGCCCAGACCCCGCGCGTCAGCCCCGACGTCATCCTCGACCGGCTCGCCACGGCCGCGCGCAGCTTCGCTCGCGGCCCGCTCAGCGACGACCTGGCCCTGCTCGCCATCGAGGCGTCGGGCACCCGGGCGACGGCGGACGCCCCTGCGACGGCGGACACCGGCGCGATGCAGGCGGCATACGAAGGCGGTCATGCCCTGCGGCATTCCTCCGCCCGCCGTTCCGGGGTCCCGACCGGACGGTAAGCCCGCTTCCGGATGTCTCTGGGCGGCGCCTCGCGCCTCCTCAGGGTAGTTCCCACGGCCTCGACCGTGGTTCGCCCTGACGACGTGGAGGTCGTGATGTTGCAGGTCCCCGTCACGAGGTCGCTGCTGCCGAGCACCCTCGCCGCGGTGAGCGAGCTCGCCGTCGTCGCAGCATCCATCCGGCACCTGCCGGCGGCCCTGCGCGCCGAACGAGCCTCACGCCTCGACCGCCTCGTGCCGTCGTCCGGCCACCACGGTGGAGGGCAGCCGCGGCTGCCGGTCCTGCTCGTGCACGGCTACCTCGGGACCCCGGCCTGCTGGGGCGGCGTCGTGCCCCGCCTGCACGGTGCGGGGTTCGCCGACGTCTTCACCTTCGCCTACAACGCGCTGGGGTCGGCGATCCCCGAGCTGGCCGAGGACCTCGTCCGCGCGTCACACCGGGCGATGGACCAGACCGGCGCCGAGGGGGTCCACCTCGTCGGGCACAGCCTCGGGGGACTCATCAGTCGGTATGCCGTGCAGCATCGCGGGCTCGCCGCGGCGGCGAGCACCGTGACGACGATCGCGACGCCCCACGTGGGGGCCCGGGTCGCGTCGGTGGCGCCAGGTGCTGTGGGTGCGCAGATGCGGCCGGGGTCGCTGCTGCTGAGCCAGCTGCCGCCGCTCTCGGCCACCCCTGCCGTGTCATGGCTGGTCATCAGCTCCTCGCACGACCTCTTCGTCCGACAGGGGCCGCAGGACCGACACGACCGCGTGGCATACCGGGTCCTGCACGGCGCGGGGCACCAGGCCATCCTGCGTTCGGGCGACCTCGCGGAGACCGTGGTGCGGCACCTCGTGGCGCGCGAGGGCGACCTGGTCCAGCCGCCGGAACCCATCGTGCTCGGCGACGCCGCCTGACGCTGGGACGGAACGTCCACGGCAAGGGCGGTCGTTTCGGTAGATGGTTGAGCGGGTGACGGCCTCAGGCCGTGGTCAGGCGCTCCGTGGGTTGCCCAATGACGTCGGCGATGAGGTCGAGGTCCTTGTCGACGTGGACGACGGTGAGCCCGGCCAACTCTGCCGTGGCGGCCATGAGGTGGGGGATGGAGGGCGCACGGTGGCGCCCGAGGTCGGCGAGCAGCGTCTGCACCTCGACGGCGCGATTCTCGATCGCCGGGGTTTGATACGCAACCGGCCTGAAGGCCAACGGCGGCCGACGGCAGCGCGCAGATCGGGACCGGACTTCGCGGAATGGCCGAGCTCCAGCCGTGTCACAGTGAGGAGTCAGCGAGGGCGCCGGGCCGACCGGCGGCGGAACCAGGCCGCAGCGCCGAGGACGATGCGGCCGAGCGGCGCGGACGCCGCCGCCACCTCGGGCATGAGGCCCATCTGGCGCATCGCGCCGGCCGCGTCGAAGTAGAAGTGGTCCTCCTTGAGCCGGCCGTCGCGCAGCTCGACCATGCTCATCGCCCTGATCTCGAGGCGGCGCCCGGTGGGCGGCAGGCCGAACATCGGCCCGAGGTGGGTGCCGCGGATGACATACTCCTCGGCGACGTAGCGGCCCCGCGGGACGCGGAGGGTGACGTCGAGCTCGAGGTCGGGGAGCGCCGTGAAGAGGCGCTCGAGGAAGCCCTTGACCGCCTCCTTGCCGGTGTAGACCTCGCCCATGGCGATGTTGTGCCAGACGATCTCGTCGTCGTAGTGCTCGAGCATCGCCGGGATGTCTCCCGCGTTCCAGTGCGGGAAGACGCGCTCGAAGGCGTCGAGGTTGGCCTGCTCGTGCGCGAGCAGGTCGAGGGAGAGCCCCCACTCCGGCTCGGCGGGCTCAGGCATGGCGGGCAGGGTCGTGGCGGGCGTGGGCGCGCTTGTGGTCGTCATGACCGTTGGGGAGGCGCGTCGGGGCTCGCAGATACGACGGTGCCGCCGGTATCTCGCGCGCCACCCCGGCTTCCTTGCTGACATTCCGGCGCACGTCACCCCAAGGAGCCCCTTCGTGAGCGCATTCACCAGCAAGGCACAGGCCGCCTCGGTCTTCACCCGACTCTTCGAGATCCTTCTCGAGGACGACCGCTTCGCGACCACGGTGCGTGCTGAGCACCTCTCCGTCCAGTTCTTCCACTCCGCTCCCGACCTCACCGTCTTCGTCGACGCGGACGGCGTCTGGATCGACGAGACGCCCAGGCCGCCGGCGATCTCGATCAAGATGTCGTGCGACAACGCCGACTCGCTCTGGGCCGGCCGCCTCCTCATGCCGATGGCCATCGCGACCGGGAAGATCCGGATCAAGGGCAGCGTGGCCAAGGTCATCGAGTTCGTGCCGCTCCTGCAGCCGGCCTTCGACCGCTACCCCGCCATCGCCGCTGACGCGGGCGTCGGCGCGAAGCGCTGAGGGGGCCGACGATGACGCAGCTCGCCGACCCGGCATACGCAACGACGGCCCCGGCGCCCGCCGAGGTCCCCTCCCTGACCACGCTGCCCTCCGACGTCGTCGCCCTGCGCGACACCGTCCGGACCTGGGCCCGGCAGCGCCTCGCTCCGGAGGTCGAGCGCCTCGACGCCGCTGAGCCCGGGCACTTCGACTCGGACCTCGTCCGCGAGGGCCACGACCTCGGCCTGACCCGGCTCGTGGTCCCGAAGCAGTTCGGTGGCCTCGGCTGCGGCGAGTTCGGCGTGGCGGTGGCCCTCGAGGAGCTCGGCGCCGTGGACGCCGGCTTCGCCCTGATCTTCGGCGCCACGATGCTCGGCCAAGCACCCGTCCTGCTCTCGGGGGACCCGCGCCTCCAGGCCCGCTTCCTGCCGCTCTTCGCCGGCGACGACCCGGTGCTCGCGTGCAACGCCATCACCGAGGACCTCGCCGGGTGCGACCTCCTCATCCCCGAGAACGCCGAGTTCGCCCGGAGCGTCATGACCGCCCGCCGCGACGGCGACCACTACGTCCTCAACGGGTCCAAGAAGTTCATCACCAACGGCAAGGTCGCCACCTACGCGACGGTGTTCGCCAACATGGAGGGGGCGCCCGGCGCGACCGGGCTGACCTGCTTCGTCGTCATGCTCGACCGGCCGGGCATCACGCTCGGCGACGTCGCCGACAAGATGAGCTACCGCTCGTGCCTCGGCACCGAGATCCACTTCGACGAGGTGCTCGTGCCGGCCGAGAACGTCGTCGGTGGCGAGGGCGACGGCGTCTACATCAACATCCAGCAGATGAACATGGCCCGGGCCGCCGTGGCCGCGATCTCCACGGGCGTCGCCCGGGGGGCCCTCGAGCAGGCCGTCGAGTGGGCCGGCACCCGCATCCAGGGCGGCGTCCCGCTCAAGGACCACCAGTTCACCGCCCGCAAGCTCGCCGAGATGGCGGCCAAGGTGGAGGCCTCCCGGATGCTCTACCTCAAGGCCGCCTACCTCGCGGACAACGAGATCCCCGCACCGGCCTTCGAGCCGGCGGTCGCCAAGCTCTTCGCCGACCGCATCGCCATCGAGGTCGCCACCGAGGCCATGGGCCTCATGGGCGCCCGGGGCTACCTGCGTGACCACGGCATGGAGAAGCGACTGCGCGACGCCCTCGGCTCCCGGATCTACGAGGGCACGCCCGAGGTGCTGGCGCTGGCCATCACCGCGGCGCTCTACGACGACGACGACTTCTGAGCCTCGCCCGGAACCCACAGCCCCACCTCCCGCTCCACCGACCACCCAAGGACCGATCATGTGCACGACCACCTCCGGCCTCCGGGCCGAGCGCTACGTCGACGACGTCGTCTCGCTGCACCGGGGCCTCAGCTTCCGCGGCCTCCTGACCCGGGTCGACCGGCGCCACCTGCTCCACCTCGTCGAGCGTGGCGACGGTCTGGCCACGGTCGCGCTCGAGACCCGTCACCTGCCCCATCGCTACCTCGTGGGGCTGCAGGGCTTCCGGCTCGCGCAGTATCTCCAGCTCGGCTGGATCTGCGCTGACCTCGTCTACTCCTCGGCGATCTTCTGCGAGCCGGTCCAGGCCGTGCATCCGCACGACGTCCACGTCATCACCATGTCGCCGTCGGGCGCGATCCTCGGCTACCTCGCCCTCACGGGCCCGGCCGACGGCGAGCCGGCGGACCTCCTCGACCCGGCGCGGGGGCAGTTCCCGGTCGAGCAGGCCCACGGGATCAACCTCTTCGAGCACGTCGCCGGCCTCCCCGGCGTGCGGACCGACGAGGTGCGCGAGCTCAAGCGCTTCGTCCACTCCCGGACGCTGACCGACCGGACCCAGCGGCTTCGGGTCACCCTCGAGCTGCTCTACGGCATGGGCCAGGTGCTCACCGACCTGCGCCCGGCCGTCCGGACGCTCGTGGGTGACGTCGAGGAGAAAGTGGCCCTGCGACACCTGCTGCTTGCCGGCCTCGACGTCCAGCTCGTCGAGGGCACGGCGCCGCGGCTCGACGCCTCCGACCTGCTCCACCACGCCTACGTCCAGCGGGCCGCGGTCAAGCCCTTCGTGGCACACCTGCCCGACAGCGACGAGGTCGCCAGCCGGGTCGGGCTTCTCGAGGAGACCCTCGACTCGCCCGACCTCTTCGACGCGACCGCCCAGATGGCCCGCTCGGCGACCGGGGCGCTGACCCGGGTCGCGGGCTGAGTCGTGGACGAGACCCGGGCCGACGCCGGCCCCGCCGACGACAGCGCCCGCGCCGGCCGCCCCCGCGCCAGCCGGGCGACATCCCGTGGCCAAACCCCGTCCCGCAGAGGCGGAACCGCCGTCACCGTCGCCGGCCTCGCCGTCGTGGTCCTCCTCGCCGGCGGTGGGATCGTCGCCACCCGAATGGCGGCGTCGGGCGACCCCGCCCCCTGCCCACCCGACACGGCCCCCCTGCGGGTGGCGGCGGCACCGTCGATCGCCGCCGCGATCGCCGAGGTGGCCCGCCAGGGCAGCGGCCCCGGCGCCGGCTCCGGCGCCGGCTGCCAGGTCGTCACGGTGCAGGCGGTCACGCCCGAGGCCGAGATCCGCGGACTGGCTCAGGGCAGCATCCAGCCGCCCGACGTCTGGGTCCCCGACTCGTCCCTCTGGCTCGACCGGGCCGGCGTCGAGCGGGTGGCCGCGGCGACGAACGCGAAGTCCGTCGCGAGCAGCCCGCTCGTCCTGGCGCTTCCTCGGGCGGTCGCCGACCGGCTCCGGCCGCCTGCACCGCGAACGCCGCGACGGCCGCAGGTCGCCGACCTCGCCACGTCGACCGCCTCGGGGACGCCGGTCTCCGTCGAGCTGTCCGACCAGCGCCTCTCACCGGGCCGGGTCGGCACGATCCTCGCCCTCACCGCCGCGACGGCCGGCACGCCGGACGCTCGAGCCGCGCTCACCGGCATACTCCGCAGTGCCACCGTGAGCACCGCCCCGGCGGGGGCTCGCCTCGCACGTCTCTCGCCGACCGCTTCGGTCGCCGTCCCGGTCTCGGAGCGCGACGTCTGGGCAGCCAACTCGGCGGGCAGCGCCGCGAGGCCGGTCGCCGTATACACCGGCGGGGTCACCTTCGACTTCCCGTATGCCGTGCTGGCCCGCGACCTGCCCACCGTCCAGCAGGCGGCTCTCCTCTTCGAGCGGCTGCGCAGCGCCCGGGGCCGGGCTGTCCTGGCGGGCGCCGGCTTCCGTGACAGCGCCGGTGCCGCCGGTGCGAACCTCACCGCCGACCTCGGCGTCGACGGCGCCACGGCGGTGACACCGAGGCCCCTCACCCCCGCGTCCCTCGCCGACGCCGAGAAGGCCCTCGCGTCGGTCAGCCTCGACGCTCGCCTGCTCGCGGTCGTCGACGTCTCCGGCTCGATGGCCTGGGGGATCGGCGGTCCGAAATCGCCCGGCCCGTCCCGGCTGAGCATCGCCGTCCAGGCCGCTGCCCGCGGTCTCGGGCTCTACCCAGACAGCACCGAGGTCGGCCTGTGGGTCTTCTCCGAGAACCTCCCGGGCGGCACCGACCACCATGAGGTGGTGCCGGTCGCACGGCTCGGCGGCCCGACCGGCGCTCGCGCGGCACTGGCCGCAGCGGTGACGAAGGTGGCACCGGTGCCCGACGGCGACACGGCGCTCTACTCGACGACCGCGGACGCGGTCGAGGCGATGCGGCACCAGTGGAAGGCCGGGCGCGTCAACGCCGTCGTCGTCCTGTCGGACGGCAAGGACACCGGCCACCACGGGCCCACCTTGGACCAGCTCGTCGCGATGCTGGCCGCCGAGCGCGGGTCGGCCACGCCGGTGCCGGTCATCACGGTCGCCTTCGGACCGCAGAGCGATGCGGCCTCCCTCGCGGCGATCAGCAAGGCCTCCGGCGGCGCGTCGTACCGCGCCGACACGGCCGACCAGGTGCGTCAGATCTTCCTCGACGCCGTCGGCCAGCGCGCCTGCCGTCCCCAGTGCTCCCCCTGACCGCCACCCTCGTCCACTCTGCGCGACCAACCCTGCGCGACCCCTGCGACACCCGCCCCGAAAGGCACCGTCCCATGACCGCGGCCGAGCTCCACCCGACCACCGACCCCTTCTACGGCGTGCTCACCGAACGAAACCACGGCTTCGTCTCCGAGCTGGCCCAGCTGCGGCTGAGCCGTGCCACCGTGCTCGTCGCCGGCTGCGGCTCGACCGGGGGTGCGGCCGTGGAACCGTTGACACGCCTCGGTGTCCAGCGGTTCATCCTCGCCGACGTCGGCGCCTACGAGCTGAACAACCTCAACCGGCAGAACGCCTTCCTCGACGAGATCGGCGAGCACAAGGCCGTCGTGTGCGCTCGCCGGGTCGCCCAGATCAACCCCGGTGCCACCGCCACCGTGGAGCGCGAGGGGATCACCGCGGACAACGTCCACGACCTCGTCCGGGA
This sequence comes from Actinomycetales bacterium, assembly GCA_038237075.1. GTDB lineage: Bacteria > Actinomycetota > Actinomycetes > Actinomycetales > Dermatophilaceae > Lapillicoccus. Next base: position 11,379 of record JBBRZC010000102.1, read on the forward strand.
GTGTGACCTCGTCATCGACGGCGTCGACGTAACGGAGCCGTCGGGGTGGGCCGCCAAGCTCCTCCTGCATGAAAGCGCCGCTCGTCTCGGTCGTCCGGTGATCTCCGGCTACGACATGGCCGGGACGCAGTACGTGCGGTTCTACGGGTACCGGTCCGCCGACCGGCCGTTCGCCGGCGCCATCAGCCGGGCCGATGTCGAGTCGGGCGCCACCTGGGACCTGCTGCGCCGGGTCGTCCCGCTGCGGTTCGTGCCGGTCGAGATGCTCGATCTGGCGCGGGAGCGGGTCCGCTCCGGGCAGGAGGGCCTGTCCCAGGTCGTCTACGCCTCGCTGGCGTTCGGCGCGATCTCGTCGCGAATGGTCGTCAGCATCATGGAGGACAGCCCGGTCAGGACCCACACCGTCGTCAGCCTCGACTCGGCCGTGCGTCGTCGCGGCGCGAACCTGCGTGCCGCCGCCCGCAAGCCGGTCGTCGTCGCCCTGGCCCTGCGCGACCTGGCGGGCATCCGTCGCGAGGCGAACAGCCGCGAGGCGACCAGCCGCGGGGCGAACAGCCGCGGGGCGAACAGCCGCGGGGCGAACAGCCGCGGGGCGCGCCGTGGTTGAGCGTCTTGTCGCAGTCCTCGGACGGTGGCGATGGGGCATCACCGCCCTCTGGGTCGTGGGGCTGGCCGTCGCCGGCGTCGTCAGCGCGCCCTTGCCGTCACTGCTCAGCGGCGGCGGCTGGTCGGTCGACGGGTCGGACAGCGCCGCGGTCCAGGCCCAGCTCCAGGGCGGCTTCGTCGGACGCGGCAACAGCGACGTCGTCGTCGTCGTCGCCGACCGGTGGTACACCCACGACCAGCCCGGGTTCGCCCGCAGGGTGGCCCGGGTCATGGGGGAGGTCGCGGCGACGCCGGAGCTCGGCGTGAGCAGCGCCGTCGGCTTCTCGACGACCACCGGCGCGGCGCAGCAACGGTTCGTCGGCAAGGACGGCCGCACCGCCATCGACCAGCTCGGCCTGCGTGTCCCGGACGGGACGGCCCGGCGCATCCTTCCCGAGATCCAGGACGCGCTGACGGCACGCTACGAAGGCCAGGGGCTCGACGTGTCGCTCGTCGGGACCGCCGCCTTCTGGGGGGCGGTCAACACGCTGAGCGAGCAGGGCCTCGCGCATGCCGAGATGCTGACCCTGCCGCTGATCCTCATCGTCCTCATCGGCCTCTTCGGCGGGGTCGTCGCCGCGCTCGCCTCCCTGGCCGTCGGCACGAGTGCCATCATCGGGAGCTTTGCCGTCCTCGCCGTCGTCGCCAGGCACGTGGAGCTCTCCCTCTTCGTCGAGAACACCGCGACGATGCTGGGCCTGGGGGTCGGGATCGACTACTCGCTGTTCATCATCGCCCGGTTCAAGAGCGAGCTGGCGCGCGGCAGGAGCGTCGACGAGGCGCTCGCCACGACTCTGCGGACCTCGGGTGAGACCGTGCTCTTCTCGGGGGTGACGATCATCGCCGCGATGAGCACCCTGTTCCTCGTCCCACTCGGCGTCATCTCGTCGATCGCCCTGGGCGCGGTCATCGTCGTGGCGTTCTCCATCCTCACGTCGGTCCTCCTGCTGCCGGTCCTCCTCC
>JBBRZC010000103.1:0-12924 GCA_038237075.1 Actinomycetales bacterium
CACGAGGTCGCCGTTTGCGTCGAAGACGAGCTCCGCCGTCACGGCATCTGCGCTGCCCACGAACGTGCCGCGCACCCGACGGTCGTCCAGGACCTGCCAGGAGATGGGCGCGTCGACGAGGGCGCCGGGAGCGAGCACGCACAGGTCGTTGAACATGGTGACCGTCTCGCCCCGGTCCATCTGAGGCCCGGCAGCGTTGACCATCGGCACCAGGGAGCACAGCTTCACCCGCATGGTGGCGGACGGGCCGACGAAGATGTGGAGCACCTCGACCGGCAGCCCGAACGTGGTCGCGTGCATCGCGAACAGGCGGGTGGGCGCTGGGCCGAAGGTGCTGACCTGCTCAGCAGTGAAACGCATCCACGGCTTGCCCGGTCCGCTGCGGATCCGGCCGTGCATCGTCGCGTGGAGGCTCGTGACCCGAGGCTGGCCCACGGCGCCGGATCGGCGGACCCACGCGGCGACCGGCTCGGGCAGAGCGGTCAGATCGCTCTCGCTGACGAGACGGTCGTCCAGGACTTCGGCGAGAGCGACCTCGACCCGCCGGCGAAACTCGGCACGATAGCTGCTCGGCCCCCGCGAGGCCCATCCGTAGACGGCGGCGACGAGGAGGACCACGTTGACGACGGTGCCGGCCTTGGCGTCACTCCACGAGGAGAGGATGACCCCCTGCGACAGGACCGCTGCCACCGCACCGACCACCCACCACCAGCGGACGTCGAGCGCCAGCATCAGGCCCGCGTCGACGACCAGAACGGCCACGCCGAGCCACACGGCTCCCATCGGGGTGCTGATCGGCTCCGCGAGCGCGGTCACGTCAGCCCACCCCAGTCCCTTGGCTGCGCCCATCAGGTGGATGAGGCCGTGCAGCATCACGACGATGCCGACAGCCCACCGGAACGTGGTCTTCATGCGAGCTCCTTGCTCGATGCTCGGCGGCTTCGCCGGGCGGGTGATGTCATGCCTTGACGCGTCTCACTGCCCCGGGTCATCGGGTCCCAGCAGCCAGGGAGCAACTCCCAGGAGAGCGAGCACGAGGATGAGCTCGACCGCGCCGAGAGCGAAGTACACGGTCTGAAGCACGGAGTAGCCGACCATGGCCAGCTCGGTGAAGATCCAGATCAGCATCCCGAATCCTGCGACCGAGGCGAGGAGCAGCCGGGCCGGACCTGCGCGCACCATCGCGAGCGCCGCGGTCAGCTGGGTGCCACCGACGACGACACCGAGGATCAGACCGGGGATGACGAACGACATGAACGGCGTGCCCTTGAGCGCGTCCAACGGGAAGCCTCCCCCATGGCCGGGAACCGCGATGAGGAACCCGGCGAGCGCAGAGACGGCGCCGAACCACAGCGCTCCCGTCAGCGCGCGAGTGACCAGACGACGTGTGACGTGGCGCGCCCCCGGCAACATCGGCACACCCCGGTGCGAACGGTCCTTGCTCGGTCGGGTGGCGTCTGTGCGTGGGCGTGGCATGGCTGCCTCGGACAGTGAGGGATCACCGACGGTGCATCGGCATACGTCGATGCTCGCCCGGCCTTGACCGGACGAACAGAGCCGATGGTCCCCGCCCCGCAGATCGTGTCAGCCGCCCGAGAGGTCAGTCGTAGTCGTCGTCGTCCTGGGCCGGTGGCTCGTCGTCGAGGCGGCACATCCGCTGGACGAGGAGACCAACTGCCGACAGACCGACGGCGCCGAGGCCGAGCACCCCGAGCTGGAGGATCTGCGTCTGCTGCGACGGCACGTCGGCGTCGGGGAGCCCGAGGAGTATCTGCGCGACGTACCAGCCGAGCGTCGCGGCGCCCGCGAGTGCCGCCGCCTGGGCGAGCGCGAGGACGCGCGCGGCATACAGGGGATGCACGCGCCGCGTCGCCGTCCCGGACACGAGCCGTCGCACCGGACGCCCGGCGAGGTAAAGGCCGACCCCCAGTGCGACGAAGAGACCGAGGCCGAGCAGGCTCGCCTGGGGCAGCAGGTGGCCGGTGTTCATCCACAGCCGCAGCACGATCCACGAGAGACCCCCCGCGACCAGTGCGACGAGGAAGAGGGCACGCGCGCGTATGCCGTGGGTCGGGGTCACCATGTCGGGTTCCATTCCGGGCCGGGGCGGACCCCGCTCGTGTCGACGTCGTCGAGGAGGTCGACGACTCGGCGGATCGGGGCGTCGGGGCCGACACCGTGGCGCAGGACGGCCTTCGGGGACGCGGCAGCCCACGGCACGAGGACGAAGCCGCGTGCGTGGGCACGGGGGTGCGGCAGGGTCAACGCCGGGTCGTCGGAGAGCGCCTCGCTCGCCGTGCCCGGCGTGCCGACCTGGATCAGGTCGAGGTCGAGCGTCCTTGCGCCCCAACGGATCTCGCGGGTGCGGCGATGGTCGGCCTCGATCCCGTGGAGGGCCGCGAGCAGCCCGGCTGGGGTCGCGGTGACGTCGGCGAGGAGCACCGCGTTGAGGTAGACCGGCTGCTCGGGGCCGCCCACGGGCTCGGTCTCGACGAGCGGCGAGACGACGCGGACCCGCACGCCGTCGAGCGCGGCGACCTCACTGACCGCCTCCTCGAGCGTGGTCCGGGCGTCGCCGAGGTTGGCGCCCAGAGCGATGACGACGGGCACGCCGCGACGGCGCCGCACGACGACCGCGACGTCCGAGAAGGGGTGGCCGACGGGAGCCTGCGGCTTGTGCACCGTCACCTCGACCGCGTCGACGAGCGGCCGGGCCAGGACGTCGTCCGCGACGACCTCCGCGAGGCGCTCGATGAGGTCGAAGGACGGCCCGGTGATCCGGGCGACGACCTCACCGGCCACCTCGGCATAGGAGACCGTGTCATCGAGTGCGTCGCTGTGGCCGGCCCGGGACAGGTCGAGCTCGATGACGACGTCGACGACGAAGGGCTGCCCGTCCCGCTTCTCGAACGCGAGCACGCCGTGGTGCCCGACCGCCTCGACGCCGCGCAGGACGATCCGGTCGGCGCCGAGTCCGGCGGCGCCGTTCACGCGTGCTCCCGGACGGCGGCGACGACGGCGAGGGCGTCACGGGTGGGCGGGACGTCGTGGACCCGCACGCCCCAGATACCGGCAAGGGCGCAGACGACACTCGTGGCCGCCGTGGCGTCGTCCCGGTCCGATGGAGGCCGTGGCGGCGCACCCTCGGGCACGCCCAGGCGGCCGAGGAACGTCTTGCGGGAGGCGCCGACGAGCACGGGGTGCCCGAGGGCCGAGAGCGCGTCGAGCCGCCCGAGCAGCGCCCAGTTGTGCGCGGCGAGCTTGGCGAAACCGAGACCGGGGTCCAGCACGAGCCGGTCTGGCCGGACGCCGGCGGCGAGCAGCGCGTCGCGCCGCTGAGCCAGCTCGTCGCAGACCTCGGCGACGACGTCGACGTAGACGGCCCGGCTCTGCATGTCGCCGCTGTGCCCGCGCCAGTGCATCGCCACGAAGGGGCAGCCGGCGTCCACGACGACGTCGACGATGGCGGGGTCGGCCAGCCCCCCGCTGACGTCGTTGACGAGGAGCGCACCGGCGGCCAGCGCCTGGGCGGCGACCTGCGAGCGCATCGTGTCGACCGAGACGGCCACCCCCGCGGCGGCGAGCGCCTCGACCACGGGCAGGACCCGCCGCAGCTCCTCCGCGACGGACGGTCGCTCGGCACCCGGCCGGGTCGACTCGCCACCGACGTCGACGAGGTCGGCCCCCTGGGCCACGAGAACCCGTCCGTGCTCGACCGCCGCGGCGGGCTCGAACCACGAACCCCCGTCGCTGAACGAGTCCGGTGTGACGTTGACGACCCCCATGATCACGGGCCGCCCCGCCGCACGGGGCAGAGGGGACAGCGGGGACGACGTCGGGCGGGTCATGCCCGACCTCCCCTGAGCCAGCTCAGGGACGGCCAGACGAGGAACGCCTCGGCCTCCAGGGCGGCCACGCCCACCCGGGGCAGGTCGGCGGGGCCGGGATAGATCAGGAAGCGCGGCTGCCACGTCGGCTGGAACTTCGCGTTGAACCGGTAGAGGCTCTCGATCTGGAACCACCGGGACGCGTAGACGAGCACGCTGCGCCAGGCCCGCACCAGCGGACCGGCGCCGAGCCGCTCGCCGCGTTCGAGGACGGCCCGGAAGACCGCGAAGTTGAGGGACACCCGCCGCACCCCGAGCCCCGGTGCGGCCTCCATGGCGGCGCTGATGAGCAGCTCGTTGATGCCCGGCTCGGCGGTGGCGTCACGGCGCATGAGGTCGAGTGACATCCCGTCACGGCCCCAGGGCACGAACTGGAGGACGCCGCGCACCCGACCCTCGTGGCGCGCAGTGATGATGACGGCCTCCGGGTCGAGCGGGTCGGCCGTGCGGCCCAGGGCCATCGAGAAACCCCGCTCGCTCTCGCTGCTGCGCCACGCGGCGGCGTCCTCGAGGATCACCCGGCTGGCCTGCGGCGAGAGCTCGCGGACGCGGCATACCTGGGTGTCGTAGCCGGCCCGACGGATCCGGCCCACCATCTGGCGCACGTTGCGCATCGCGCGGCCCTGGAGCGAGAAGCCGGCGACGTCGAGGACGGCCTCGTCGCCGAGCTCCATGGCCGAGAAGCCGGTGAGGCGCGACCACGCAAGCCCGGCCCGCTCGGAGCAGCCGAGCACGGCCGGGGTCCAGGCGTGCGCCCGGGCCTGCTCGAGGAAGACCGCCATGGCGCCGGGCCACGCCTCGGGGTCACCGACCGGGTCGCCGCTGGCGAGCATGACCCCGCCGACCACCCGGTAGGCCACCGCCGCCTTGCCGGTCGGCGACCAGACGACGCTCTTGTCGTCGCGCAGGTTGAAGTAGCCCAGCGAGTCGGGAGAGGCCTCGAGGAGCCGGCGCAGCCGCGAGACGTCGTCCTCGGTGAGCTCGGGGCGCGGCTCGGGTGAACGCAGGAGGAGGTAGAGGGTGGTCAGCCCCGTCATCACGCCGAGCCCGAGCAGGAGCGCCGAGACGAGGTCGTCGAGCCGCTCCGGCTGCAGCACGAGCGGGCCGCCGAGACCGACGAGACCGGCCCACACGTGCTCGATGACCGGGAGCAGCCCGGGCCAGCCCCCGTCGATGGCGCGCCGGTTGAGCAGGAGCAGGACGACCCCGACGGCGGTGCTCGTGAGGAACAGGACGACGAACGCCTGGAGCGAGCGCCAGCGGGTGCGCGGGTCGCCGAGGGCGTAGAACTCCCGGTGCTTGACGGCGAGGACGACGAGGACGGCCAGCGCCACGGCGAACGCGACCCAGCGCAGGTGCAGCGCCTGGAGCGCGGCCGAGAGCCCGAGCAGGGCGACCGCCGCCCGCCAGGCCCGCTGCTTGCGCCGCTTGAGCCCGTGGGCGATGAGGACGAGGAGGATGCCGGTGACGACGGTCGCCGCAGACGCCGCGTCCAGGGCTGCGCCGGGGACGACCTCGGAGACGAGGTGCATCCGCTCCCGCATCGGGACCCGCAGGCCCGCGGCGATGTCGAGGACGCCGATGACGTAGGCGATGGTGCCGAACACCCGAGGAACCCACGAGCGACCCGGTGCTGGGCCCGCGGGCTGCTGACGGGGGGCGGACGTATGCCGTGGGGCCGGGGGTACGGTCACCGCTTGCCCCCGAGCAGCAGCGACATCGCCTCGGCTCGGGTGGCAGGGTTTCGCAGCTGGCCGCGCACGGCGGAGGTGATGGTACGTGAGCCGGGCTTGTGCACCCCGCGCATCGACATGCACAGGTGCTCGCACTCCACCACCGTGATGACCCCCTGGGCACCAAGGTGCTCCACCAGCGCGTCGGCGATCTGGGTGGTCAGGCGCTCCTGGACCTGGGGCCTGCGGGCGAAGAGGTCGACGAGACGTGCGATCTTGGACAGGCCGGTGACCCGACCGTCACGGCTGGGGATATATCCGACGTGAGCGACCCCGTGGAACGGCACGAGGTGGTGCTCGCAGGTGCTGTAGACCTCGATGTCGCGCACGATGATCAGCTCGTCGTGGTCGATGGCGAAGGTCTTGCTGAGAACCTCGGAGGCCGAGCCGTCGAGGCCGGCGAAGATCTCGGCATAGGCGCGCGCGACCCGGTCGGGGGTCTCCCGCAGGCCCTCGCGCTCGGGGTCCTCACCGACCGCGAACAGCAGCTCGCGGACCGCGGCGGCAGCGCGATCGTGGTCCACCGTCATCGGCTCAATGGTCCCCGGAAGGGTCGACGCGGCCACCGTCGGGCACCTCGACGACCTGGGTGCGGGGCTCCTCCTCGGCGAGGGGGTGGGCCCCGGCGTTGGCCGCTTCGTCGATCCGGCGGCCGAGATCGGGGTTGCCGCTGGCGTCCTGGGGGGCGTGCCCGTTCGAGCCGTTGGAGCCGGACCCGTTGGAGCCGTTCGACCCAGCTCCGGTCATCGCGGCCTGCTCGGCCGGCGTCAGAACCGGCGGGCGGTCGCTGAGCAGGCGCGACTCGCTGGAGAGCCAGAGGGGCCGCACCGGACGCTTGACCACCTGCTCGAAGATCACCGCGAGGTCGGCCGTGTTGAGCGTCTCGCGCTCGAGCAGCTCGAGGACGAGGCGGTCGAGGACGTCGCGGTTGTCGTTGATGACGTGCCAGGCCTCGTCGTGGGCGTTCTCGATGAGCCGGCGCACCTCCTCGTCTACGACGCCGGCGATCTCCTCGCTGTAGTCGCGCTGGTGGCCCATGTCACGCCCGAGGAACACCTCGGAGTTGGACTGGCCGAGCTTGATGGCCCCGACCCGCTCCGACATGCCGTACTCGGTGACCATCTTGCGGGCCATCGCGGTGGCCTTCTCGATGTCGTTCGCAGCGCCGGTGGTGGGGTCGTGGAAGACCATCTCCTCGGCGACGCGGCCGCCGAGGAGATAGGCGAGCTGGTCGAGGATCTCGTTGCGGGTCGTGGAGTACTTGTCGTCCTGCGGCATGACCATGGTGTATCCGAGGGCGCGGCCGCGAGGCAGGATGGTCACCTTGGTGACGGGGTCGGTGTGGTTCATCGACGCGGCGACGAGGGCGTGGCCCCCCTCGTGGTATGCCGTCATCTTCCGCTCCGCGGCCGACATGATGCGGGTGCGCTTCTGCGGGCCGGCGATGACGCGGTCGATGGCCTCGTCAAGAGCGTGGTCGTCGATGACCTTCTGGCTGCCGCGGGCGGTGAGCAGGGCGGCCTCGTTGAGGACGTTGGCCAGGTCGGCGCCGGTGAAGCCAGGGGTGCGGCGGGCGACGAGGAGCAGGTCGACGCCGGGCGCCATCGGCTTGCCCTGGGCGTGGACCTGGAGGATGCGGTTGCGACCGAGCATGTCGGGGGCGTCCACGGCGATCTGCCGGTCGAAGCGACCCGGGCGCAGCAGGGCCGGGTCGAGGATGTCGGGGCGGTTGGTCGCGGCGATGAGGATGACGTTGGTCTTGACGTCGAAGCCGTCCATCTCGACGAGCAGCTGGTTGAGGGTCTGCTCGCGCTCGTCGTGACCGCCGCCGAGTCCGGCGCCGCGGTGGCGACCGACGGCGTCGATCTCGTCGACGAAGACGATGGCGGGGGCGTTGGCCTTGGCCTGCTCGAAGAGGTCGCGGACCCGGGAGGCGCCCACGCCGACGAACATCTCGACGAAGTCGGAGCCCGAGATCGAGTAGAAGGGCACGCCGGCCTCGCCGGCGACGGCCCGGGCCAGGAGGGTCTTGCCGGTGCCGGGCTGGCCGTAGAGAAGCACGCCCTTGGGGATCTTGGCGCCCACGGCGAGGAACTTCGCGGGCTCCTGGAGGAACTCCTTGATCTCGTAGAGCTCCTCGACCGCCTCGTCGCAGCCCGCGACGTCGGCGAAGGTGACCTTCGGGGTGTCCTTCGTCGCGAGCTTGGCTCGGGACTTGCCGAACTGCATGACCCGCGAGCCGCCGCCCTGCATCTGGCCCATGAGGAACCAGAAGAGGCCGAGGATGACGACGATCGGCAGCAGGCTGAGCAGCATCGAGCCCAGCCAGTTCGGGTTGTCGATCTCGTCGGTGTAGTTCTTCGGCGGCACGTGCGCGTCGAGCGCGGAGACGACGTTGGCGCCGCGGGCGGTGACGTAGTAGGCGTAGACCTTGGTCGCACCGGTCACCTTGTCGCCGTCGGAGTAGGACTCGCCCGGCTTGAGGGTCAACTCGATCCGCTCGTTGTTGACGAGCTTGGCGGAGTCGACCTTGCTCGTGTTGATGAGCTCGAGCGCCTTGGACGTGTCGATACGGGTGAACCCGCCGCCGTCCGCCAGCGAGAGAGCGAGGATCGTGCCCCCGATGAGGAGGATGATCCAGACCATCGGGGTGCGAAGGATGCGCTTGAAGTCCATGTACGTCCGGGGCGCTGCCCCGATCCTCCTGCTTCAGTGGTGGCCACGACCGCTGTCGCCGACGGTCCATTCTCGCAGGTGAACGCCCGGCGGTGGACAGGTGTTCCGTGGGCGGGCACCCGCGGACGCCGGCGGGCGCCGTTCGGAGGCGCCGAGCGGGCGCTCTCAGGCGTACACGGAGGGCGACAGGGTGCCCACGCAGCGCAGGTTCCGGTAGCGCTCCGCGTAGTCGAGGCCGTAGCCGACGACGAACTCGTTGGGGATGTCGAAGCCGACGTACTTGACGTCGATCTCGACCTTGGCGACATCCGGCTTGCGCAGCAGCGCGCAGACCTCGACGGAAGCGGGGCTGCGGGACTCGAGGTTCGCCCGGATCCACGACAGGGTCAGGCCGGAGTCGATGATGTCCTCGACGATGAGCACGTGCCGGTCGGTGATGTCGACGTCGAGGTCCTTGAGGATCCGCACCACGCCCGACGACTTCGTGCCCGACCCGTAGGACGAGACGGCCATCCAGTCCATCGGCGCGGTCCCCGGCAGGGCCCGCATGAGGTCGGCCATCACCATGACAGCGCCCTTGAGCACGCCGACCAGGAGGAGGTCCTTGCCCTCGTAGTCGCGCCAGATCCGCTGCCCCAGCTCGTCGAGCTTGGCGAGGATCTGCTCCTCGGTGACGAGGATCTTCTCGAGGTCGCCCCCCATGTCGGCGGCATCCACGGCGATCTCCTCTGCTCGGCTGCGGTCCTGCGGCGGTCGCGCCTATTCAACCGGACTGGCCGAGGCCATGGTGACGTGGTCTCCGCTGCGTCCGGCGAGGACGTGACCGGGCAGGTGGAGCGGGCCCTGGCCGTGCCACGAGGTGAGGAGCGCGTCGAGAGACTCGACGTGCGCTGCGGTGAGCTGCCCCGCGCCCGACCCGGCCTCGACGGCGAGCAGCCGCCAGATCCGGGTCCGCAGGGCCCGCGGCAGCGACAGGAGCTCGCGTGCCGACCAGGGCGCCGCGCCCAGCGCGGGCCGGACCGACCGGGCCTCGTCCTCGAGGTAGTCGGCGTCCTCGCGGAGCATCTCCGCGCTGCGGGCCAGGGCGCGGGAGATGCCGGGGCCGAGCGCGTCCTCGAGGGTCGCGAGGAAGGTGCGCGCCCGCACGCGGGCGAACGAGGTGTCCATGTTGTGGGGGTCGCGCCAGGGCTCGATCCCGTATGCCGTGCACGCCGCCTCCGTCTCGCTGCGCGCCAGCGCGATGAAGGGCCGGACCATGAGGCCCCGACGCCGCGGCATACCCGAGAGCGAGCGCGACCCGGAGCCGCGGGCGAGACCGAGGAGCACCTGCTCGGCCTGGTCGTCGCGGGTGTGGCCCAGCAGGACTGCCGCCGCGCCGAGCCGCTCACCCGCCTCCTCGAGGGCCACGTAGCGCACCGAGCGGGCGGCACCTTCCGGACCCGAGCCGTCTCGCGCGATGCGGACGGTCTGGACCTCCACGGGGTCGAGGCCGAGCTCGCGGCACTGCTCGGCCGCCCGCTCGGCGACCTGGCGAGAGCCGTCCTGAAGGCCGTGGTCGACGACGAGACCGGCAGCCTTGATGCCCAGGCGCGGGGCCTCGAACCCCACGGCGCCGGCGAGCGCGAGCGAGTCTGGACCGCCGCTGCAGCCGACGAGGACGACGCTGCCCTCGGGGAGGAGCATCAGCTCGGCCCGGACCGCGACGCGGGTCGCCGCGACCGCGGGGGTGGGCCCGCTCATGACCGACCGTGGACCCGCTCGATCCACGCCTTCGGACGGGAGATCTCCGCAGGGCTCGGCAGCGTCTCGGGCGAGCTCCAGACGGCGTTGAAGTCGTCGAGCCCGACCCGGTCGACGACCGCGCGTACGAAGACGGCGCCGTCCTTGTACTGGCGCATCTTGGCCTCGAGGCCGAGCGCCCGGCGCAGGAAGCGGTCGAAGCCGACAACGCCGGCCCGGCGCTGGGTGAACTTCGAGCGGATCTCGGCGACGGAGGGGATGACCCGCGGGCCGACGTCGTCCATCATGACGTCCGCGTGACCCTCGAGCAGCGACATCACCGCGGTGATCTCCTCGACCTTGACCTTCTGCTCGGGCGTGAGGAGCACCTCGGCGAGGCCCTGGCTGCCTGGCTGGAACGCCTCCGGCAGCCGGCGCGCGATCTCCTGGATCCGCGTCGCGAGCTCAGTCGGCGTGGGGGCGATGTCGATGCTCAGGGTCCGGGTGCGATCGATCAGGTGCTCGCGCAGCCATGGGACCGCGGTGAACTGCACCCGGTGGGTCTCCTCGTGCATGGCGACCCACAGCCGGAAGTCGTGCGGGTCCACCCCGAGCTCACGCTCGGTCGAGACGATGTTGGGGGCGACGAGGAGCAGCCGGGGCGCGGCCTGCGGGGCCAGGTCGTACTGGCCGAGGATCTTGCTCGACAGGAACGACAGGAGCGCACCCATCTCGGCCCCGGTCACCTTGCCGCCGATCGCCACCACCGTCGGCGACTGCCCCGGCTTGACGCCCGCCGCCACCTTGTCGATGACCGGCAGCATGAGCGAGCCCAGCGAGTCGACGTTGGCGTCGATCCATCCAGGCCGGTCGACGACGAGCACCGGCGCGGCGCCCGCGGGGCTGCTGAGCCGTGACGTCGCGGCGATGGGCTCTCGCGCCGCGACGGCGACCTCGCGCAGCCCCGCGACGATGTCGGCGGCCTCCTGCGGGGTGACCCGGGGGCCGGGGTTGACGAGGCGGCGGCCGGTGGCCTTGGCGAAGTCCCAGTCGACGTACTGGGGTTGCCCGCCCTCGGGCTCGTCGGTGGCCGGGTCGGTCATGGTCGTCTCCCTCGCGGTCGTACGTGACGGGCCGGGCGCACCGACCGGTGGTCGTCGCTCACTTGCGGCACCCGCAGCCTGCCAGCACCGCTACGAACCGATCCAACGCCCCCCGCGCGGCGAGCGTTCCCGCGCCGGGCCCGAACCCGTTGGCCAGGACGACGAAGGTGAGGAGGCGCCCGTCGGCCGTCACGACCGTCCCCGCGACGGCGCTGACCCCGGTGAGGGTGCCCGTCTTGGCCCGCGCGGTGCCCACCGCCGCGTGCTCCGCGGGGTCGTTGAAGCGGTCGGTCAGCGTGCCGCTGAGCCCGGCCACGGGCAGGTGCCGCAGGCTGTCGCGCATCCCCGGCAGGGTGCCCGACGTGCCGAGGGCGAGGACGTCGGCGAGCACCCGCGCCGGCACCTGGTTCTCCCGCGACAGCCCGCTGGCGTCGACGCTGACGACCCCGCGCAGGTCGACGCCCAGCCCGGCGAGGGTGTCCCGCACGGATGCCGCGGTGGCCGCGAACCCTGGCGGCGCACCCTTGGTGAAGGCGGCCTGCCTGGTCAGGGACTCGGTGAGCGCGTCGTCCGACTCGAGCAGAGCCAGGTCGAGCTGCCGGGACACCGGGGCCGAGGTCACGGACCCCAGGACCGCGGCGCCGGCCGGTGCGGTCACCTGGCCCGCGACCCGGCTCGCGGTGATCCCCTGGGCCCGCAGCCCGACCACGAACGCCGCGGCCGTCTCGGAGGCGGGGTCGGCCGGTCCCGGGTGGCCGGGCGTCGCGCGCTGCGACGACAGGCCGATCGCGGCGACCGCCCCGGTGATGCCGCTCGGCCGGAACGCAGGCAACCACGTCGGTGCCGTGGTCGGCCCCGGCGCGTAGCCGAGGTCGAGGCCGACCCCCACCGTCGTCGTGCCGCGGGCGCGCAGGGCCGCGACCGTCGCCGTCACGAGGTCGCCGAGCCCGGCGCGTCCCGCCACGGTCCCGGCGTCGCCCGCTCCCGGGGCGAGCAGCGTGTCGCCGCCGGCGACGAGCACCACCTCGGCGGGGGTCCGACCCTGGACGACCTTGGTCGTCAGGGTCGCGGCGGGCGCGAAGGTGGCGTTCACGGCCGCCGCCGAGAGGAGCTTCAGGGTCGAGGCCGGGATCCGCGGGTCGTCTGCGTGCACGTCGAGGAGGTGTTCGCCGGTGGCGGTATCGCGGACTGCGACCCCGAGGCCCGGCCCGAGACGGGAGTCGGAGAGGACGCCGCCGACCGCGGCCCGCAGACCGGCTCGGGTCGGCTGGGGAGCCTGGGTACCCGAGGTCGCGAGCGGCATACCGCTCGAGGCCTCGCGCGGCTGGGGGCCGGCACTGGGCGTGGGGCCGGGATTCGTCGCGACCGGCTGTGGGTCGGGCTCGGGCGCCAGGGTGAGAATGCCCGGCGCGACGTCGTAGACGTCGAGGGCCGCGTATCCGGCCAAGGCCAGGACCAACCCGACGGCGACCGCGAGGCGGCGCATCAACCCCCCTGGGTGAGACGTGACATCATTCGAGACACTGGGCCTCGAGCCTAGGTCATCCGCGGCGTCACTCTCCCTGGCGTCGGGACCCACCCGAAGGGGGCAACGTGGAGTTCTACGTCACGATCGAGATCCCGAAGGGCCATCGCAACAAGTACGAGGTCGACCACGAGTCCGGTCGCATCCGGCTCGACCGGCTGCTCTTCACGTCGATGAGCTACCCCGCCGACTACGGCTACGTCGAGCACAGCCTCGGCGAGGACAGCGACCCGCTCGACGCCCTCGTACTCCTCGACGAGCCGACGTTCCCGGGGTGCCAG
>JBBRZC010000104.1:0-12828 GCA_038237075.1 Actinomycetales bacterium
CCTCGCTGTCGACCGGGCCGCCGACGACGCCGACCGGGCCGCGGGAAGGCACCGGTCCCGGCGAGGTGGTCGAGGCTCAGGCGGCCAGCGGGTGGCGGTCTGCGGCCGAGGCGAACCCCAGCCAGGTATGCCGGTTGCCCGCCCAACACCATCCAACCTTCGGTGCGTTGCGGTTCGCGCTGCCGTCGCGTCCGGTTCCGTTGCTGATCCAGACGGCCGGTGTTCGCGCGTCGAGCTTCGTGGCGTCTCTCCGCAGCCGCGAGCCGATCGTCATGAAGCAGTGGTTGCGCTCCAGCGCATCCGGCCGCTGGATCAGCCAGAAGATGCCTTCGGCGAGGGTCAGAGGCGTCCTCTGGGCCGAGAGAATCGCGGGGAGTGCTTCGTCGGGGCTCCAGTTGGCCATCGAGTCTCCCCGCTCGACGTCGACGACGGAGTAGACCGCCGTGTCCGGCAGGGTCACCTCGCTGATGGCGGAGAACCGGTCGACGTCGGGCATGTCGACGACGATGAAGCCGCTCTTGTTGCCGTGGGCGAGCAACGGAGCGAGCGCGGACGCGGGGGCCCGCGCGGGGTGGACGACCAGCAGGGCATCGCCGTGGTCCCCGGCTGCGGCGGCACGCAGCTCGATCGCGGAGATTCCGGCGATCGTATGCACGCCGAGATCGATCAGCCGATCGGCTTGGTCGGACATCTTCGGCAAGAGGTTCTGACGGCTCGTCACGTGGCGACTCCAGCTCTCATCAGCGCGGGTGCGTAGTGGGACGACGCAACGTGAACAACGCAACGCCGATCCCAGCAGTTCCCCATGCGCAACGCCCGCACACGACCGCTGCCGATGCTGGCGGGGGCTGGCGACGTGGACGTCGTCGCCCCCCCGCCTTCGAGCCGGCCAGGGCCGGTCACCGCCTCGGGTGACCGGCCCTCGCAGTGAGGCGTCTCTGCCGGCTCAGCGGCGCGCCGCGGTCTTCTTCGCCGCACTGGCCTTGCGCGCCGTCGCCTTCGCCGTTGACGCCACGGCCGCGGACGCGGCGGACGCCGCCTTCCTGGCGACCGCCTTGACCGGTGCCGCGGTCTTCCTCGTCACCGTCTTCGTGGCGGTCGCCGTCTTCGCGGTCGCCGTCTTCGCCGGAGCGGACCTGGTCGCGGCGGTCGTCGAGCGAACCGCGGCCTTCGTCGTCGTGGCAGCCTTCCTCGCCGTGGTCTTCGCCGGCGCGGCCGTGGCCGGGCTCGCCTTCTTCGCCGTGGCCCGGGCGGGAGCCGCCTTCGTCGCGGCCGTGGTCTTGCGGGCTGCCGTCTTGGTGGTTGCCGTCTTGGCCGCCGTGGTCTTGGCGGCGCCGCGGGCCGGGGCCGCCTTGCGGGTCGTGGCGGAGGCGCTCGCTGTCTTCGTCGCCGTGCCTGCCGGTGCCCGGCCACCCGCTGCGGTGGCCTTCGGCAGCTTGCGCGGGTCGGCGACCACGGCCTTGAACTGGGTGCCCGGACGGAAGCGGGGCACGTTCGTCTTCTTGATCTTCACGGTCTCGCCGGTGCGCGGGTTGCGTCCGGTGCGGGCCTCCCTGGCCACCTTCTGGAAGGTGCCGAAGCCGGTGATGCCGACCTTCCCACCCTTGGCGACCTCGCGGATGATGACGTCGAGAACTGCCTCGAGCGCCTCACTGGTCTGCTTCTTGCCGCCCAGCCTCGGTTCGAGAGCGTTGATGAGCTCTGCCTTGTTCACGTCTTCCCCTCCAGAGGGATGCGTCCGTCGAGCCACTGCCCGACGTCCTGGGGTCCGGACTGTTGCCGGCTTGGAGGAGACGTTAGGCCGCATCGACGCAAGAGTCCACCACCGATGCCTCCCATTGCCTTGTCCCGCAACACTTTTGGGTGGTCCCACGGCGGCTGGCGGCGGCTCCGGGCGTCGGTGCCGCCCTGCAGGAGCGGCCGAGGCATGGTTCCAGCAGCCGACACGGCACAGTGAAAAACGTTATGCCGCAAAGGGATTCGTCACACGGCGACCGCCACCGACCTCCCGCGCGGCTCCGCAGGAGGCCATCCGGCCCCAGCGCTGCCCGCGCGGACCCTCCGGTGGCAAGGGCCACCACCGAAAGGCCCGCGACACGCCGTGACCGGCGTGTCGCGGGCTTCCCGGTGGCGTGAGCCGTCAGGTCGTGACGGGCATGAACGAGGGCCGGTCCTGCTCGTATGCCGTGACGTCCGCCTCGTGGCGCAGTGTCAACCCGATGTCGTCGAGCCCCTCGAGCAGCCGCCACCGGGTGTAGTCGTCGACCTCGAACGGGGCAACGATCTCGCCGGCGGTCACCGTCCGGGAGACGAGATCCACGGTCACCTCGGCGCCGGGGTCGTTCTCGAGGTACTTCCAGATCAGCTCGACGTCGTCCTGGGCGACCTGCGCTGTGAGGAACCCCTGCTTGCCGCTGTTGCCGCGGAAGATGTCGGCGAACCGCGACGAGATCACCGCGCGGAAGCCGTAGTTCATCAGCGCCCAGACGGCGTGCTCGCGACTGGACCCGGTGCCGAAGTCCGGGCCGGCGACGAGGACCGAGCCCACGGCATACCGGGGGTTGTTGAGGATGAAGCCCTCGTCCTTGCGCCAGGCCGCGAAGAGGCCGTCCTCGAACCCGTCGCGGGTGACCCGCTTGAGGTACTCGGCCGGGATGATCTGGTCGGTGTCGACGTTGCTGCGTCGCAGCGGGACGCCGACGCCGGTGTGGGTGGTGAAGCTGTCCATGCCTCAGACCTCCTCGAGATCGGCCGGCGACGACAGGGTGCCGCGCACCGCGGTGGCCGCCGCGACAAGCGGGCTGACGAGGTGGGTGCGGCCGCCCTTGCCCTGCCGACCCTCGAAGTTGCGGTTGGAGGTCGACGCGCTTCGCTCCCCCGGGGCGAGCTGGTCGGGGTTCATGCCGAGGCACATCGAGCAGCCGGCGAGCCGCCACTCGGCCCCCGCCTCGACGAAGACCCGGTCAAGGCCCTCGGCCTGGGCCTGAAGGCGCACCTTCGCGGAGCCGGGGACGACGAGCATGCGCACCCCCTCGGCCACCGTGCGGCCCTTGATGACGCCTGCCGCAGCGCGAAGGTCCTCGATCCGGCCGTTGGTGCACGACCCGACGAAGACCGTGTCGACGGCGATCGCCCGCAGGGGCGTTCCCGCCTCGAGGCCCATGTAGGTCAAGGCGCGCTCGGCGGCCGCGCGGTCGCCCTCGTCGGCGAACGACTCGGGGTCGGGCACGCTGGCTGACAGCGGCAGGCCCTGACCGGGGTTGGTCCCCCAGGTGACGAACGGCGCCAGGCGTGACCCGTCGAGGTGGACCTCGGTGTCGTAGATCGCGTCGTCGTCGCTGCGCAGTCCGCGCCACTGCGCGACGGCCGCGTCCCAGTCGGCCCCGGTCGGGGCGTGCGGGCGTCCAGCGAGGTAGTCGAAGGTCGTCTCGTCGGGCGCGATCATGCCGGCCCGGGCTCCCGCCTCGATCGACATGTTGCACACGGTCATCCGCGCCTCCATCGACAACGACTCGATGGCACTGCCGCGGAACTCGATGACGTGGCCCTGACCGCCGCCCGTGCCGATCTTCGCGATGACGGCGAGGACGACGTCCTTGGCCGTCACACCGGGCGCGAGCTCACCGTCGACGACGACGGCCATCGTCCGGAACGGCTTGAGCGGCAGGGTCTGGGTGGCGAGAACGTGCTCGACCTCGGAGGTGCCGATCCCGAACGCGAGCGCCCCGAACGCGCCGTGGGTCGAGGTGTGGCTGTCACCGCAGACGATGGTCATGCCGGGCTGGGAGAGGCCGAGCTGGGGGCCGACGACGTGGACGATGCCCTGGTCGATGTCGCCCATGGGGTAAAGGCGGACCCCGAACTCCTCGCAGTTGCGCCGCAGGGTCTCGACCTGGGTGCGGCTCACGGGGTCCGTGATGGGGCCGGGGGTCGTGGGGACGTTGTGGTCCTCGGTGGCCAGCGTCAGCTCCGTGCGGCGCACCTTGCGCCCGGCCAGCCGCAGCCCGTCGAAGGCCTGCGGGCTGGTGACCTCGTGGAGCAGGTGCATGTCGATGTAGAGCAGGTCCGGTTCGCCCTGCGCCTGGCGCACGACGTGCGCCGCCCACACCTTTTCTGCCAGCGTTCCTGACATCTCCACCTCCACACTGAGAATGCGTTATCTGCAGGGTGCCAACAGGTGGTGTGCGGACAAACTTGCGTCTCAGGCACTGAGACGGCAGTATCAGTGCATGGACAATTCCAGCGGGGTCGGCGTCCTCGACAAGGCTGCCACCGTGTTGAGCGCCCTCGAGGCCGGTCCCGCCACGCTCGCGCAGCTCGTGGGGG
This sequence comes from Actinomycetales bacterium, assembly GCA_038237075.1. Taxonomy (GTDB): domain Bacteria; phylum Actinomycetota; class Actinomycetes; order Actinomycetales; family Dermatophilaceae; genus Lapillicoccus. Next base: position 4,327 of record JBBRZC010000104.1, read on the forward strand.
CGACGGGACTGGCCCGCCCGACCGCGCACCGGCTCGCCGTCGCGCTCGAGCACCACCGCCTCGTGGCCCGCGACATGCAGGGCCGGTTCGTGCTCGGCCCCCGCCTCGGCGAGCTGGCCTCGGCTGCGGGCGAGGACCGGCTCCTCGCCGCCGCCGGCCCGGTGCTCGGGGCGCTGCGAGACCACACCAACGAGAGCGCGCAGCTCTTCCGCCGCCAGGGAGACCAGCGCATCTGCGTGGCCGCAGCCGAGCGCCCCGTCGGGCTGCGCGACAGCATCCCCGTCGGGTCGAGCCTGACCATGCTGGCCGGGTCGGCCGCCCAGATCCTCCTCGCCTGGGAAGAGCCCGACCGGCTGCACCGCGGGCTTCAGGGCGCGAAGTTCAACGCCACCGCGCTCTCCGCCGTCCGGCGACGGGGGTGGTCCCAGAGCGTGGGCGAGCGCGAGGCAGGCGTCGCCTCGGTGTCCGCGCCGGTCCGTGGCCCGTCCGGGCGCGTCGTGGCTGCGGTGTCGATCTCGGGACCCATCGAGCGGCTCTCACGCCAACCGGGCCGCCTGCACGCCGCGACGGTCGTCGCCGGTGCGAACAAGCTGACCGAGGTCCTGCGCCGCGCTCAGACCCCTCACCACGGCTAGACTCACCAGACTCCCACCGGCCAGTCCTCGGTGCGGGCAACCTTTCGGTGCGCTACGGCGTCATAGTCATGTACGCACCCACCAGGCACGCGGAGACGGCCGAGACTTCAAGGGGACACCACGTGAACCGAGCCAGCCTGTTCGCCGGCGTCGCCATCGCCGCACTGGCCCTCGGCGGCTGCGGACCTGTCGGCGCGGACCAGGCCGGGACTGCCGCGGCCGCGTCCACGCCCTCCACCGGGTCCACGCCGCCCCCGACCGCCGCGGCTCCCACTACCACCTCGATCGCGCCCCTCCCCGACGCGACGGGAACGTCGTCGACGGCGACCGGCCCCGACGCCCCACCCACCACGGCTCCCCCGGCGGCCGGCGGCGCCCTGATCGCTCCCGGCACGGGCGGCGACACGGTGCGCGAGCTGCAGGCGCGCCTCAAGCAGCTCGAGTGGTACGACGGCGACGTCACGGGCACCTACGACGACCCGACGACCGCCGGGGTGCGCGGGTTCCAGGACAAGCGCACGCTGCCGGTGACCGGCTCGGTCGACAAGGTCACCTGGGCCAGTCTCACCGGACGCACCCGTCAGCCCACCGACGACGAGATGCACAACCGGCTCGTCCCCGGGCCGGCACTGCTCGCACCCGGAGCCACCGGCCCGAGGGTCCGCGACCTCCAGGCCCGGCTCAAGCAGATCGGCTGGTGGACGGGCGCGGTCGCCGACTCCTACTCCACGCTCACGGTGGCGGCGGTCAAGGGCTTCCAGGACAAGCGCCGGATCCCGGTCACCGGCGAGGTCGACCAGCGCACGCTCGACACCCTGCTCGGCATGACCCGCACCCCCACGAAGGACGAGCTCGCCAACGTCACGCCCACGCGGGCGCCCGTCACCGCCGCGGGCCTCGACCCGCGCTGCCTCACCGGTCACGTCCTCTGCATCAGCAAGAGGACGCGCAGCCTCACCTGGGTCGTCGACGGCACCGCGAAGCTGCGTGTCGCCGTCCGGTTCGGCTCAGAGAACACCCCCACCCGGGAGGGCAGCTTCACCGTCTATCGCAAGAACCGCGACTGGACCTCGACCCTGTTCGGCTCGAAGATGCCGTACTCGATGTTCTTCAGCGGCGGGGAGGCAGTCCACTACTCATCGGACTTCGCGGCCCGCGGGTATGCCGGGGCGTCCCACGGGTGCGTCAACGTCCGTGACCTGGGTGGCATCGCCTGGCTCTTCGACCAGGTCGCCATCGGCGATCACGTCGTCGTGTCCTGAGGACGCGCCCGAGCCGTCAGATCTCGCCCGAACCGCCAGACCCGCCCGCGCGCTCCCGAGCCGCGCCGGCACCCGGGACGTGGCCAGCGCCAGCCCCATCGGCGGGCACACGACGTAGACGCTCTCGTGCCCGCCGGCCGGCACGGCATACGTCTCGTGCCAGATCCCGACGGCGCCGGCGGCCTTGCGGGCTCTGGCGTTGAAGGCCGACCAGGCCGCCCGGTGCGCGTGCTCGGTCGACGCGGCATACCGGTAGATGTCCTCGGTGCTGCGCCAGTACTGCACGACCGTGACCCCGCGGCCGCCCATGAGGGTCCGCGCCCCGAGGAAGCCCAGGTCGGCCTCCTCGCCCCGGTCGGCCGCCGCGCGGTTGCGGTAGAGCTCGGTGAGCATCCGCGGCATCGCGAGGAAGACGGGGAACCACTGGTCCACCCGCCACCACCGGTTCAGCCGCATCCCGATGAGGAAGACCCCCAGCGGTCCGTCGTGGTCGTGCGTCATGCGTCCTGTCGGTGCGCTCATCGCGTTGCTCCTTGCTCGGTGGGCGGGCCCCTTGGATAGCGGGACTCTCCAATTGTGGATAGTGCTACTGTCCAATGTCAAGCCCACGAGGAGAAGGTGCCGTGAAGCTGTCCGATCTCAGCGCGTCCACCGGGGTCGCACCGGCCACCCTCAAGTACTACCTGCGCGAGGGGCTGCTGCCCGCAGGGGCGCGGGTCAGCGCGACCCGCGCCGACTACGACGCGAGCCACGTCGAGCGGGTGCGGCTCATCCGGGCCCTCGTGGAGGGCGCGGGCCTGAGCATCGCCGGAGTGCGCCGGGTCGTCGACGCCATCGAGCACCCGCCGGAGTCGTTCCATGACTTCCTCGGGGCGGCCCAGTCGGCCATCAGCGTCGGGGTGCTCACCTCGCCGGTCTCCCCCGAGGTCAGGTTTGCCGTAGCGCAGCTCGGCTGGGACGGCTGCGACCTCGACGCGCTGGGTCTGCTCCAGGCGGCGCTCGACACCGCGCACCAGGCGAGCTTTCCGGTGACGACCGAGCGGCTCGTCGCCTACGGCCGGGTCATGGAGCAGGTGGCCGAGATCGACATCGGGGCCCTGGCCACGGACACGGCGGGCGCGAGCCCGTCCGACACGCTGCGTTACGTCGCTGTGGGGACGGTGGTCGTCGACCCGGTTCTCGTCGCGCTGCGGCGGCTCGCCCAGGCCCACGTCAGCGCGGCCCGGCTGGGCCTACCGCCCCCGCCTCCCTGATCCCGCGCAGCTCTGGGGTTCGTTGGGGTTGGTTGGGTCGGTCAGGCGTCGAGCGCGTGGCCGATCGCGTCGGCGAGCTCGTCGACCTGCGCGTCAGTCATGACGAGGGCGGGCGAGATCTGGATGCCGCCCGCGCCGACGGCCCGGGTCGCGACGCCGAACCGCCGCAGCGTCCGGGCCAGGACCACCGCCTCGCCGGGCTCGGCGAGCTGCACCGCGGCGAGCGCCCCGACGCCGCAACGCACCTCGGCGACGCGGTCGTGTCCCGCGAGCGGGGAGAGCGCCGCGGCCAGCGTGGTCTCGAGCCGGGCCGCCTCGTCGAGCAGCCCCTCCCGCTCGATGATGGCGAGGTTGGCCAGGGCCACCGCGGCGGCCGTCGCATGGCCAGAGTAGGTGTAGCCGTGGCGCAGCCACACGCCGCCGTCCGGCTGGAAGAAGGGCTCCGCGACCCGCGGCGCGACGAGGACCGCGCCCATGGGCAGGTACCCCGACGTCAGGCCCTTCGCCGTGGTCACCAGGTCGGGCTCGAGCCCGAAGCGGGTCGACGCGAACCACGACCCGCCGATCCGGCCGTAACCGGTGACGACCTCGTCGGCGACGAAGAGGACGTCCATCTCGGTGCACAGCTTGCGGACGCCGGCGAGGTAGTCCGCCGGCGGCGGGTAGACGCCCCCCGCCCCGATCACCGGCTCGCAGAAGAACGCGGCGACCCGGTCGGGGCCGATCCGCTCCATCGTCGCCCGCAGGTCGTCGACGTCGTCCCACACAACGGTGGCCGTGTCGGGCACGAGAACTCCATAGCCCTCGACGTTGCCGGGGATGCCGCCGAGCGCGGTGCCCGCGTAGTGCATCCCGTGGTACGCCTTCTGGCGGCCGATGATGTGGGTCTTCGACGGCTTGCCGGCCTCGACCCAGTAGCGCCGGGCCAGCTTCGCGGCGGTGTCGACCGAGTCGGAGCCACCCGAGGTGAAGAAGACCTTGCTGCCCGGCACCGGAGCGATGCCGGCGAGCTTCTCGGCGAGGGCGACGGTCGTCGGGGTCACATAGTCGCCGAAGGTGCTGTATGCCGCGAGGGTCCGCATCTGCGCCGCCGCCGCCTCGGCGAGCTCGTGGCGCCCGTGGCCGACGTTGGTGAACCAGAGCCCGGCCGTCGCGTCGAGGTAGCGGTTGCCGTCGGCGTCGAAGACGTGCGCCCCCTCCCCACGGGCGATGACGAACTCCCCGTCGCGTTCGACGAGCCCCATGTCCGAGAACGGGTGCCACAACGCGCCCATCAGCGCCTCCGATTCCGTATGCCGTGTGTCATGACTGTGTTCCCTGCCGTCTGCGCGAGCCTTCGCCGGGCTCCTGCCCGGCTTCTGCTCGGCCGCTGCCGCGGCCGCTCCCGCGACGCTATCCCAGCGGGTCGTCAGGGCCGAGGCGGTACTCGGCCTCGCCCTGTTCGACGCCGGCGTTGGGGTTGTCCCACGCGACGTGCACCGTGCGGGTGTGGTGGAAGCCGAGGCGCTCGAGGACGCGTCGCGAGCCCGTGTTGACGCTCATCGTCGTCGCGACGACCTGGGCCGTACCGAGGCGCCGGGCATGCTCGACAGCGGCCCGGGCCGCCTCCGTGGCGAACCCCTGCCCCCAGGACGTGGCGACGAGCCGGAAGCCGAGCTCGGCGACCGGGTCCCCCGGCTCCCCGCAGGGCCACTGAAGGATCGGCCGGTCGCCGGTGACCCGGGGCCGCAGGCTCACCCAGCCGACGAACGCGGCCTCGCCCGCGAGGTCGCGGCGCTCGACCGCGATTCGCCCGTAGCCAGGCATCCGCCGGGCCTCCGCGACGAGCGGCTCGAGCACGTCGGGCCCGACCCGGTCGAGGGGTAGCGGCGGCCCAGTGAGGTAGCGCAGGACGGCGGCGTCGCCGACGAGGCGGTGGACGAGCGACAGGTCGTCGAGGGAGAAAGAACGGAAGGTCAGCCGGGCGGTCGGTGATGGGAGCTTCACTGGCGTCGCCACGCGGTGAGGCTACGCGGGTGCGAGGCGGGGCATAGGCTCGACACGGCATACGGACGCTGCCTGCCCGGGGCCTGAGTCGCGTCGAGCCGTCGAGAGCAGGGAGCACCATGGCGTTGAAGATCGGCTACAAGGCGTCGGCGGAGCAGTTCGCCCCCCGCCGGCTGCTCGACTATGCCGTGCAGGCCGAGCAGGTGGGGCTGGACAGCGTGATGATCTCGGACCACTTCCAGCCCTGGCGCCACCACGGCGGCCACGCGCCGTTCTCGCTGGCCTGGCTCGCCGCCGTCGGCGAGCGCACCGAGCGGGTCCAGATCGGCACGTCGGTGATGACCCCGACGTTCCGCTACAACCCCGCCATCGTCGCGCAGGCCTTCGGCACCCTCGCCAGCCTCTACCCCGACCGCGTCATGCTCGGCATCGGCTCCGGTGAGGCCCTCAACGAGGTCGTCGTCGGGTCGGTGCAGGAGTGGCCCGACTTCAAGGAGCGCTTCGCCCGGCTGCGCGAGTCGGTCGCGCTGATGCGCCGGCTGTGGACCGAGGACCGGGTCACCTTCGAGGGCGACTACTACACGACCCAGGACGCCACGGTCTACGACAAGCCCGAGCACCCGGTGCCCGTCTACGTCGCCGCGGGAGGACCCCTCGTCGCCCGGTATGCCGGGCGGTCCGGTGACGGCTTCATCTGCACCTCGGGCAAGGGCGCCGAGCTCTACCGCGACCAGCTCCTCCCCGCCGTCGACGAGGGGCTCGAGAAGTCGGGGCGGACCCGCGACGACATCGACAAGATGATCGAGATCAAGCTCTCCTGGGACCCCGACCGCGAGCAGGCGGTGCGCAACTGCCGGTTCTGGGCCGCGCTGTCGCTCACGGCCGAGCAGAAGCACGGCACGAGCGACCCGCTGGAGATGGAGCGTCTCGGCGACGAGCTCTCCGACGAGCAGGTCGCCAGCCGCTGGATCGTCTCGAACGACCCGGAGGAGGTCGTCGAGGCCGTGCGGCAGTACGTCGACTGGGGCTTCGACCACCTCGTCTTCCACGGCCCTGGCGATGACCAGTCACGCTTCCTCACGACGTTCGCCGTGGAGGTCGTCCCGCGCCTGCGCGAGCTCGGCTGAGAGCGGCCAAACCCGCTCGGAACGGCTGCAGCTGAGCCGGGTCGCTACGGCAGGGAAGCCCCGGTCCGGTCGGCGGCGAGCGCCGCCCGGAGCCGGTCGACCGGGTCGAGGTGGTGGTAGACCCGCTCGGTGACCTCGATGGAGTCGAGGAAGCGCTGGTACGTGCTCGCGGCGAGGAGCTCGGCGACCGGCCCGACGACGCCGAGGGCTGCCCGCGGGTCGCAGCCCGGCGCGTGACGCCGCCAGGCCCGCACCCACTGGTCGCGGGCCCGGTGCCGCAGCGTGGGGCCGGGCAGCCGCTCGAGGAAGGCCCGCATGTCGAGGGCCGGACTCCCGACGCCGGCGTCGCCCCAGTCGAGCAGGGTCAGGCGGGTGCCGTCGCGGCGCCAGTTGCCCGGGTGCAGGTCGCCGTGCAGCAGGGTGTCGGGCATCCCCGACCCCGACAGCCGTGCCATACGGGCCGGCAGCGCGTCGACGAGCCGGTCGAGGGCCACCAGCTCGGCGGTGCTGAGCGCCGCACGGGTGGCCGGGACCGTCACCGTGCGCCGGACGGCGTCGACAAGGGCAGGCCCGCGCCGGTCCATGGCCCCCACCGAGAGCGCGTGCTCGATGTCGTCGACGAGGGCGGCCTGCGCCGTCACCCACCGCCCGACCATGGAGTCGATGACGGTGCCGTCGGCGAGCCCCCACTGGTCGTCGCCCGGGGCGTGGTCCATAAGGATGGCCCGACGCCCGGCGTCGTGGGCGAGCAGCCGGGGCGGGAGCTCCGGGTCGACCGCGGCGACCCGGCCGACGACCGCACCCTCGTCGGCGAGGAACGGCGGGACCGCCTTGAACCACACCATGCCGGCGCTCGTCGGCATGGTGACCACGCACGAGAGGTTCCAGGTCTTGCGCTGACGCAGTGGCCCGGTTCGTGACCTTCCCGTGGCCGCGAGGGCGTCGTCCACCCAGTCGGCGAGGCCGTCGAGCCCGCCCACCTCGGCCCACCAGAGCCGGTGGCGCGCGTCCGAGCGCGAGGCTGCGGCCACGACGGGCGACGGGGGGTTGAGGCGGGCGGACAGAACAGATGGCACCTCCGGCCCGAGCTGCGCGAGGTAGCTCACTGCTCCCCCGGCATACGGCTCCTGCGTGGTGAGCAGCCGCAGGATGGTGACCGCGATGCCATGCACTTCGCGCGCCCGGGCCACGACGTCGTCGACCTCGGGCCAGAACTGCGGGCGGGCCGTGAACGGCTCGAGCTGGCCCAGCACCGCCCCCGTGGGGTCGCACAGGACGAGGGTGACGAAGCGTTCGCCGTCGGTGGGTGCGGGCACGGGTGCGACAGGGGTCACGCGCCCGATCGTCCCGCACCTCGCCGTCTGCCGGACAGCGGGTTTTGGGCGGGTGGGGCGCCAGCCCGGGGAGACCGAGTGGTCGGTCTCCCCGAGGGCCTGTATGCCGTGAGGAGGCGTCGGGCCCCACCGACGATACCGTCTGCGCTCGAAGAGTCTCCACCACGACGCCGGCGCACCGCTTGGGCTGGCTCGGGTTGGCTTGGGTTCGGATCAGCCGGCCCAGGCCACGGTCGCGACATCAAGCACGCCGGTGAGCCCTCCGGCCTCCCAGGCGGCCCGCTGTCGGTCGGCGCCCGGATCCTCGCGCCACAGCCGGTCCATCCCGTCGTGGACGACGTCGGTGCCCCCTGCCTCGTCGAGGGCCTCGCGGGTGTGGGCCAGCAGGGCGCCAAGGACAGACGAGGGCTCCTCGACCAGGGGCTCGAACTGGGCGGCCATCCGGTGGTAGCGGTCGTCGCTCGCGTATCCCGCCTGCTCGGGCGGCACATCAGGGTGGCTGGCCGTCGCGAGAAGCCGCGCACCCACGCCGCCGGCCGTTTCGGCTCGGGCGCTGGCCATGTCGTACCTCTGCCCAGGCCTGGTCGAGGTCGACACAGACGGCGCTCCCCGGCACGGGCTCCGGGCGTGCTCCCGGGCCAGGAGACCGACCGAGGACCGGAGGCCGGCCAGGGCCCTGGCCTCGCCGTCCGGGTCTGCCCGATGAACGGCGTTTCTGGCGTTCAGCGGGCAGACCCGACAGTCCGCTCGTCGCGCTGAAGAGCCGGTCAGGCGGCGAGGTCGCGGTGGTCCTGGGGGTGGGTGGTGTAGGTCCGGTGCAGGGGTGAGGTCCACTGGCAGGTGCCGTCGGCGGTGATGGTCAGGCGCCAGCCGGCGTGGTGCTTGAAGGCGTGGTGGCTGGGACA
>JBBRZC010000105.1:0-12812 GCA_038237075.1 Actinomycetales bacterium
GCGATCTTCAGCGTCACCTTCTCGCCGCCGCCGGCGACCCACATCGGGATGCCGTTCTCCGCCGAGCCCGGCAGGCTCGTGCCCTGGAGCGGCCGGGGCCGGCCGATCGCACCGTCGACCGTGTAGTGCTTGCCGTGGTGCGTCGCTCCACCGGTGGTCCACATCTGCCGGAAGATCTCGACGCCCTCCCGGAGCATGCCGAGCCGCTCCCCCGCCGACGGGAACCCGTAGCCGTAGGCGCGCCACTCGTGCTCGTACCAGCCACCGCCGATGCCCATCTCCACGCGGCCGCCGGAGATGATGTCGACGGTCGCGGCGACCTTCGCGAGGTAGGCCGGGTTGCGGTAGGCCATGCACGTGCACATCTGCCCGAGCCGCACGCGCTTCGTCGCCGCGCCGAAGGCCGCCATGAGCGTCCACGCCTCATGGGTGGCCTCCTGCGACGGGACCGGCACCGTGTGGAAGTGGTCGTAGACCCAGAGCGACTCCCAGCCGTCGAGGTCGTCAAGCCGGGTGGCCAGACCGAGCATCGTGGCCCAGTGCTGGTCCGGGTCGATCCCGACCAGGTCGTGGCGCCAGCCCTGCGGGACGAACATGCCGAACCTCATCGTCAACCTCCGTGCGCGAGTCGTGGGGAGTGAGCCTTTCGCATCATGCCATCGACAGCGGGGCTCGGCCCCGCTGGGGTCGGCCGCCGTGTGAGGATGGCGCGATGACGACGTACGACAACGACCCGGTCGTGATCCGGGTCCTCCTGACCACCCCCGGGACGTGGGCGGTCGTCGGCCTGAGCGCCAACCGGGCACGCACGGCATACGGCATCGCGCAGTGGCTCCAGGCCGAGCTGGGACTGCGGATCGTCCCCGTGCACCCCGCCGCCGGCGACGTGCTCGGCGAGCCGGGGTATGCGCGGCTGGCCGACATCCCCGACGGGACGCACGTCGACGTCGTCGACTGCTTCGTCAACTCGGGACTGGTCGGGGCCGTCGTTGACGAGGCCATCGCGCAGCGCGAGCGGCTCGGCATCGGCGCGGTCTGGCTGCAGCTCGGGGTCTTCGACGCGGCGGCCGCCGAGCGGGCGCGCGCGGCCGGGCTCGAAGTCGTCATGGACACCTGCCCGCGAATCGAGTACCCGCGGCTGGCCCCCGGCGACGGAGCGGGCGTCGTCAGCGGCTGAGGTCCGGGTCGTGCAGACCCCGGCGCAGCGCCGCGCCCTTCGCCTGCGCCTGGTCGCGCAGGTCGGCCTGGAAGGCGACCATCGCCGTGCGGAGCCGCTCCGCCTCCGCACCCTCGCCGGCCCCGAGGATACGGGCGGCGAGAAGGCCGGCGTTGCGGGCGCCGGCGATGGAGACCGTGGCGACCGGCACCCCGGCGGGCATCTGGACGATGGACAGCAGCGAGTCCATCCCGTCGAGGTGGCGCAGCGGGACGGGTACGCCGATGACGGGCAGCGGCGTCACGGCGGCGAGCATCCCCGGCAGGTGGGCCGCGCCGCCGGCGCCGGCGATGATGACGCGGATCCCCCGCGCCGCCGCCCGGCGGCCGTAGTCGAGCATCTCGTCGGGCATCCGGTGCGCCGATACGACGTCGGCCTCGAAGCGGATTCCCATCTCCTGCAACGCGATCGCGGCCTGCTCCATGACGGGCCAGTCGCTGTCGCTCCCCATGACGAGGCCGACGACGGCCGGCCCCGTTCCTCCGCTGGGCCCGGGCTGGTCACTCATCGATGACTCCTCGCAGGTAGTCGGCGGCGTGGGTCGCCCGCGCGCGGGCGTCGTGCAGCGAGGCCGACGAGACGTTGACGTGGCCGATCTTGCGCCCCGGCCGCACCCCCTTGCCGTAGAGGTGCACCTTGACGCCGGGGTCGCGGGCCATGACGTGCAGGTACGCGCCGTAGAGCTCCTCGTACGCCCCGCCGAGCACGTTCGCCATGGCGGTCCACGGGGCCCGGGACGAGGGGTCGCCGAGGGGCAGGTCGAGGACGGCGCGCAGGTGCTGTTCGAACTGCCCGGTCACCGCCCCGTCCATCGACCAGTGGCCGCTGTTGTGCGGCCGCATGGCCAGCTCGTTGACGACGTACGCCGGGTGGCCGGCCGCGTCGCGCACCTCGAAGAGCTCGACGGCGAGCACCCCGGTAACCTCGAGCTCTCCCGCGATGCGCAGTCCGGCCGCGGTGACGACGGCGGCCAGGCCCGGGTCGAGCCCCGGGGCGGGAGCGAGGACCTCGGTGCAGATGCCGTCGGTCTGCACGGTCTCGACGACCGCCCACGACGCCGCTTGGCCGGAGGGGCTGCGGGCGACGAGGACGGCGAGCTCGCGGACGAAGTCGACGCGCTCCTCGAGGAGGACACCGTCGGCGAGCGGACCGGGAGCCGCGACGAGGGCGAGCCAGTCGTCGAGCTCGGCGGCGGAGCCGACCACCCGCACCCCCTTGCCGTCGTACCCGCCGCGCGGCGTCTTCGCGACGACCGGCCAGCCGACCTCGTCGCCGAAGACCGTCACTTGTGCCGCCGAGGTCGCCCGGGCCCAGCGCGGGCAGGGCAGGCCGAGCCCGGTCAGCCGCTCGCGCATGGCGAGCTTGTCCTGGGCGAAGCGCAGGGCCGCCGGCGACGGCCGGAGCACGACCCCGTCCGCCTCGAGCGCGAGGAGCACCTCCTGGGGCACGTGCTCGTGGTCGAACGTCACGACGTCGCAGCGCCCGGCGAAGGCCCGCACGGCGTCGAGGTCGGTGTGGTCCCCCACCGGCGAGGACGGCACGACGAGGGCGGCCGAGGCGTCGGGCGCCTCGGCGAGCACGCTCAGCTGCAGGCCCAGCGCGACGGCCGGCGACTGCATCATCCGGGCGAGCTGCCCGCCCCCGACGACGCCCACCACGGGGAACCCGCCGGGGGCACGTCGCGGGTGCGTCACGATCGCCGAGCCTAGACCGGCCCGTATGCCGCGCGGCATACGGGTGGGGCGGCTGCGGCGCGCCGGGGCGCACCACGCACCGGCTCCTCACCCGGGCGGCATAGGGTGCCCGGGTGAGCGAACGACGCGCCCAGGGGCTCGCGGACCGGATCCGCGGCCTCGTCGACGTCTTCTGGCGCGAGCTCGCGAAGTTCGGGGTCGTCGGGGCGATCGGCTTCGTCATCGACTTCGGCGGGTTCAACCTCCTCTTCTACGGGCCGCTGGCCGGGCACCTCACGACCTCGAAGGTCATCTCCGGGTCGGTCGCGACAGTGACCGCCTGGGTCGGCAACCGGCTGTGGACCTTCCGGCACCGCCGCAGCCGGCCCGCTCACTCGGAGGCGCTGCTCTTCTTCGGGGTCAACGTCATCGGGCTCGTCATCGCGACCGGCTACCTCAACGCCACGCACGACCTGCTGCACATGCAGTCGCGTGGTGCGGTGAACCTCAACACGGTGACCGGCATCGGGCTCGCGACGATCTTCCGGTTCTGGGCCTACCGGCAGGTCGTCTTCGCGGGTGAGCACCTCGGCGACCAGGACTCCGGCCACTCGGCGACCGAGCCCGAATCCACGCCCCGGTAGCCTCGCCCCTCCGCCACGGATGAGCGGCCAGTCCATGGGATCCCATGGACTGGCCGCTCAAACGGTGCAGCGGTGGTGCGGGTGTGGCTGCAGGGGCCGGTGGGACAGCGGGGGCCTGGCGCGGGGATGGCGGGGTTCAGCGCTGGGGGTTCAGCGCTGGTCGGCTCAGCGCTGGTCGGCCTCGGACAGGAACAGGGCGAACCGGGCGGGCTGGGCCGAGACGAGGTCGAGCCGCCCGCCGTTGGACTCGGCGAGGTCGCGGGCCAGCGCGAGCCCCAGACCCGTGCTCGTGCCGCGACCGCTGCTCACCGAGCGCTCGAAGATGTGCGGGGCCATCGCCGCCGGCACCCCGTCGCCCTGGTCGCTGACCTCGACGACGACCGAGGGGCCGCTGCGCCGGGCCTCCATCTCGACGGTGCCCCGCCCGTGGACCAGAGAGTTCTCCAGCAGGGTGCTGAGGACCTGGCTCAGCGCCACGGGGGTGGCCCTGACGACGAGCCCGCGTTCGCCATGGACGCGGACGCTGCGCCGGGCCTGCTCGAACGCCGGCTGCCACTCGCGCTGGAGGGCCGCGATGACCGAGTCGAGCGAGACCTCGGGCCGTGGTGCGTCGTTGCTGCGGCGGCTGCGCATGAGCAGGTCGTCGACGACCCGCGTCAGCCGCTCGACCTGGTCGATGGCGATCCCGGCCTCCTCGTGGACGACGTCGGGGTCGTTCGTCTCGGAGATCTCCTCGAGGCGCATGAGCAGGGCGGTCAGCGGCGTGCGCAGCTGGTGGGAGGCGTCGGCGGCGAAGTCGCGCTCGGCGGCGAGGGACTTGGTGACCTGCTGGGCGCTGCGGGCCAGCACGTCGGAGACCCGGTCCACCTCGGGTATGCCGGACCGGATCGGTTCCAGCCGGGCCTGGCCGGCGCCGAGCCGCTCGGCCGCCTCGGCGAGCTCGGTCATCGGCCCTGCCAGCCGCCGGAACCGGCGGTCTGCGACGAGCACGGCGCAGCCGGCGAAGAGGGCGAGCACGAGCAGGAGGAAGCCGGCGAGCTGGGCGCCGCGGGTCAGCGTGGGCTGGGCGAGCCAGGTGGCCAGCGAGTCGGACCGCTCGGTGACCACCCAGGAGACGACGATGGCGGGGATGCCGACCACGACGAACGCGACGAGCACCGCGAAGAACGTCGAGCGCACCAGCTGGCGCCGCACCGACGGTCAGTCCTCGGGCCGCTCGAACCGGAACCCGACTCCGCGGACCGTGGAGATGTACCTCGGCTGGGTCGCGTCGTCGCCGAGCTTTCGCCGCAGGACGCTGATGTGCATGTCGAGGGTCTTCGTCGACCCGAACCACGCCGTCTCCCAGATCTCGCGCATCAGCTGCTCTCGCGAGACGACCTTGCCCTGCTCGCGCACGAGGACCCGCAGCAGGTCGAACTCCTTCGCCGTGAGGTGCAGCTCCTCGTCCTGGAACCACGCGCGCCGGCCCTCGGAGTCGATGCGAAGCAGGTCGGTGCTCGGCGCCGCGTCCGCCGGGTTGCGGCGCAGCAGCGCCCGCACCCGCGCGAGCAGCTCGGCGAGGCGGAACGGCTTCGTGACGTAGTCGTCGGCGCCGGCGTCGAGCCCGACCACGGTGTCGACCTCGTCGGCCCGGGCGGTGAGGATGAGCACCGGGACGGTCTTGCCGTCGGCGCGGATCCGACGGCACACCTCGAGGCCGTCGACGTGGGGCAGCCCGAGATCGAGCACGACGAGGTCGGGGTTGTCACGGGCGCCCTCCAGGGCCGCCCGGCCGTCGGCGCGCACGTCGACCTCGTACCCCTCGCGGCGCAGGGCACGGGCGAGGGGGTCGGAGATCGCGGGATCGTCCTCGGCGAGCAGCACTCGGGTCATGGTCGTGATCGTAGGCGACGCGCCCGACATCGTCCTGTCCATAGGTCCCGCCCTGGCACGGGCCCTAGGTCCCGCCCTGGGCTCGGGCCCCACGGCCCGCCCGGAGGGCTCGGGTCAGCCCGGCCACCGCGGCGGCCGCTTCTCCGCGAACGCGGCGACTCCCTCGGCCCGGTCGGCGCTGAACGCCGTCTGCCGCCAGGCGTTGTCCTCGATCTCGAGGCCCGCGACGAGGTCGAGGTCGGAGCCCAGCCGCATGGCCCGCTTCGCCTGCCTCAGCCCGACGGGCGAGTGGGCCGCGATCGTCGCGGCGAGCTCGAGGGCCCGGGCCCGCGCCGACCCCGTCGGCACGACCTCGTCGACACAGCCGAGCTCGTGCGCCTCGGGGGCGGAGAGCCGCCGGGCCGTGAAGACCAGTGACGCGGCGCGCGACCAGCCGACCCTGCGGGTGAGCAGCTGGGTGCCGCCGCCGCCGGGGATGACGCCCACGGAGACCTCCGGCAGGCCCACCGAGGCGCCCTCCCCCGCGACGATGAGGTCGCACGAGAGGGCCAGCTCGAAGCCGCCGCCCAGCGCATGACCCTCGACCGCGGCGATGGCGGGCACCGGCAGGTCGAGGACCCCTTGGTATGCCGCGCGGTTGAGCGGTCGCTGCCGCACGAGCTCGGCGTCGGTGAGGGTGTTGCGCTCCTTGAGGTCGGCTCCCACGCAGAACGCCCGGTCCTGCGACGAGCTGAGGACGACGCACCGCACCCCGGGGTCGGCGGCGACGAGCGCGGTGACCCGGGCGATCGCCAGGGCCATCTCGGTGGAGACGGCGTTGAGGGACTGCGGCCGGTCGAGGACGATCTCGACGACGGTACCGTGGGTGCCCTCGGCGCCGTCGGTGCCGTGTCGCACGACCCGGACGAGCTCAGGCTGGGTCGCCGCTCCGCCGGGCGTGTCGTCGATGCTCATGGGCGCACCCTCCCCTGGTCGGTGTTTCGAGCTCGGGTCATGTCGGCTCCTTCGGACGGCGACGGGTCGTGGTGCTGGAGCGGGCGAGGAGGACGGGCTGCACCTGACCCACTCCGCGAAGGGCCCGCCGACGCAGCGGAGAGAGGTCGAACCCCGAGACCTGGTCGAGCGAGATCGCCATCTGCCCGTCGATGAGGACGTTGCCCGGGTGGGCGATCGCGGTGAGCCGGGACGCGCGGTTGACCGTGGTCCCGAAGACGTCGCCGAGGCGCGAGAGCACGGGGCCGGCGGCCATCCCCACGCGCACGTCGGGGAGCACGTCGTCGCCCGACATCGCGTCGACGAGGTCGAGGGCGGTGGCGGCGGCGGGGGCGGCGTTGCGGTTGGAGAAGAGGATCTCGTCGCCCACCGTCTTGACGATGCGCCCGCCGTGGGCCGTGACGATGTCGGAGGTCAGCACCTCGAACCGCTTGACGACCGTGGCGAGCTCGCGCTCCGAGAGCCGGCGAACCAGGGAGGTGAACGACACGAGGTCGGCGAAGCCGATGTGCCGCCAGACGCCGTGCTCGTCGATGGACGGCTCGGCGTCCGAGAGCATGCGTGACACGGCATCGGTGAGGTGCCGGCGCCAGGCATAGACGAGGAGCGGCTCGAGCTCGTCGGCCATGTCGATGAGTGCGCGAGCCGTCGCCTGCGCCGTGTCGACGCTCGGAGTCGTCAGCGGCTGCTCATCGGTCCAGCCCTCCTCGGGAGCCACCGCCTCGGCGACGAGCTGGACCTGCCACGAGGCGAGGCGGTCGGCGGTCCGCGCGAACGCCCGGGTCAGCGCAAGGGCCGTTGCCTCGTCGAGGTCGCCCTCCCGCACGATCGTCGCGACGATACGCAGCGCGTCGAGGTCGGCCTCGGTGAAGAGCGGCTCGTCGTTGGTGACGAGGGGAAAGCCCAGGGCGTGCCAGAACTTGCGAGCGCTGATCAGCGAGACCTCCGCGCCCTGGCTCACACTGCGTCGCGACAGGCTCCGCGGCCGGCCGAGCAGGGCCTCGGCGATGTCCTCGGCCCCCGGGTCGGGCGGCAAGTCCGCCGACGGCCGCCGACGGTGCCCAGACCTGCGCTCCACCGGCACGGGAGGCTCGCTCATGCCTGCATCATGCCAAGGCTGCTCACCCCGTGGCGGTCGGGCGCACGTGCACCACGTCGCCGGCCGCCCAGGCCCGCCGCTGCCCTGCGCTCTCGATGACGAGCCGCCCCTCGTCGTCGACCTCGACGGCCCTCCCGACGACGTCCGCTCCCTCGGGCCGGGCGAGCCGCACCGGCTGTCCCAGGGTCGAGCACCGCTCGCGGTATGCCGCGCGGGCACCTGCCGCCGCCCGAGCGCCCGCCAGCAGCACGGCATACCAAGAGGCGAGGTGACACAGGTATGCCGTGACGAGGGCCGTGCGGTCGACCTCGGCCCCGGCGAGCAGCAGCGAGGTGGCGGTGTCCACGGGCAGCTCGGCGCGGGTCTGGGCGACGTTGATGCCGGCGCCGACGACGACGACCCCGTGCGCGGCGACCTCGCAGAGGATGCCGCAGACCTTGCGGTCGCCGTCCGCCTCGAGGAGCACGTCGTTGGGCCACTTGAGGTGGGCCCGCAGGCCCGTCGTCTCCTCGACGGCCTCCGCGACGGCGAGGCCGGTGAGCAGCGGCAGCCAGCCGGGACCGGACGGCGGCATCGGCACGGTGGCGGACACGGCGACCGAGGAGCCGGGCGGCGCCTCCCACACGCGGCTCAGCCGCCCGCGGCCCGTGCTCTGGTGGTCGGCGGCGACGACGTGCCACGGGCCGCCGATCTCGGCGGCACGGGCGTTCGTCGAGCCGATGGTCGCGTGGTGCTCGACGTCGAGCCAGGGACTTCCCGACGTGACCAAGGACGCACGCAGGGTCAACGGGTCGAGGGAGTGGGTCACGAGGACAAGGCTAGGCTCCGACACATGGTTGACGTCGACAGAGCCGCTGGCGCCCCGGACCTCGCGACGACGGCGGGCAAGCTCGTCGAGCTGCGGCACCGGGTGGCCGAGGTGGCCCATGCCGGATCCGGGAAGGCCATCGACAAGCAGCACGCGCGCGGCAAGAAGACGGCCCGAGAGCGGCTCGAGCTGCTCCTCGACGAGGGCACCTTCATCGAGATGGACAAGTTCGCCCGGCACCGGAGCACGGCCTTCGGCCAAGAGAAGAAGCGGCCATACGGTGACGGCGTCGTCACCGGCTACGGGCAGGTCGACGGGCGCCAGGTCGCCGTCTTCGCCCAGGACTTCACCGTCTTCGGCGGGTCGCTCGGCCAGGTGTTCGGCGAGAAGATCGTCAAGGTGATGGACTTCGCCATGAAGATCGGCTGCCCGGTCGTCGGCCTCAACGACTCCGGCGGCGCGCGGATCCAGGAGGGCGTCGTCAGCCTCGGGCTCTACGGCGAGATCTTCCGGCGCAACGTCCACGCGTCCGGCGTGGTCCCGCAGATCTCGCTCATCATGGGACCCTGCGCCGGCGGTGCGGTCTACTCCCCGGCCATCACCGACTTCACGGTGATGGTCGACCAGACCTCGCACATGTTCATCACCGGTCCCGACGTCATCCGCACGGTCACGGGCGAGGACGTCGGCATGGAGGACCTCGGCGGGGCGCGCACCCACAACACGAAGTCCGGCGTGGCCCACTACATGGCCTCCGACGAGCAGGACGCCATCGACTACGTCAGGGCGCTGCTGTCCTACCTGCCGTCGAACAACCTCGAGGACCCGCCGTCCTTCGAGGGTGGCGCCGAGCTCGACGTCACCGAGGAGGACCGCTGGCTCGACACGTGCATCCCGGACTCGCCCAACCAGCCCTATGACATGCACGAGGTCATCCGGCACATCGTCGACGACGAGGAGTTCCTCGAGGTCCAGCCGATCTTCGCCCCGAACATCCTCACCGGGTTCGCGCGGGTCGACGGGATGTCCGTCGGCGTCGTCGCGAACCAGCCGATGCAGTTCGCCGGGTGCCTCGACATCGACGCCTCCGAGAAGGCGGCCCGGTTCGTGCGCACCTGCGACGCGTTCAACGTGCCGGTGCTCACCTTCGTCGACGTCCCCGGGTTCCTGCCCGGCACCGACCAGGAGTGGGACGGCATCATCCGGCGCGGAGCGAAGCTCATCTTCGCCTACGCGGAGGCCACCGTGCCCCTCGTCACGGTGATCACCCGCAAGGCCTACGGCGGCGCCTACGACGTCATGGGCTCCAAGCACCTCGGGGCCGACATCAACCTCGCCTGGCCGACCGCGCAGATCGCCGTCATGGGCGCCCAGGGAGCGGTGAACATCCTCTACCGCAAGGAGATCGCGGCGGCTGCCGCCGCGGGCCATGACGTCGAGCAGGCCCGCCAGACGTTCATCCGCGATTACGAGGAGCAGCTCGCGAACCCCTACATCGCGGCGGAGCGCGGCTACATCGACACGGTGATCTCGCCGTCGAACACCCGGATGAACGTCACCCGGGCGCTGCGGGCGCTGCGCACCAAGCGCGAGACGCTGCCGCCGAAGAAGCACGGGAACATCCCGCTGTGACCGGAGCGCCCGCCGCCGCCCCGGGGCCGGCCGGGTCCGACCCCTCGGCCCCGCCTGCGTCCGGGAAGGTGGCTGCCCCAGCGACCAAGACCCCGGACGCCACGCCGCAGCCGGACGCCGCAGTGGTCCGGGTCGTCGCAGGCTCACCGAGCGCTGAGGAGCTCGCCGCGCTCGTCACGGTGCTGGCCGCCCTCGAGACTGGTGGCGACCCCGACCAGGACGACGCCAGGCCGGCCTCCGGCTGGGCCGCGCCCGCGGCCCGGCTCCGCACGGCATACGGTCCGCGTCCCGGCGGCTGGCGCGACTCGGCCCTGCCGCGCTGACTCAGCCTCGGTGCAGCCCGGGCCGCACCCCACCGGCCGGCGTGACCGACGGGCACGGGGGGGCAGCCGACTCGCCGGGCCCGACGCCCGCGGAGGTCGTCGTGGGGCAGGGCTGCGGCGTCTGGACCGATCGCTGCGAGAGGAACACGGCGACGAGCGCGACGACCGCGACGGCGACAGCCACGAGGAGCAGCACCCCCGCCCCGCGCCGCCTGCCATGGTGCGGCATCGTCGGCAGCGCCCGACCCGGCGCCCGGCCGGGGTGTGTTGCGGCGGAGGCCGGCGCCGGGGGGGCCGGGGTCGCAGCAGGGTATGCCGCCGGGTCGCCGGGCGTCGGGGACGGCAGCGACCGCAGGACCTGCGCCGCCGAGGCGACGATCGCGAACCCGTCCTCGTCTTCGAGGAAGTCCCGGTAGGCGTCCAGGACGACGCCTTGGGCAGCGTCGAGGTCGGCGTCGACCTCGTCGAGGTCGCGGGGTCGGAGGCTGACGAACCCGAGGAGCAGGCGCAACGGACGGTTGTGCTCGTCGCGAGTCGCCCGGACCGGATCCGTCTTGGACGGTGCTGCGGGACCATCCGGCGCTGCGAGACCCTCCGGCCCAGCAAGGTCCTCCGGGAGGAGAAGGTGAGTGCGGTGCGTGACGGCGAGGACCTGGCCCGACCTCGTCGTGAGGGTCGTGGCCCCCGCCGGGTTCCCTTCGCGTCCGGGGCCCACCGACTCGGCGAGCATCCCGTAGTCGGACTGCTCGACGAGGAAGTCGG
Organism: Actinomycetales bacterium; assembly: GCA_038237075.1. Lineage (GTDB taxonomy): Bacteria > Actinomycetota > Actinomycetes > Actinomycetales > Dermatophilaceae > Lapillicoccus. The sequence goes on from JBBRZC010000105.1 coordinate 11,026, forward strand.
GTGCCACCAGCACGGCGTGATCACGGCGTCGCCCGGCCGCCACGAGGAAGGGCCACCCGAGGTCGCCGACCGGGTCCGGGTCCCCCGTGGTCACGTCACACCTCGCCGACGAGTCGCGAGCTGGGTAACCGACCCTCGAGGACGTCCACCCGGCTCTGCAGCTCGCGCAGGACCCGGCGCCGCGCGGCGCGGTCCTCCTCGAGCTGCTGCTCGGCCAGCGAGAGCCGGCGGTCTGCGCCCACGCTGCGAGCGACCTCGCCGTCGAGGTCCGGGCTCCGGTGGAGGGAGTCGGCGAACTCCATGACGAGGCCAACCGGGGGCAGGGCCTGCGCCATGACCCGACCCGCCGTCTCGGTGAGCAGGGCCGCGAGCTCGGCGAGGGCCGCCGTGCGCCGCGCCCCCGACCTCGTGACCCGGGCGACCGCCGCCCGAAGCTCGCTCTCCCCCACCGACCTCTCGATCTGCTCGAAGAGGTCGGGTACGACTGCGGCCAGCGGCACGTCGATGTTCGTCGGGCGGATCTCGCCGTCGGGGAGCTTGCTCACGCCGCCGGTGGGGTCGAGCTCGGCGAAGTCGGGCCCGACCGCGCTCACCGGCACGAGACGCACGACCCGCCGCTGCGAGTGGGTGTGGACGAGGTCGCGGAAGCCCTGGTTGTACATGAGGTGCTTGCGTACCACGCCGAGCCGGGCCTCCTCGTCGACGTCGATGTCCTGGAGCAGGTCCCATTTGGTGATGACGAAGGTGATCGGGCACTCGGTCGACATCATGAGGTTGATCATCGTCGTCACGGTCTGCTGCAGGCGCACCCTCGCCTCGGCGTGCCCGTCGAGCAGCTGCCGGACCCAGAAGCCGTCGATGATGCCGATGAGGGCGTGGGCGGAGCGGATCTGGGTCAGCAGCTCGGCCTGGGCCGTCGACCCCGGCGCCTGTGCCTCCGTGAGAAGCCCCCCGGCATACTCGAGGTAGTTGAGGGCGAGGACGGGCAGGGGCCGCCCCGCCGCCCCTCGCGTCTGGAGGGTGAACTGGAAGGAGCGGGTACTTGCGACGGCCGTCCCTGACGGCCACTGGGCGCACGGGTCGGCCGCCTCACCGAACCACTGGTTGAGCAGCAGGACCTGCTCGAAGGGGGCGGTGACGTGGTAGCTGCGGGTCGACATCGTCTGGAGCTGGTGGTACATGCTCGCGAGGAGCAGGGTCTTGCCCGACCCCCTCGGCCCGAGAGCGACGACGTTGAAGGTGGGGAGGGGGTCGGCGCCCGCACCGGCGGGCACCGGCTCCGGACCCCCGGCGACCTGCGGTCGGGCGCGGGCCGCGATCGACCGCAGCCGCCACGTGACGACGAGGGCCACGAAGGCTGCGGCGGCGAGGACGATCATCCAGGGCTTCACGGAAAAGTACCTCCTGTCCGCCGTCCCGGGCGACCTGACGCGACCGGACGCGGCCAGGCCCGTCGCAGGGCGGATGCCTCGAAGAGGCCCCAGCAGTGGCGCTGATACCAACATCACCGACGCGTCACGGACCGCCCTGAACCGGCGGCAGGGGCCACCGCCGGGTAGGTTGCCTCCGTCGAAAGGATGCGCATGTCCGGAGTCACCTCAGAGTTTCTCGCCCTGCCGCTCACGCTGCTCGCCGACGCCGCCCTCGGCCGGGCCCGCGAGCTCGGGGTGGAGTATGCCGCGTTGCGCGTGGTATCGACCCGCAGCCAGTACCTCGCCCTGCGCGACCTCGACCTCGAGACGTCGGTGACCTCGGACGACATCGGGCTCTCGGTGCGCCTCGTCCAC
>JBBRZC010000106.1:0-12730 GCA_038237075.1 Actinomycetales bacterium
GCGCTCCCCTACAGCCATCAGCGCCGCTACGTGGAGGCAGTGGAGGCGACGAAGAAGCCGCAGACCCGGGCGAACCGGATCGCCAGGGCGATCGAGACGCTCGAGGCCGACCCGGCCACGGGGGCCGCTCCCGGCTGAGGTTGGGACCGCCGCCCCGGCCGACGTCAGCACCCGGTTGGCCGTCGATGGGCTGTGCCCTAGGGTGAGGCGCCATGGGCACCGAAGATCCGGAGTATGCGGAGCGGCTCCGTCGCAAGCAGACCGTGTGGTGGAAGAAGGCCCTCAGAGTCCAGGCCCCTTACCAGTGGAACCTTCGTCGCCAAGGTCTCGGGCCGACCCTCGATGTCGGGTGCGGCATCGGCCGGAACCTCGAGACGCTGCCGCCGGGATCATTGGGCGTCGACCACAACGCGGACTCCGTGCGGCTGGCGCGCGGGCTGGGCCACCCGGTCATGACCGTCGACGAGTTCACGTCCGGCGGGCGCGCCACCGAGCGCGCCTTCAGCAGCCTGCTGTTCGCACATGTCATCGAGCACCTCGACTACGAGCAGGCTCTGGCGATCTTGAAGGCCTACCTGCCCTACGCCACGCCGGGTGGTCAGGTGATGTTCGTCTGCCCCCAGGAACGCGGCTACGCCTCCGACCCGACCCATGTGAGGTTCTGCGACTTCGACGACCTCGAGTCGCTGGCCCGTGACGCCGGCCTCGAGCCCCTGCGCTCCTGGTCGTTCCCCTTCCCCCGCGCCCTGGGAAAGGCGTTCATCTACAACGAGTTCTGCGTCGTCGCGTCGATCCCCTGAGAACCTGGACACCTAGTAGCGACGCGACTGGGCGACCTTGAGGGTCACGAGAGGGAACACGTCAGCCCCTGCTTGTCCAGTCATCGATCGGTCAGGCGCTAAGCCCCTTCGGGCGCACAGCCGAGATGTCTCGCTCGAGTCCATCCAGCGCACTCCTGAGGTCGTGGGCCGGCACGAGGGACTGGATAGCCAACCTCCCTCGGGATGACGGGCCGGTTCGCCTGGCTGACCCGGTGATGATGTGGTGGTCCAGGATCGAGGCGAGGTCGGCGTCCGAGAGACGAGGGTGTTCGGCGTGCCCTCGGGGTCCGTGCGGAGGACTGGTGCGACGAAGGCGCCTTCCCGTGGCCGCGTCCATGACGATGGTGCACCAGATGCTTGCCTTGATCGCCTTGCAATCCCAGAGCCGCTGCAACCGCGCGCTTGGCCCCGATCATTCCGGACCAATCACCCGTGAAGGAAGTTGCCGGGAAGGTCCCGCCACTGTCAACGGCTTCCGTGGCCGCTGCGAGTTCCCGCGCGAGATGACCCTGCGACTCCCCCTCCCGCGGGCCCGGACGGGGTTGTCAGGGCCAAGGAGAACTTGCCCGACGCATCTTTCAGAAAAGTAGCACCCGGGACAGCGCCCAAACCCGTGACCAGCGCGGAACCCGCCGCCCCGACAGCTCCGGGGCACCACGACGGGGTCTGACCTGCGTGAGCAGGCCAGACCCCGACCGGTCGGGCTGACAGGATTTGAACCTGCGACCCCCTGACCCCCAGTCAGGTGCGCTACCAAGCTGCGCCACAGCCCGCGGCTTGCTCCCGGGGGGAGCGGCTCCCCGAGGAGAGCGAACGAAACCTTAGCGCACGGCATACAGGTGTCCTCAATCGGCGGGTCCTCTGGCGGTGGGCGACCGCGAGGGGCAGGCTGGGGCTCAAACGGAAAGGGAGCGCGCACATGGCTGAGCACCACTGGGGAGAGTCGATCAGTGACGTCGTGGGGCGGACCCCCGAGTCGGACGCCGCCGTCGACACCGACGAGGACCGCGCCGAGCACCACCGCCAGGTCGGGCACGACCTCCAGGCGGTGATCGCGAGGGTCGCCGAAAGCCACCTCGGCGACGACCAGGAGGTCATCCTCCAGAACCTGCGCCGCGAGCTCGAGGCGAGCGGACACTGGCCGCAGCCGAAGCCGTGGCTCGAGGCGGTCGCGGAGGAGATGCGGGCCGGTCACCTCTACCGGGTCGGCGGCGACTGACCACCTCCCACCAGCAGCTGCCGGGCGGCGACCGCCTACTTGCGGCGCTTCTCGCGGACTCGCACCGACACCTCGATCGGGGTGCCCTCGAAGCCGAACTCCTCGCGCAGCCGCCGTTCGAGAAAGCGCCGGTAGCCCGCCTCGATGAAGCCCGAGGCGAAGACGACGAAACGCGGCGGTCGGGTTGCCGCCTGGGTGGCGAAGAGGATCCGCGGCTGCTTGCCGCCCCGCACCGGGTGCGGATGGGCGGCGACGATCTCGCCGAGGAACGCGTTGAGCCGGCCCGTCGGGACCCGGAAGTCCCATGACGCCAGGGCGGTCTCCAGCGCCGGCACGAGCCGGTCCATGTGCCGGCCGGTGAGAGCCGAGATGTTGACCCGCGGCGCCCACGGGATCTGGACGAGGTCGCGCTCGATCTCGCGCTCGAGGTAGTAGCGGCGCTCCTCGTCGAGGGTGTCCCACTTGTTGTAGGCCACCACGAGCGCGCGTCCGGAGTCGATGACCTGTTGGATGACCCGCACGTCCTGCTCGGCGATGGGCTCCTCGGCGTCGATGAGGACGACGGCGACCTCCGCCTTCTCGAGCGCGGTCTGCGTGCGCAGCGAGGCGTAGAAGTCGGCTCCCCGCGTCTGGTGCACCCGACGACGGATCCCCGCGGTGTCGACGAAGCGCCACGTCTTGCCGCCAAGGTCGATGAGCTCGTCGACCGGGTCGCGGGTCGTGCCGGCGACGCTGTCCACGACGACGCGCTCCGAGCCGGCCAGCTGGTTCAGCAGCGAGGACTTGCCGACGTTGGGCCGCCCCAGCAGGGCGACCCGCCGCGGACCACCCGCCTGGTATGCCGTGCCCGCCGCGGACACGTCGGGCAGCACCGCGAGGACGGCGTCGAGGACGTCACCGCTCCCCCGCCCGTGCAACGCGGAGACCGGCCACGGCTGCCCGAGACCGAGGTTCCACAAGGCGGTGGCGTCGGACTCGAAGCGCTGGTCGTCGACCTTGTTGGCCACCAGCACGACCGGCTTGCCGGATCGGCGCAGCAGCCGGACCACGCCCTCGTCGGTGTCGGTCGCTCCCACGACCGCGTCGACGACGAGCATGACGACGTCGGCGAGGTCGACGGCGATCTCGGCCTGCTCGGCGACCCGCAGGTGGATCCCCGTGGCGTCGACCTCCCAGCCGCCGGTGTCGACGAGGGTGAAGCGTCGACCCGCCCACTCCGCCTCGTAGGCCACCCGGTCGCGGGTCACGCCCGGCACGTCCTCGACGACGGCCTCGCGGCGGCCGAGGATCCGGTTGACGAGGGTCGACTTGCCGACGTTGGGGCGCCCCACGACGGCGACGACGGGCTGCGGGCCCTCGAGCCGGTTGCCGTCGGCGTCGACGGCGCCGGACTCGAGCAGCGCCCGGTCCTCGTCGCTGAGCTCGAACTGGTCGAGCCCGACCCGCAGGGCCCGCTCGACGGCGCCCTCCATGCCGACCTCGACGGGGGCGCCGACCGAGCGGGGCTCGGGGACGTCGCGGGTCGTGTCGGTCTGGTCGCTCACAAGGGCCTCGTTCGTCGGTGCGGTCGGTCGGGTCAGGTCGGTGGGGTCGGCGAGGCGCCCGGGAACCGGCGCCACGACCCCCCATTGTCCCTCACTCCGGGGCCCGGCCCGCCACGCCGTCAGGGCGGAGGCGGTGCCGCGCGTTCCCGACCGGCTCAGACCCGGTCGGGGGTCCTCGCGCGGACCACCGCGAGCACGGCCTCGACCGAGCCCGCGAAGTCAAGGTCAGAGGTGTCCACGGTCACCACGCCGTCGGCGGCAGTGGTGAACTGCGAGACCGTCGAGTCGTCGCGGTCCCGGCGCACGACCTGGTCGCGGGTGGCCGCGACGCTCGTGGCGCTCGCCTCCCCGTGCAGCTCCGCGGCCCTCCGGGCCAGGCGGGCCGCCTCGCTCGCGGTGAGAAGCACCCTGACGTCGGCGTCGGGGGCCACGACGGTGGTGATGTCGCGCCCCTCGACGACGCAGCCGCCGCTCCGCTCGGTCGCCTCGGCGATGAGGGCTCGCTGGCGCAGGCGCATGGTGTCGCGCACGGCGCGGTTCCTCGCCACGGTCGACACGGCGGTGGAGATGCGGGTCTCGCGGATCTGCGCGCTGACGTCTCGCCCGTGCACCCGCACCCAAGGGCTGGCGGAGTCTAGGGCGATCTGCAGGTCGAGGGCCTCCCCCGCCGCGGCGACGGCATAGTCGTCCTCGAGGTCGATGCCCTCGTCGAGGCACCACCAGGTGAGGGCGCGGTACATCGCTCCAGTGTCGAGGTAGCCGACTCCGAGCGCGGTGGCCACCGCCCGAGAGACGCTCGACTTGCCGGAGCCGGAGGGGCCGTCGATGGCGACGACGAGGTCGCGCGGGGCGGAGCCGGACGTGCTCATGGGTGGCCACCCTAGCGAGGCGCCCCCACCCGACCCGTCTGGCGCCCCGGGCTCAGTCGTGCACGCGCCAGCCGCGCTCGTCGAGGGCCTGGCGCAGGTGCTCCGCGGCAGCGGGCAGCACCGACACCTCGGCCAGCCCGAACGGCTGCCCCAGTCCGTGCTCGAGGCGCAGGTCCTCGAGGTTGACGCCGGCCGCGCCCATGTCGGTGAACAGGGTGCCCAGCGCACCAGGCCGGTCGGGCACGACGACGACGACGGTCGCGTATGCCGTGGGAGCGGCGCCGTGCTTGCCCGGGATCCGGGCGTGACCGACGTTGCCGTCGCCGATGGCGCGGCTGACCACCTCGAGCGCCCCGCGGCCGTCCCCGGTGTCGAGGGCGTCGAGCGCGCCGATGACCTCGTCGAGGTCGGCCCGCAGCGCCCGGAGCACGTCCCTGACCGCTCCGGCGTTGCCCGCGAGGATCTGGGTCCACAGCCGAGGGTCGCTCGCCGCGATGCGGGTGACGTCGCGCAGGCCCTGGCCGGCGAGGGCGACGGCCGGGTCGGGCAGGTCGCGCAGCCGGCTGGCGACGAGGCTGGCGGCGACCTGCGGAACGTGCGAGACCACGGCGACGGCGGCGTCGTGCGCGTCGGCGGACATGACGCTGACGACGGACCCGGCAGCGACGGCGACCCGGCACACAACGTCGACGGCGTCGTCGGTGCTCGCCGGGGTCGGCACGACGACCCAGGCCCGGCCGTCGAAGAGGTCGCCCCGGGCGGCCATTGCGCCGCTGCGCTCCCGGCCGGCCATGGGGTGCGACCCGACGTAGCGGGTGAGGTCCCCGCCGCCGGCGTCCACGGCGTCGGCGATGGCGCGCTTGACCGAGGCGACGTCGGTGACCACCGCCTCGGGCCAGTGCCCGAGCTCGGTGAGGACGACGTCGGCGGCAACGTCCGGCGGGGCCGCGACGACGACGAGCGCCGGCTTCCCTGCTGCGTCCTCGGCCAGCTCGCCGGCACCGAGGTCGCGCGCAAGCCGCACCGCGGTGGGTGAGGGGTCTGCGAGTGAGACACGAAAACCCTTGCGCGACAGAGCTATCCCCAAGCTGGCCCCGATCAGGCCGGTGCCGACGATGCGGACGTGGGCGCTCACGCTGGCAAGGCTAGCGAGCGAGCTCACCTGCACCGGGCGGTCGTCTCACAGCGCGGCCGTCTCACAGCCCGGCCGCGCCGTAGAGCCGCCCGACCTCGTCCGCGGTGAGCCGCCGTGTCCGCCCCGACCGGAGGTCACCGAGCCGGATCGGGCCGACCTGCACGCGCACGAGGGTCAGCACCGGGTGGCCGACGGCGTCGAGCAACCGCCGGACGACGTGCTTGCGCCCCTCATGGAGCACGACCTCGACGAGGGCCCTGCCCGGCTGCGAGTCGACGACCTTGAAGGAGTCCACCGCCACCGGACCATCATCGAGCTCGATGCCCTCGCGGAGTCGGCGGCCGAGGTCGCGCGGGACCGGCCCGGGGATCTGCGCGAGATACGTCTTGAGCACCTCGTATGCCGGGTGCTGCAGTCGGTGCGCGAGGTCGCCGTCGTTGGTGAGCAGGAGCAGCCCCTCGGTGTCGGCGTCGAGCCGGCCGACGTGGAACAGCCGCTCCGGGCGGTCGCCGACGTAGTCAGCCAGCGAGACGCGCCCGAGGTCGTCGTTCATCGTCGAGACGACGCCGAGCGGCTTGTTGAAGGCGAGATAGACGCGCGACTCGTCGAGCTGGACGCGGACCCCGTCCACGTGCACCGCCTGACGGTTGGGGTCGATTCGCACCCCGAGCTCGGTGACGACCTGCCCGTCGACCTGGACCCGACCCGCGGTGATGAGGTTCTCGCAGGTGCGGCGAGAGCCGACCCCCGCCGCCGCCATGAGCTTCTGGAGCCGGACGCCGTCGGGGTCGTGGACGTCGACCTGGGGCACGTCCGGACGCGGTGGCAGCCGCGTCGGCTGGCTCCTCTTGGTCGACCCGGCGAACCTCGATCCGGTTGAGCCCGACCCGCCCGTTCGGCTCCCGCGGCTCGGGTCCGGGTTGCCGGCCCTCTGGCCACCGGAGCGACCGCCCCCCACACCGCCGAGGCTCCCCGGCCGCGGCGCGCCCGCGGTGCGGCCGCCCGAGCCTCCAGCGCCGCTCGAACGCGCAGCTCCGCCACGCGGCCTGTTGCCGGCGGATCCCGCGCCGCCCCCGCTGCCGCCCCCGGAGCCTCCCTGACCATCGGAGCGACCCCCGCCCGCGCCGCGACCGGAGGAGCCGCCCGCCCGACCGCCGTTGCCGCTCGCTCCCCGTCCGGAGCCCCCGCGACCGGCACCGGAGCCCCCGCGACCGGCACCGGAGCCCCCGCGACCGGCACCGGAGCCCCCGTGACCGGCACCGGAGCCCCCGCGACCGCCGCCCGGCTGCCCGCTCATGACCTCCCCCGCTCGGCAAGCTCGTCGAGGGCGTCCACCTCGGGGAGGAAGGGCGCCAGCGCGGGCAGGTCGTCGAGGGACGACAGCCCCATCCGCTGAAGGAAGTACGGCGTCGTGCCGTAGAGGATCGCGCCGCCCTCCCCCGGCTCGTCCAGCTCGCGGATCATCCCGCGGCCGAGCAGGGTGCGCACGACGCCGTCGACGTTGACGCCGCGCACGGCGCCCACCCGCAGCCGGCTGACGGGCTGGCGATAGGCGATGACGGCAAGCGTCTCGAGGGCGGCCTGGGTGAGCTTGGCCTGCTGCCCGTCCAGGAGGAACTTCTCCACGACCGGGGCGTAGTCGGAGCGGCTGTAGATGCGCCACCCGCCGCCCAGGCTGCGGACCGTGAAGCCACGCTGCGCCGCGGCGTAGTCCTCCTCCATGGCGGCGAGGTGGGCGAGCACGTCGTCGACCGGCAGCTCGAGGGCCGAAGCGAGGGCGACCTCGCTCACCGGCTCGTCGACGACCATGAGCACCGCCTCGATCGCCGACCGCGCGCCGCCCGGGACGTCGCTGACGTCGAAGGCGAGCGGCTCGTCACCATCGGACTGATGTCGCGTGTCACTCATGGGCTGCCCCCGACCTGTCGTGGTGTGTGCTCTCATCGCCTTCGGCCTCACCCTCGAACTGCCCGTCGAACTCGTCACTGACATCGATGTCGCCCGCGTCGGCCCCGGCCCACCGCACCCTCAGCTCGCCGAGGGACTCGACCTGGTCGAAGACGACGGCTGACTCCTTGAACAGCTCGAGCAGGGCGAGGAAGCGGGCGACGATGACCACGGTGCTCTCGGCGTCGGCGACGAGCTCGCGGAACGAGGACGAGCGCACGTGGCGAAGTCGGTCGACGAGGAGGGAGGCCTGCTCGCGCACGCTGACCTGCGCTTCGTGGAGGTGCTCGAGCCCGACGCTCGGCGGGATCCGCGGCGTCAGAGCCCGGGCGGCGACCATCGCGAGCTGCTGCGGAGTGACCCCCATGATCAGCTCGGGAAGCAGCCTGGCGAACTGGGGCTCGAGACCTGCCTGGCGGGCGGTGACCCGGCCTGCCGTGGCCATCTGGTGCTCGAAGGCCTTCGCGATGTCCTTGAAGGCCCGGTACTGGAGCAGCCGGGCGAAGAGCAGGTCGCGCGCCTCGATGAGCGCGAGGTCCTCGTCGTCGTCGCCGCCGGTGCGCGGCAGGAGCCGGGATGCCTTGAGGTCGAGCAGCGTCGCCGCGATCAGCAGGAACTCCGACGCCTGCCCGAGGTCCCACTCGGTGTCGGTCGACTGAGCGGCCCTGATGAGCCCGATGAACTCGTCGGTGACCCGCGCCAGGGCGATCTCGGTGATGTCGAGCCGGTGCTTCGAGATGAGGCCGAGCAGCAGGTCGAACGGCCCCTCGAAGACGTCGAGGTGCACCTCGAACGGGGTGGCGACCGCGCGACGGGTCAGGACCCCTCCGGGGGTGACCGCGGCCTCCGGCAGGCCGACGGCGAGGCCGGCGGGTGAGGCGTCGGGCATCGCCGTCAGGCCGCCCCACCGCGGGCGATGAGCTCGCGGGCGAGCTGACGGTATGCCGCGGCCGACGCGTGCGCGGACGCGTAGGTCGTGATCGGCTCCGCGGCCAGCGTCGCGTCGGGGAACTTCACGGTCCGGCTGATCACCGTGTGGAACACCTGCTCGCCGAAGTGGTCGACGACCGACCGCACGACCTCACGGCTGTGCAGGGTGCGGCTGTCGAACATCGTCGCGAGGATGCCGTCGACCTGCAGCCGGGGGTTGAGCCGGTCGGTGATCTTGGCGATGGTCTCCACGAGCAGGGCCACCCCCCGCATCGCGAAGAACTCGCACTCGAGCGGGATGAGGACCCCGTGCGACGCGGTGAGGGCGTTGACGGTGAGCAGCCCCAACGAGGGCTGGCAGTCGATGAGGATCACGTCGTAGTCGTCCATGACCGGTCGCAGGACCCGGGCCAGGATCTGCTCTCGGGCGACCTCCCCGACGAGCTGCACCTCGGCCGCCGAGAGGTCGATGTTGGCGGGGACGATGTCGAGGTTCTCGGTCGAGGTGGACTGGATGACCTCACGGATGTCGTGACCGCGCTCGACGAGGAGGTTGTAGATCGTCACGTCGAGCTCGTTGGTGCGGATCCCCAACCCGACCGAGAGGGCCCCCTGGGGGTCGAAGTCGACGACGAGGACCTTGCGGCCGACCTCGGCCAGGGCGGCGCCGAGGTTGATCGTCGTGGTGGTCTTGCCGACACCGCCCTTCTGGTTGCACAGGGCGATGATGCGGGCCGGCCCGTGGCTCTGCAGTGGCGGCGGCTCGGGGAAGTCGGGCATCGGGCGGCCGGTGGGACCGAGCTCTCCCACGCCGGCCCGCTCGATGCCGGGCAGCTGGTCCTCATGGGCCCTCGCGACGTCCGCGCCGCCCGCCGAGCGCTCCATCTCAGGTCGAGCCTGAGGGTTTTTGTCGGCGCGACCAGGCTCCGACGCCACGGCGTGGGCCACATGCTGCGTGGCGTCGGCGTGGGACAGGTCGGCGTGCGTGGCGTCCCTGGGTGGGTTCACCTCTGCGGTCACAGGTGTCACTCCCGGATGCGTCAATCGGCGTCGGTCAGCCTCTCGCTGATCCCCGCGACCCTACCAGCGGGACCGGCGCACGCTGTGGGCCCGCGCCGTGCCGCGCGTCGCGGAAATGAGGGCATCGTGCCGGTCAGCGCGCGCGGGGGTGCGCCATGGCATACACCTCGCGCAGCCGCTGGACGCTGACGAGGGTGTAGATCTGGGTCGTCGTCACCGAGGCGTGCCCGAGCAGCTCCTGCACCACCCGCACGTCGGCGCCCCCGTCGAGGAGGTGCGTGGCGAAGGAGTGGCGCAGCGTGTGTGGGGAGAGGTGGCCGCTCAGCCCGGCCCGGTCGGCGGCCTGCTGGAGCGCCGCCCAGGCGCTCTGCCGCGAGAGCCGGGCCCCCCGCTGGTTGAGGAACAGCGCCGGCGTGCCCTTCCCGTGGACGGCGAGGGACGGTCGCCCCCGCACGAGGTATGCCGTGACCGCCTCCCGCGCGTAGCTCCCCATCGGGACGACCCGCTCCTTGCCCCCCTTGCCGAGCAGCCGCGCAGCGCCCGGGGCGCTCGGGGCGAGCTCGACGTCGTCGATGTCGAGCCCCACCGCCTCGGAGATGCGGGCGCCGACGCCGTAGAGGACCTCGAAGAGGGCCCGGTCGCGCAGCGAAACCGGGGTGTCCCCGACCGATGCCGCCTCCAGCAGGCGGATGACGTCGTCGACGGGGATCGCCTTGGGCAGCCGGCTCGGCGGCCGCGGCGGCGCCACGGCGTCGGCCGGGTCCGTGCTGACCTGGCCCTCGGTCGCGAGGAACCGGTGGAAGCCGCGCACCGCGACGATGGTCCGGGCCGCCGACGACGCCGCGAGCGGGCCGTGACCCCCCCCGGCGTCCCCCTCCCGCAGCGAGACCAGGAAGGCCGCGACGTCGCCCTCGGTCACGGCCGCGGCCCCGGTGATCCCCCGGCTCTCGAGGAACGCCAGGTAGCGGCGCAGGTCGCGTCGGTAGGAGGTCAGCGTGTTGGCCGCCGCGCCGCGCTCGACCTCGAGGTGGTCCAGCCACCCTGAGGCGGCGCGCTCGAGGCTCGCGCTGCCCCGGGCCGGTCCCCCGGGTGTCTCGGCGCGGGAGACACCCGGGTGGGAGACCGGGGAGGTCAGCGCAGCGCCTCCTCGAGGTCGTGCGACGCGAGCCCGTGCGCCTGGGCGACCGGACCGTAGGTGACCCACCCACCGTGGGTGTTGAGGCCGAGGGCCAGCGCGCGGTCGCGGCGCAGGGCGTCGCGCCAGCCCCGGTTGGCGAGCTCCACGGCATACGGGAGGGTGACGTTGGTCAGTGCATAGGTGCTCGTGTGGGGCACGGCGCCCGGCATGTTCGCGACGCAGTAGAACACCGAGCTGTGGACCGGGTAGGTCGGGTCGGCGTGTGTCGTCGGACGGGAGTCCTCGAAGCAGCCGCCCTGGTCGATGGAGATGTCCACGAGGACCGAGCCGGGCTTCATCCGCGACACCTGCTCGTTGCTGACGAGCATAGGGGCCTTGGTGCCCGGCACGAGCACCGCGCCGATGACGAGGTCGGCGTCGCTGATCGCGCGCTCGACCTCGTAGGCGTTCGAGGCGACGGTCTGGCAGTGGCCCTGGTAGATCGCGTCAGCATGGCGCAGCTTGCTGACGTCGCGGTCGAGGAGCAGCACCTCGGCCTGCATCCCCAGGGCGATCGCAGCCGCGTTCATGCCGGAGACGCCCGCGCCGATGACGACGACCTTGGCGGCATACACGCCCGAGACACCACCCATGAGCACGCCGCGACCTCCCTGGGCCCGCATGAGGGTGTGTGCGCCGACCTGGGGCGCGAGGCGCCCCGCGACCTCGGACATCGGGGCGAGCAGCGGCAGCGACCGGTCGGGCAGCTCGACAGTCTCGTAGGCGATCGAGGTGATGCTGCGCCTGCACAGCTCCTCGGTGAGGGGGCGGTCGGCCGCGAGGTGCAGGTAGGTGAAGAGCGTCTGACCCTCGCGCATCCGGTCGTACTCCGAGGCGACCGGCTCCTTGACCTTGAGGATGAGCTCTCCCTCCCCCCAGACGTCGTCGGCCGCCCCGAGGATGGTGGCGCCCGCCGACACGTAGTCCTCGTCGGTGATGGACGAGCCGGAGCCCGCGTCCTTCTCGACGTAGACGTCGTGTCCGTTGCGGACCAGCTCATGGACGCCCGACGGGGTGATGGCGACTCGGTACTCGTGGTTCTTGACCTCGCGGGGGATGGCGACCTTCACGGCAGATGCAGTCCTTCGGCTCTCCTGGCGCGGCGGCCACACTGCCGTCACTGCCAGCTCGCTCTGCTGGAGCGCCCCGAGTCTAGACCGACGGTTCGCCCGGGCAGCGCCGCTTCTCCGCCGTAGGTTGGGGCTCGACGCCTGTCCACGCGGGCGAGAACGGGAGTGCCCGATGAAGCTCTACTCCGACCTGCCCGGCCGGCGGACGACGCAGCTGCTCACCGACGTGCTCGTGTTCTGCTGGGTCGGTCTCTGGGTGGTTCTCGGCCGGGTCATGCACGACACGGTCCTGTCGCTGCGCACGCCGGCCGACTCCATGGTCGGCGCCGGCGGCTCGCTCAGGGACAGCATGACCGCGGCCGGGGACCAGCTGGGCCGGCTGCCGGCCATCGGCGACGACCTGGCCAAGCCGTTCGCCTCCGCGGCGCGAAGCGGGCAGCAGCTGACCCGGATCGGCACCGACCTGGGAGACACCGTCGACCGGCTGTCGATGCTGGCCGGGCTCGTCACCGCCGCGGTGCCGATCCTCCTCGTCGTCGGAATCTGGCTCTTCGTGAGGATCCGGTTCGTGCGGCGGGCGACGGCGGCCCAGCGGTTCGTCGACGCGAACGAGGACCTCGACCTCTTCGCCCTTCGCGCCATGGTCCGCCAGCCGATGCACCTGCTGGCCCGGATCAGCGCCGACCCCGCTGGAGCCTGGCGCGCGCGCGAACCCGTCACGGTGAGGCGGCTGGCGGAGCTCGAGCTGCGGACCAACGGACTGCGACCGCCTCGCACCGCACGCGACTGACGATCCGCCGCCCGAGCGGACCTGGCTCCGGCCACCCGCGGTCTGCCGCAGGGCTCTCCAACTCGGCATGCCGTGCAGGCCACGGACCGCGAGGGCTAGTCCGTGCGCTCGACCACCGGGTGCAGGTCCTGCGGCGGGCATGCCCAGCTCGCCGCGTCGGCGGCCACCTGGTCGCCCGAGCGGATGTCCTTCACGGCGTCGCCGCCGC
>JBBRZC010000107.1:0-12572 GCA_038237075.1 Actinomycetales bacterium
CGAAGCCCCCTACGTCGCCGACCTCTCGGCGTTCCGTCGCCCGGAGTCGTCGCCCCCGGACCGAGAGCCGGTGACCGATGCCGGCGACCCCCACGGTTCCAACGGGTTCGGCGATCCAGAGCGGCTCTTCCGACGCCCCGACAGCCGGTCGCCCTCTCCCTGAGTCGGGGTGGTGCTCAGCGTCCCTCGGCCCCGAGCACCGCTTCACCCAGGTCGCCGTCGTCTCCGTCGCCTTCGCCGGATGCGGCGTCGGCCGCGCCCACCGCGCCGAAAAGCTCCTCGTCGACCGTCATGAGGAGGTCCATGAACTGGAGCGCGTCCCGGCGACGGGTCGCGGGGTTGCGGTAGAGCGAGGGCCGGTCGGGGCGGTTGCGGATCCGCAGGCACTCCTCGAGGAGCCGGCGCCACTCCGGCTCGCAGAGGGTGAGGGCCCACTCGCCGGCCCCGCACTTCGACGTGACCTGGCCCGTCGTCAGGAGGTAGTGCAACCGCGTCACCCCGAGCACGCCGGAGGCAGGAGCCCAGCCGCCGAGGCTGCCGAGCCCCGCGCTCGAGCACCACCGCGCCGTCCGGAACCACCACGGCGTCCACTGACGCTCGAGCCGCTCGAGGCCCCACATCTCGAGCGCCGCGGGGTCCACGGCGATGTCGTGGTCTTCCAGACTCGGGCCATGGACGTGGAGCCCCCGGTCGTGCAGCTCGTGCCAGAGCAGGATCGAGGGCGTCCAGTTGCGACCGGCGTGGAGGACCCCGTCGTGGGCTTGGAGACCGAGCGTCCTGGACGGTTCGGGCGGGGCGGCGAGGTCCTCCCAGCGCAGGTAGGAGCCGTCGAGCCGGACCCGGGGCCGGCGAGCGGCCATCCGCTCGTGGACGTCGGCGAGCAGGGACTGCTGGGCCGCCGTCGGCGCCTCGTGCACCACGGTGACGAAGTCGATGTCACTCCACGTGGGGTGGTAGTCGCCGAGGGCAACCGACCCGGTGAGGTAGAGGCCGTCGACGAGGGTGGGGACCGTGGCCCGCAGGTCTGCCAGATAGCTCTCGACGACGCGGGCCACCGTGGCGGAGACGTTGACGGGCAACGCATCCCGGGACACGGTGCTGGTCACGGCCAGACTCTATGGCCGGGTGGGCGCCGGAACCGGGACGCGCCGGGAGACGCGCCGCAGGTCAGGCGAGCCAGGCCTCGGCGAGCAGCTCGAGCGACCGTCGGCGTGCGGCCGGCGAGTGCGGCGACGACGAGACGACGAGCTCGTCCACACCGGTCTGCCTCACGAACTCCGCGAGCTCCTCGCGCACCTGCGCGGGTGTCCCGACGAAGGAGCACGTCGTCATCTGCTCCACAGCGAGGCGTTCGCCCGGGGACCACGTCAGTGTCACGTCGCCGTCGACTGGCGGGGGCAGCAGACCACGATCTCCGGTGACGATGCCGTGGATCCGTTGCAGCGTCGAGCTCCACAGGCGACGCGCCTCGGTCTCGGTGTCGGCGACCATGACGTTGACGCCGGCCATGGTCCTGGGTGCTTCGATCGCACCGGGCCGGGCCGATCGCCGGAACCCCCGGCGGTAGACGTCGAGGGCGCTGAACAGCATTCGCGGCGCGAAGTGGGACGCGAAGGAGTAGGGCAGGCCGAGAGCGCCGGCCACCTGCGCGCCACCGTGGCTCGACCCGAGGACCCACACGGGCACCTGGGTGCCCTCGCCGGGGACCGCTCGGACCCTGGCCGCCTCGTCGACGGGCCCGAGGTAGTGCAGGACCTGGAGCACCTCGCGCGCGAAGTCCACGGCCGCGCCCTCGTCGCGCCGCAGGGCGTGCGCCGTCAGCGGGTCGGTGCCGGGAGCCCGCCCGAGACCGAGGTCGATCCGGTCGCCGTGGATCGTCGCCAGCGTCCCGAACTGCTCGGCCACGACGAGAGGCGCGTGGTTCGGCAGCATGATCCCGCCGGCGCCGACCCGGATGGTCGACGTCTGGGCGGCGACGTGGGCGACGAGGACCGCCGTGGACGACGACGCGACCCCGGTCATGTTGTGGTGCTCGGCCATCCAGTAGCGCAGGTATCCGAGATCCTCTGCGGCGCGGGCGTTCTCGACGGTGGCGGCGATGGCGTCGGCGGGCGTGCCGCCCTCGACGACGGGAACGAGGTCGAGGACGTCGAGCGCGGCTGGATGGGACGGCATACGGGAAGGTCCTTCTCTTCAGGTGACGACCGCGGTGACGTCGGCGCCGAGCATCACCGTGCGGCTCACCGTGCACAGCCGGTCGTGGGACTTGCGGACGATGTCCGGGAGGATCGCGCGCGCCGCGTCGCCGCCCGACCCCTGCGGGTAGGCGATGCGGAAGGTGACGACGATGTCCTGGAGGTGGTTGCCGTGCTCGTCGGCGACCTTCCGCGCCTCGACGTCGACCGCGAAGGCGGCGGGCTCGGCGCGGCGGGCGGTGAGGTAGTCGACGTCGATGGCGGTGCACCCCGCGATGCCGGCGAGGAGCAGCTCGACCGGCGTGAAGGCGGTGGTGTCGCCGCCGGCGACGGGGATGGTGCCGCCGCGCACGTTGGTGGCAAGGTAGTGGCCGAGGTCGTCGCGGGACAGGCTGATGCTGCGGTGCGCGGGCTTCTCGGGCGGCAGGTCCGCCGGGCGGCGCTCGGGGTCGGTCGGCATGGTTTCGAGCCTACGGTGCGAGGATCGGGGGATGAGCCTCGACGTCGGCGCGCTGCGTGCCCAGTTCCCCGCCCTCGCCGAGGGTGCCGCCCACTTCGACGGTCCGGGCGGCTCCCAGGTGCCGACCCCGGTCGGCGCGGCCGTCGCCGCGGTGCTGACCTCGGCGATCTCCAACCGAGGCACCGCCACCCGGTCGGAGCGGCGGGCCGAGGCCGTCGTGCAGGACGCGCGGGCCGCCTTCGGCGACTTCCTGGCCACCGACCCGCGCGGGGTCGTCTGCGGGCGCAGCATGACGGCCTTGACCTACGACCTCTCGCGGGCGATGGCGAAGACGTGGGCGCCCGGAGACGAGGTGGTCGTGACGCGGCTGGACCACGACGCGAACATCCGCCCGTGGGTCCAGGCGGCCGCAGCCGTCGGGGCGACGGTGCGCTGGCTCGACTTCGACCCTTCCACCGGTGAGCTCGACCCGCTCGACCCGCTGCTGAGCGAGCGCACCCGGGTCGTCGCCGTCACGGCCGCCTCCAACCTCATCGGGACCATGCCCGACGTGCGGAGCCTGGCCGACCTCGCCCACGAAGCGGGTGCCCTGACCTACGTCGACGGGGTCCACTCCAGCGCCCACGCCGCCGCGGACCGGGCTGCCATGGGCGCCGACGTGCTCGTGTGCTCGCCCTACAAGTTCATGGGGCCGCACTGCGGCGTGCTCGCCGCCGACCCGGAGCTGCTCGAGGGCCTGCACCCGGACAAGCTCCTGCCCTCCAGCGACGCGGTGCCCGAGCGGTTCGAGCTGGGGACGCTGCCCTACGAGGTGCTCGCCGGCGCCGGCGCCGCAGTGGACTTCATCGCCGGTCTGGCGCCGGGGACCGGCGGTCGACGGCAGGCCGTCGTCGACGCCTGGACAGCCATCGAGGAGCACGAGAACCGGCTTCGGGAGCGGATCGAGGAGGGCCTCGCGCAGCTGGGCGCCACCGTCTACTCGCGCGCCAAGCGACGGACCCCCACCCTGCTGGCCGCCGTGCCGGGCCACGACGCGACGGCGGTCCGCGACCACCTCGCCGCGCTCGGGGTCAACGCCCCCGCAGGGTCCTTCTACGCGGTCGAGGCGTCACGCCGGCTGGGGCTCGGCGACACCGGCGCCCTACGTCTCGGCGTGGCGCCCTACACGAACGACGACGACGTCGACCGTCTCCTCGCGGGGCTGCGCAGCCTCTGAGGCTCGCTCCACGACTCAAAGCGGGGCATCCGCGCGCCGCGCTTGCACGCCTGACCGACGACCCGACACAGTGGTCGAAACACAGTGGTCGAAACACAGTGGTCGCGCATCACTTCGCCCGCTCGGCTCAGTTGTGGAGGGTCCGTGGCTCACGACATCTCGGCACCCGGGGCCCCTGCACAACCGCCACCCGCAGCGACAACGGGCCGACGACGCTGGGCAGGGCTGTTCTTCATCAGCCTCGGCGTCGCCCTCATCATCGTCGACGCCACGATCGTCAACGTCGCTGTCCCCCAGGTCATCCGTGACCTCGGGATCACCTCGACCGACGCCCAGTGGGTCCAGGAGGCCTACACCCTCGTCTTCGCCGCGCTGCTCCTGTCGTGGGGGCGCCTCGCCGACCGGTTCGGGCGCCGCCGGCTCTTCGTCTCCGGCGTGGTGGTCTTCGGGCTGGCGAGCGTCCTCGCCGCGATGAGCCAGTCGGGGCCTCAGCTCATCGGCTCCCGCGTCCTGCAGGGAGTCGGCGGGGCCGCGATGCTCCCGACGTCGCTCTCCCTGCTCAACACGACGTTCCGCGGCCGAGAGCGGGGCATCGCCTTCGCGGTCTGGGGATCGACCATCGGAGGCACGGCCGCCCTGGGACCGTTGCTCGGTGGATGGCTGACGACGTCGTTCTCCTGGCGCTGGGCCTTCGGGATCAACCTGCCGCTGGGCCTGCTCGTCATCGTCGGCACCCTCCTGCTCGTCGACGAGTCGCGCGACACCAGCTCCCGGACCGGCGTCGACGCCATCGGCGCGCTGCTGTCCGTCATCGGGTTCGGCGGCGTCGTCTTCGCTCTCATCGAGGGGCGCAACATCGGGTGGTGGAGGCTGGTCAAGCCCTTCAGCGCGGCCGGCATGGACTGGACCGCGGCCCTGTCGCCGGTGCCGATCGCCCTCGCCGTCGGTCTCGCGGCCCTGGCGACCTTCGTCATGGTCGAGCGGGCACGCAACCTGGCGGGCAAGGTCGTCCTCCTCGACCTCGGCCTGTTCTCGATCCCCTCCTTCCGCAACGGCAACATCGCTGCGGCCGTCGTCAGCCTCGGCGAGTTCGGGCTGCTCTTCTCGCTGCCGCTGTGGTTCCAGAACGTCCTCGGCTACACGGCGTTCCAGACCGGGCTCGCGCTCCTGCCCCTCGCGACCGGCAGCTTCGTCGCGAGCGGGCTCGGGGCCGCCGTGGGCGCCCGGCGCGGCGCGGCATACGTCGTGCGTGTCGGCATCCTCCTCGAGCTCGTCGGCGTCGCCGGGATCGGCGCGGTCGTGCGGCCCGACGCGAGCTGGTGGCTTACCCTCCCCTTCCTCTTCGTCTACGGCATGGGCGTCGGTCTGGCCACCGCCCAGCTGACGGGGGTCGTCCTCGTCGACGTGCCCCTCGCGCAGAGCGGGCAGGGCTCGGGCACCCAGAGCACCTCCCGCCAGATCGGCTCCGCCCTGGGCATCGCCATCCTCGGTACGGTCCTCTTCACAAGCCTCGGCTCGGCGCTGACCTCACGGGTGTCGCAGCTGCCGGGAGTCCCCGCCGCGCAGCGCGAGCAGCTCGTCAGTGCGGTCGTCGACAGCGCCGGGGCGGCGATCAGCGGCCTCGCCGCCAACCCGGCGACCGCAGCGGTCGCCGACGCCGCCCGGGTCGCCTTCACGGACGCCACCCGGTATGCCGCGTTCAGCGCCGCCGGCTTCCTGGTTCTCGGCTTCCTCGCCAGCCTTTCCCTCGGCCGCAGCAACGACGTGGTCGGCTCGGGTCATGAGGACTCGGGAGCCGTCGGGTCGCCAGCCGCTACCGCCGCTGAGGGCCGGCCCGACCCTCAGCGGTGACCTGGGCCGGCCCCTCGCTCAGGCGTGGGACGTGGCCGAGCGATCTGAGCCCCGCTCGGCGGCTTGTTCGCGGTGCGGACCTCCCGCGAACAGATCTGGGAGTCCCTGTTCGGCGACTATGCCTTGCCCCACTGCCTGGGGCAAGGCATAGTCGCCGAACACCTGCCTCCCGCTCTCACTCCGCCGGTTGACCGACGCCGACGAGCTGGCGCGCCCGGCCCGGCCGACGCCTCATGAGCTAGCGTTCGGCGCGTGAGTGAGAGCCCTGAGGCCAGCCCTCCCGGGTCGCCGCTGCCCTTCTACCACGGTCCCGGGGAGCCGGACCCAGTCGTGCTCGAGCACGGAACCGCGACCGCGGTCTTCGTCCTCGGCGTCCTGTCGGTCGTGGGGCTGCCCGTCTTCGGGCCGGTCGCGTGGCTCCTCGGACGTCGGGTCCTGCGCGAGATCGACGCCAGCGTCGACGGGGTCGACCGCAACCGCAGCCTCGCGCGCGTCGGGATGATCCTCGGCATCATCGGCACGGTGCTGCTGGTGCTCATCGTCGTCGGTGTCACCACCGCGGTCGTCGTCCTCGTCGCCGTCTCGCGCACCACCTGACCTCGACGCGAGGCTGCAGACGCCCTACTGCTGGTAGGTCGCGAGGAACCGGCCGATCCGGCCGATCGCCTCCTCGAGATCCTTGACCCGGGGCAGCGTAACGATGCGGAAGTGGTCGGGTCTGGCCCAGTTGAAGCCGGTGCCCTGCACGACGAGGATCTTCTCGGCACGAAGCAGGTCGAGGGCAAACCTCTCGTCGTCGTGGATGTGGAAGACGGCCGGGTCGAGCCGGGGGAAGAGGTAGAGCGAGCCCTTAGGCTTGGTGCACGAGACCCCGGGGATCTCGTTGATCAGCTCCCACGCACGGTCGCGCTGCTCGAGGAGGCGGCCTCCGGGGAGGATGAGGTCGGTGATCGACTGGTGTCCGCCGAGCGCGGTCTGGATGGCGTGCTGGGCCGGGACGTTGGCGCACAGGCGCATGTTCGCGAGGATGTTGAGGCCCTCGATGTAGCTACACGCCCGGTGCTTGGGCCCGGACAGCCCCACCCAGCCGCTGCGGAACCCGGCCACACGGTACGCCTTCGACAGGCCGTTGAAGGTCAGGCAGAACACGTCCGGGGCCAGCGACGCGATCGACGTGTGCAACGCGCCGTCGTAGAGGATCTTGTCGTAGATCTCGTCGGCCATGATGATGAGGTCGTGCCGGCGGGCCAGGTCGACGATGCCCTGGAGGACCTCGGTGGGGTAGACCGCCCCGGTGGGGTTGTTGGGGTTGATGACGACGATGGCGCGGGTCCGGTCGCTGATCTTCGCGGCGAGGTCGTCGAGGTCGGGCGCCCAGTCGGCGCTCTCGTCGCAGACGTAGTGCACCGGCTTGCCGCCGGCCAGCGACGCGGCCGCCGTCCACAGGGGGTAGTCCGGCGAGGGGATGAGCACCTCGTCGCCGTCGTTGAGCAGCGCCTGCATGGCCATGACGATGAGCTCGCTGACGCCGTTGCCCAGGTAGATGTCGTCGATGCCGACGCCTTCGACGTCCTTGAGCTCGAAGTACTGGGCCACCGCCCGGCGGGCGCTGAGGATGCCCTTGGAGTCGCTGTATCCCTGGGCTGTCGGGAGCTGCGCGATGACGTCGACGAGGATGTCCTCCGGCGCCTCGAAGCCGAACGGCGCCGGGTTGCCGATGTTGAGCCGCAGGATCCGGTGCCCCTCGTCCTCGAGTCGCTTGGCCTCGTCCAGCACCGGCCCGCGGATGTCGTAGCAGACGTCGGCAAGCTTGGTGGACTGGCGGATCTCACGCATGAGAACACCTTCCCACTCTCGTCCCGGCCGGGCGGGGCGGCTTCTCACCTGTCGGGCAGCACGTCCGCATCGCTGCGCCCGGACCCCGCCCCCGGACCCGCGCCCGGCTCGGCCAGGCTGAGGGTCTCCCGCCAGCGGTGGCGCCGGGCGCGGCCCGCGCCCCGGACGGCGACGACCCCGGTGGCCAGGACCATGAGCGGGACGCCGACCCATGTCGTCGTCAGCGCCAGCCCGTAGCCCCCCGGCAGCACGGCGACCGCGAGCACCGCAGCGGCCGACCCGAGCCACGTCAGCGCCCGCCGGTCCGTCGTCGACGCCGCGAGGACGGGCAGCGCCCAGAGGAGATACCACCCGTGGAACGCGGGAGCGAGGACGACCACGGCGAGCAGGGCCAGCCCCGCCGACCGGGTCACGACGCGCCGGTCGTGGCTGTGTCTGACGGCGTGCAGCCAGATCCCGACGAGGGCGACCGCGAGGACGACGAGCGCGATGCCTCGGAAGAAGGCGATGGCGGAGTCGGTGACGTCGGCCCCGGCGAGGTGTCCCAGTGCCCCGACCGCCATCCCGAAGGCCGTGGAGACAGAGGTCCACTGCACGCTCTTGCCCGGGGTGGCCAGGGCCGGCAGCCATGCGAACCCGAGACCGGTCGCGAGGCTGAGCGCGACGAAGGCGACGGCCGTGGCTGCGCCCGAGACGATGCTGCGAAGCACGATCCGGCCCCACGTCATCACGCGCTCACCCCGGTCGTCGACGGCCCAGAGGATCGCGACGAACGGCACGACCACGACGGCGGGCACCTTGACGAGCATGGCCAAGGCCACGGCGAGGATCGCCCAGAGGTGACGGCCGCCCAGGGCCAGGGCGAGCGCCGCGAGCATCCCCGCGATCATGAGGGCGTCGTTGTGCGCTCCGGAGACGAGGTGCCCGCCGACGAGCGGGGTGAGCACGCCGAGCCACGTCGCCCGCACCGGGTCGACCCCGACCCGCCGGGCGATCATCGGGACGGCCCAGGCCATGACGACCACGCCAGCCACGGCGAGGAGCCGTAGGAGGAGCAGGGCCACGAGCTGGTGGCCGAGCGCGACCCCGGCCGCCGCACGGGCCAGGAGCATGAACAGCGGCCCGTACGGCGCGGCGGTGTCGAGCCACACCTGGGAGACGGACAGCGCCCAGGGGGACTGGAGGTCCTGCACGCCCTGCGTGTAGGGGTCGAGGCCCTCGTGGAGCATGAGCCCCTGCGCGGCATACGAGTAGAGGTCCCGGCTGAAGAGGCTGGCGCTGAGCAGCAGCGGCGCGAACCAGAGCGCGGCCGTGTGGACCAGCCAGCGGACCGTGATGTCGAGGTCTCGCAGCGCCCACCAGGCGTAGGTCATGACGAGCACGGCCCCCAACACGACCGATGCGGCGAGCGGCGACCCGCCGATCTCCCGCCACGGGAGGACGCCCGGCCAGACCGTCGCGAACTCCGTCGGGGTGGCCGCGCAGAACCACGACGCGGCCGCCATGGCGAGCCCCGCGAGGGTGCCGACGAGCCGCCAGCGGCCCGGTGCCTGCGCCGGCCGCGCCGCGCGCAGCCGGTCGAAGGGCGCCACCAGCCGGTCGAAGCGGGGCAGGCTCACGCGATCACCTCGTCGGACGTCACCGCGATTCTAGAGGTGCCGGATGGGGGAGGCGGCGGCCGGCGGCCCCCTTGGACGACCGGCCGGCTCGGGCGGCTCACATCGACGGCGGGTGCGTGTCGGCCCAGGTGTGCACCATCCAGCCCGTTGTCGGGTCGCCGTCGAGGACGATGACCGCGGTGTTGCCGAGGCGGGAGTCCGCGACGAAGTCGGCGTCGATGTTCGTGGCCCGCGCCCCGGTCCACGCGCGGATGACCGCCCCGTGGCTGACCACCGCGGCGTGTTCGTGCGCGGCGGCGATCTCGGCCACGACGGCGTCGAACCGGGCCAGCACCTCCGCGCCGGTCTCGCCTCCTGGGACCCGGGCGTCTGGCTCGCCGTCGGCCCAGCGGTAGAGGACGCCGAGGAACGCCTCCCACGACCCGTCGTCCGGAGCCATCTCGTAGGCGCCGGCCTGGATCTCGCGCAGTCCCTGCCGGATCCGCGGCTCGAGCGTGCGCGCGGCGGCGAGTGGGCCGGCGGTCTGCTGGGTGCGCACGAGGTCGGAGACGTAGATCGCCTCGAGCGGCTGCTGCTCCAGCGCGCCGACGAGCGCGGCGGCCTGCTCGCGGCCCGCCTCGGTGAGGTCGGTGCCGGGGACGGCGGTGTCGAGGAGCCGCTCGACGTTGGCCGAGGTCTGGGCGTGACGGATGAGGAGGAGGCGCACGGGTGTCAGGGTACGGCCGGCCACGGCGTTGCTCGGACGTCGCCCGGCCGGCACAGGCACCGGTATGCCGCGAGCTCAGGCGGGCAGGGCGACCCGGGCGAGCACGCCGGCCAGGACGACGGCAAGGCCGCCGAGGACGGCCAGGGTGTCGGGTCTGCTCCACGGCGCGCGTCCGGCCCAGGTGCGTCCGCGGGCCCCGGCGAAGCCCCGCGCGTCCATCGCCAGGGCGAGCGTCGCGGCCTGGCCGAGGACGCCGACGAACAGCCCCAGCGTCGTCGCCCCCACCTCCCGGATGCGGGCCACGAGCGATTGGCCGGCGCCGACTCCGCGGACCCGGCGCGCCAGGACGAGCTCGGCCCACAGCGTCCCGAAGGCTTGGAGCCGCTGGAGCGCCGCCGTCGCAGCCACGACCGGGCGGGCGGGCAGGTGCAGCCGCTGGGCGAGGTGGTCGCCGAGGGAGTCGGGGTCGACGAAGGGCAGGAGCACGACCGACGGCACGAGGATGGCGAGGACCCGCAGCGACGCCCCCGCCGCGACGGCCAGGTCGTGACCGCCGAGCAGCCACGTGGACCAGCCGACCGCCAGCACCCCGACGAGCGCGGGCGCCAACCGGGTCGTGGTGCGGCGAGCCCGACCCGCGGGAAGCGGTCCAGGTCCGGGTGCCGAGAGCGCGACGAGACCGAGCAGCACCTCGGCGGCGAGGACGACGAGCGCCTGGCGCCACGTGTCGACGAGACCGGGCAGGGGCAGGACGAGGAGGCTCGCGACGAGCAGGGACAACGGCCCGCACCGTGCCGCAAGGGACCGCCGCGATCCGGCGACCGGCTGTGCCGAGCCGCCGCTGGGAGCCCGGAGAGGGTCGCCCGAGCGCAAGGGGAGCAGTGTGGTCGAGGTGGTCCGGGCGCGCAGGCCGTCGTCGTGGGTGGCCACCACGACGGCCGACCCGGCTTCGCGCACCGCCTCGAGCACGCCCACGACGGCGGCCCAGGTCAGCCGGTCGAGCCCGACCGTGGGCTCGTCGGCGAGCACGAGCGTCGGCTGGTGCACCACGGCGGCCGCCAGCGCGAGCCTCCGCTGCTCCCCCCCGGAGAGGTGGCGCGGGTCGGTCTCGGCGAGCGCCGTGAGCCCCAGTCGCTCGAGCAGGATCTCGGCGCGCTCCGCGGCCACGCCGTCGTCGAGGCCCACGGCCCGCGCGGTCACCAGGACCTCCTCGCGGACCGTGCGGCGGATGATCGTGCTCGCCGCCCGCTGGGGGACCCAGGCGACGGCTCGGGCCAGCTGCGGTGACGCCCATCGGTGCGGCGCCCCGCTGCCGAGCGCGGCTGCCAGCCGCACCGACCCGGAGGTCGGCGCCACGAGCCCGCCGGCCGCGGCCAGCAGCGTGGACTTGCCCGACCCGCTCGGCCCGACCAGCGCCAGCGACTCGCCGGCGCGGACGTCGAGGTCGACGTCGCTGAGGGCGGTCGTGACACGCTCCGCACCGTAGAGCGGCCGCGAGGACAGGGTCACGGTGACACCCCGGGCGGCGGCGACGAGATCACCGCGGGGCACCCGCGGCGCACCGAACACCGGCGCGAGCTCCAGCGGCGAGGGGTCGGGTTGCCCGGGCACCCAGATCCCCAGGTCGAGCAGCAGCGTCGCCCGCCCTGTCACGACGTCGCGAGGGGTCCCGTCGGCGACGACCGCGCCGTCGGCGTCGAGGACGACGACCCGGTCGACGAGGTCGAGCCATGGCCCGAGCCGGTGCTCGACGACGACCGTGGTCAGCCCGCGGGCCCGCACCACGTCACCGACGACGCCGCGCACCGAGGCCGCGTTGTCGGGGTCGAGCATCGCCGTCGGCTCGTCGAGGAGCAGCACCTGCGGTGACATCGCCAGCGCGCCGGCCAGCGCCAGCCGCTGCTGCTCGCCGCCGGAGAGCGTGTGCGGGCTGACCCCGGCGGCCATCCGCAGCCCGACGTCGGCGAGCACCCGGGTGACCGGCGCGGCCATCTGCTCGCGCGGCATACCGAGGTTCTCCAGCCCGAAGGCGACGTCACGCCCGACGCTCGCCGCGACGACGCCCGACCCCGGGTCCTGCAGGACGAGGCCGACGAGACCCGGGTCGGAGGCCGGGTCGGCGCCCCCGACCGTCACCGAGCCGGAGAGGTCACCGGAGTCGACCGTGAGGAGCAGCCCGGCGACGGCCCGCAGCAGGGTGGACTTGCCCGAGCCGCTGGGACCGGCGAGGAGCACCCGCTCTCCCGCCGCGATGCTGAGGGACAGGTCCTCGAGCACCGGCCGGGCGCGACCGTAGGGGCGCCAGGTGAGGTGCTCGACCTCGACCGCGGCGCCCCCGTCGCGGCGCTCAGACGGCCCGCGCTCAGAGGGCCTGCGCTCGGACACCCGGCGCTCAGACAGCCCGGGACTCCCTGACCTCCTGGCCGGGCGGGAAGGCGCCCAGCGCCCCGGCTCGGGCCAGCCCCCGGGTGAGGAGCCAGCCGACGCCGCCCGCGATGACGGCTCCCGACGCGGTGAGGATCAGCAGGTAGGCGACCTTGTAGCCCACGCCCCAGTCGGTCCAGTAGCTGAACCACTCGTAGACCGCCTCCATCGGGGCGGCCAGCGCGCCCGCGACGCATGCGGCGACGACCCCGAACGCGGCGTAGCCGAAGAGGGCGAACCCGATCTCGGCGCCGAGGCCCTGCAG
>JBBRZC010000108.1:0-12357 GCA_038237075.1 Actinomycetales bacterium
CGCTGGGTGGCGCCAGGCAGGTCCTGGCGCTCCAGACACCACGGAGCAGGACGCTGCGACATGAAAGCTGAACCATGAAAGCAAGAATGGGCTGGCCAATGGCAACGTTGGCAATCCTCACGTTCTCCATCGGGCAGTCGGCTGCCACAGCCAGTCCACCCCTCGCACCGCAGGGCCCTGCCGGCCTCGTGGCGGCTACCACCGAGATAGCCGGCGATCCGCCGTGCGGACAAGCCCCAACCTCGCCCACGCCGACGTTCTTCAAGGATGAGGTCGGGCAACCGCCGGTAGCCGCACCCGACTCACTGAACCACTACACGCTGACCGCGCACCTGGGCGCTCACTCCTTCAGCAGCGACTGGCCGGCGGTTCCGAGTCTGGGATACAGCACGGCCAACGCGAAGGTGGACTACCTCGGCCCGACGATCGTCACCAAGAAGGGAACGCCGGTCAGCGTGACGATCAAGAACGCGCTGCCACCGGCCGGGACCCAGATGTTCGACTTCGGCGGTCTGCCGACCACCAACACCGTGGTCCTGCACCGACATGGCGGCCTGCAAGCGGCCAAGGATGACGGTGTGCCGGACCAGATCGTCACACCGGGCGGGTCTCGCACGAACTACTACCCGAACGACCAGGCTGCTGCACCGTTGTGGTACCACGACCACGTCGACATGGTCACCTCATACAACGTCTACGCAGGCCTGGCCGGGTTCATCCCCAACACCGACGCACGCCAGCCGCTGTTCAACCTGCCGACCGGCGACTTCGCCAAGGCCTACGTCCTGCAGGACAAGTCCTTCAACGCGGACAAGACCCTGTGCTACACCCACGCTTCTCCGGAGTTCTTCGGGGATCTGCCCGTCATCAACGGCACGATCGCGCCCAAGCAGACGGTGCAGCCCCGCCGTTACACCTTCACCTTCATCAACGGCTCCGACTCCCGGTTCTACAACCTGAACCTGAAGCCGGCCGCCGGAACCACCGGGGCAGCCCCTCAGATGACGGTGGTGGGAAGCGACTCCGGCTACGTGCTGAGACCGGCCAAGGTCAACGCACAGCTCATCGCCCCCGGTGAGCGGTACACCGTCGTGGTCGACTTCACCGGCAGCAACGGCCAGTGGGTGCTGTCGAACGACGCTGCGACCCCCTACCCGAGCGGCGACCCGGACGTGGCGACCATTCCCCAGCTGCTGCGCTTCGACGTTGGCGCCCCGCTGACCGGGATAGACCGTTCCTCCGTTCCGCCGGTCATCGTGGAATCGAACAACACCGATCCGCCGTCGGTGAGTCTGCTGACGGCTCGTCTGCGGACCGTCCAGGCCGGCGAGATCGTCCCGGGTATGCCACTCCTCGGTAATGCGAAGGGGCTGCTGGACTTCCCCGCGGCCGCGACCGAAACGCCGAAGCTCGGCTCGACCGAGGCCTGGGCGATGCGCAACCACAGCCCGGACACGCATCCCATTCACGAGCACCTGGTCGAGCTGCGCCTGGTCGGACGCTGGCCGGTGACCCAGTGGTCGGAACAGGACCCGATCACCGGCAACGCGGTCCCGCTGCAGATCGGCGCCTTCCAGGCCCCCGGTGCCTTCGAGTCGGGACCAAAGGACACCTTCGTCTCACCCCCGGACTACATCACGGTGTGGGTCGGCCAGTACACGATCGGCGGGGCCTCGGTGTGGCACTGCCACATCCTGTCCCATGAAGATGGTTCGATGGTCGAGATGATGCGCCCTCTGGTGGTCGGCAGCGCGACACAGACCCAGCTGCCGATCGTCCTCACCCAGTCCAGGCTCGACAGGCTGATCCGCCAGCCGCTGGCCAACTGAGCTCGTTGCAACTCAGCTCGTTGACCTGAACACCGGTGGCCCTCCTGACAGAGGGCCACCGTGTTCAGGAACGCCACGGCGAGCCGGCCGAGCCCGGTACTGCTCGGCCTCGACCTGGGCGATCGCGTCGACCAGGCCCCGCGTCCGCAGCTCGTGGACGGGGTGTCGGCCCGCCGGCAGGGCCGCCCGGCAGGCCCGCCCATACTGAGGCCATGCACCTGCCGGCCGACACGCTCGTCAGCATCGACGGGACAGGCGGGTACGTGCGGCTCGTCGTCCTCGTCGTGCTCCTCACCCTGCTCGCTGCGGGGGTCGGTTGGTTCGGCCAGCTCGAGCACTCCCGCGAGGTGCTCGTCGCCGCCGTCCGGGCGACGCTCCAGCTCGGGGTCGTGGGGCTGCTCATCGCCGCCGTCCTGCGGTCCTGGCCGCTGACCCTGCTCTTCGTGGCAGTGATGCTGTCGGTGGCCTCGTTCACCGCGGGACGCCGGCTCGCCCCGACGGGGCGCTGGTGGTGGGCCGCCGCACCGATCTGGGGTGGGGTCCTTCCCGTGGCCGCGATGCTGCTGGCGAGCGGGCTGATCCCGCTGCGGCCCATCGCCGTCGTGCCGGTGCTCGGCATCCTCATCGGCGGGGGGATGACGGCCACGACCCTCGCCGGTCGCCGGTCGCTCGACGCGCTGCGGCAGCGTCACGGCGAGTACGAGGCCGCCCTGTCGGTGGGCCTGCTCGACCGCGACGCGGCGATGCTCGTCGCGCGCCCGGACGCGAGCCTCGCGCTGCTGCCCGGGCTCGACCAGACCCGCACGGTGGGGCTGGTCACCCTGCCAGGTGCCTTCGTGGGGATGCTCCTCGGCGGCGCGACCCCGGTGCAGGCCGCCGCCGTGCAGTTGCTCGTCCTCGTCGCGCTCATGCTCGTCCAGGCGGTGGCCGTCGTCACGACGGTCGAGCTCGTGGCCCGTCAGGTGCTGGCGCCGTGAGGTCGATGATGACCGACCACTCCCACGCCGTCTGGCGCCACACGTCGTAGCGCCCGGACTGGCCCAGGTGGCCGGCCGTCATCTCGGTCCGGAAGAGGATCGGCTCCGTGACCGGGTCGTTGGTCGCCCGCTCGCGCAGCCTGGCGACCCACTTGGCGGGCTCGGTGACGAGGACCCGGGTGTCGTTGGCGCTCGTCGTGACAAGCATGGCGGGGTAGTCGCGGGTGGCGACGTTGTCGTAGGGCGCATACCCCTTGAGCCGCTGGTATGCCGCGGCGTCGGTGACCGGGTCGCCCCACTCGTCCCACTCACCGATGGTGAGCGGCAGGCTGGCGTCGAGCATCGACGTCAGGGCGTCGACGAACGGCACCTGCGCGTGCACGACCCGAAACCGTTCCGGGGCGGTGTTGGCGACCACGCCGATGAGCAGGCCACCGGCCGAGCCCCCTTCTGCGGCGAGCCGGTCGGGGGCGACGAACCGCTGCGCCACGAGGTGGTCGGCGCAGGCGACGAAGTCGGTGAAGGTGTGCTCCTTGTGCTCGAGACGGCCGTCCTCATACCAGCCGCGGCCCAGCTCCGAGCCGCCGCGCACGTGGGCCACGGCGAAGACGAAGCCCCGGTCGAGCAGGCTGAGCCGGGCCACCGAGAACCACGGGTCTGTCGCGATCCCGTAGGCGCCGTAGCCGTAGAGCAGCCCGGGCGCGGTCCCGTCGAGGGCGGTGCCGGAGCGCCGCACCACCGACATCGGGACCCGGGTGCCGTCCGCGGCCACCGCCCACTCCCGGCTCTGGACGTAGTCGAGCGGGTCGTAGCCCCCTGGCACCTCCCGCCGCTTGACGAGGGTGAGCGCCCGGCTCGTCACGTCGTAGTCGTAGACCGTCGCCGGGGTGACCATCGAGGTGAACAGCACCTGGAGGACCGTGGTCTCCGGCTCGGGGTTGTCTCCCGTCGACACGGCGCGCAGCGGCTCGTCGAAGGCGATGTCCCATGGCTCGCCGAAACCGTTGGGTGACAATGGATCTCGCGGAACGACGCGCAGTGCGGTCTGGCCCTGCGACCGGAGTGACACGACGGCGAAGGTCGCGTAGGCCTCGACCCCGGTGACGTACTCGTCCTCCGCCGACACCTCGAGCGCCGTCCACTCACCGACCCCGGCCGCCGTGACCGCGGCACGCGCCACCTCGAAGTTGCGCCGCCGACGGTTGTGCACGACGAGCAGCTCGTCACCGAGCGGCTCGACGTCGTACTCGACACCTTCCTCGCGCGCCGCGACGACCCGGGGGGCGCTCGTCGGTGCCGCGGAGTCGACGAGGTGGATCTCCGTCGTCAGCCGCGAGCCGCAGCCGATGATCACCCAGCGGTCGTCCCGGGAGACCCCGACGGCCACGCTGAAGCGCTCGTCGTCCTCGCGAAGGACGAGCACGTCCTCGTCGGCGGGTCGGCCGACCTCGTGCCGCCAAACCTCGTGGGAGCGCCACGCGTCGTCGAGGCGGGTGTAGAAGAGGTGCGTCGACCCGAGCGACCACGCGACGCCGTAGCCGATCCCCGTCACTGCCTCGTCGAGGACTTCTCCGCTCTCGATCTCACGCACCCGCAGGTCGAACTGCTCGTCACCGGCGACGTCCACGGCATACGCGAGCAGCCGCCCGTCGGGGGAGACGTCCGCTGCGCCGAGGGCGAAGAAGTCGTGGCCGCGGGCCTCGGCGTTCTCGTCGAGGATGACCTGCTCCCCGGCGGGGGCGGCGGCCGGGTCGAGGGTCGGGCGCGGCGAGCCCTCCCCGGCGGGGAGCCGGCCCTCGACGGCATACTGCTCGCCCTCGATGGTGCGCGTGTGGTACCACCAGCCGCCGTGCCGGACCGGGACGGTGAGGTCGGTCTCCCGGGTGCGCGACCGGATCTCCTGGAAGAGCGTCTCGGCGAGGGGGTTGAGGTGCTCGGTCATCGCGGTCGCGTAGGCGTTCTCGGCCTCGAGGTAAGCCCGCAGCCGCGGGTCGTCGCGCTCGGCCATCCAGGCGAACTCGTCGATGACAGTGTCGCCGTGCACCGTCCGGGAGCGCGGCTCGCGGGGAGGCGGGGTCGGGAGGGCGGCGGGCATGGTGAGCACCATAGGCCCCGCCGGCCCGTGTCAGGCCACCTCCCCCGCGACGGCGAGGTCGACCTCGCGGCCGAGGAACCTGCCGTATGCCGTGGCCGCCCGGACGAGGGCCCGCAGACGGGTCGCGCTGACGGCACCGAACGGCGCCACCGTGACCGCCACACGGGTGGGCGTCAGCCGCCGGCCCCAGGTGCCGACGACCTGGCCGCCGACGACGACGGTGGGCAGGAACATGCCGTTGCCTCCGGGGACGATCCGGGCCTGCGCCTGGGCGGTGAGCATCGCCGACCGGTCCTTGTAGCCGAGGAGGTACTCGTCGAAGCCCGGGAGCAGGTGCAGACCGCCGGCCGCGGGGGCGGGGGGCGCGTCGACGTGGACCAGGTGGGCGGTACCCGCGATCTCTTCGCGCGCCAGCCTGTCACCGGCGAGCGTGACCGCCTCGCGCGCGAACCCGAGGGACTGCCCGGCCCACCCGGCCAGGTCGCGCTCGGTGACCGGCCCGTGGCCGCGCACGTAGCGCTCGGCGAGGGCGGCCATCGCCTCCTCGCGCCCCGGGTCCCACGACCAGGGAGCCCACGCGTCGAGCAGGACGAAGCTCGGCTGCCGGTCCACGGGCGGCCCCTGGCAGAGCAAGGCCTCCTGACAGAACCGGCCGAGCAGGTGGATGCCGCGCTGCCCGTCCGGGTCGATCCCGCAGCGGCGGAGCACGTCGAAGAGGGCTGGCCGGCTCAGCACGGCATGCTCCTCCACGGCCGCGATCACGGCGTCCCGCGCCCGGCCGAGCACCGTCGGCGTGATGTCGAGCGCCGCGAACCGGGCCCGGGTCGCCGCCTCGGCTCTCGTGTTCAGCAGCCGGCACATCCACCTCACGTCCTCGGTGGCCATGAGGTGCAGGGTGCCGCGCATCGGCCAGCTGCGGGTGATGGTCCGCGCATCGACGGCCGCCTCGACGTCGGCGAGGGTCGCCCCGGTGCGGACCCCGATGGACCACTGGCCGCTGGCGAGGTCCTGGGCCTGCTCCGCGAGGAGGTGGCGCGCCGCGTGAGCCACCCCAGATGCGCCACCCCCGAGGGCAGGGTCGATCCCGAGCGAGGCCATCCGGCGCCGGGCCAGCACCCTCCCCAGCGAAGTCATCACCCACGTCAGCATAGGGAGCGCGAGCGATGCCGCCCCCCACGAGCGGCACCCCTCGCGCCACCGACGTGGCGTCTACGAAGGGACGCTAACAGGAGAGGAATGGCCAAAGAGACGGATTCGTGAACTGTCGGCGGACCCGGCCCCTCAGCCCCCGGGTTCAGCTGAGGCAGGCCGGCCCGAGGAGGGCCTTGAGGTCGCCGAACAGGGCTGGGGAGGCGGTGACCCGCAGCGCGTCGTCGAGCTGCATGAGCACGGACCGGCCCGGCTGGGTGAGCTTGAGGTGGACCTCGGTGACCCCGGGGTGCTCGCCGAGGACCCTGCGGATCCGCTCGGCCACGGCGTCGGTCGCCCGGGTCAGCGGCACGGTGACGACGACCGGCCCGCGCGGGCCCTCCTTGATCTCGGGGATGGTGAGCTCCTGGGCGAAGATCGAGACCGTGTCGTCGCGGCTGCTGACCCGGCCCTTGACGACGCAGACGACGTCGGTGCTGAGCTTCGTCGAGACCGTGAGGTAGGCGCTGGGGAAGAAGAGGCACTCGACGGCCCCGTCGAGGTCCTCCACGGTGGCGATGGCCCAGAGGTCGCCCTTCTTGGTCCGCTTGATCTGGAGCCCGGTGATGAGGCCGGCCACGGTGACCGGCGTGCCGTCGGGCCGGGGCTCGTCACCCATGAGCGAGGCGATCGAGGTGTCGGCGTGCTGGGAGAGGACGTGCTCGATGCCGAAGAGCGGGTGGTCGCTGACGTAGAGCCCGAGCATCTCACGTTCGAACGTGAGCAGGGTGGACTTGTCCCACTCGTGCCGGGGCACCGGCGGAAGGCCGTCGAAGGCGTCGGTCGCGATGGCGGCGTCGTTGCCGAAGACCCCGAACGCCGAGAACAGGGAGTCCTGCCCGCGCTCCTCCTGGCGCTTGACCTCGACGAGGACGTCGACGTAGCGGTCGTGCACCTCGAGCTGACCGCGGCGGCTCTCGCCGAGGGAGTCGAAGGCCCCGGCCTTGATGAGCGACTCGATGGTGCGCTTGTTGCACACGACCGCCGGCACCTTGCCGAGGAAGTCCTTGAACGAGGAGTAGAGGCCCTTCTGCTCACGCGTGCGCACGACCGCCTCAACGACGTTGTGGCCGACGTTGCGGATCGCCGCCATCCCGAAGCGGATGTCGGTGCCGACCGCGGCGAAGTTGGCGACCGACTCGTTGACGTCGGGCGGCAGCACCTTGATGCCCATCCGGCGGCACTCGTTGAGGTAGAGCGCCGACTTGTCCTTGTCGTCGCGCACCGACGTGAGCAGGGCGGCCATGTACTCCGCCGGATAGTTGCCCTTGAGGTATGCCGTCCAGTAGGAGATCAGCGCGTAGGACTTGGCGTGCGCCTTGTTGAACCCGTAGTCCGCGAACGGCAGCAGCGCCTCCCAGAGCGACGTGACCGCGCCGGCGCTGTAGCCCCTGGCCTGCATCCCGGCCTCGAAGCCGACGAACTCGGCGTCGAGGACCTCCTTCTTCTTCTTGCCCATCGCCTTGCGCAGCAGGTCGGCCTTGCCGAGGCTGTAGCCGGCGACCTTCTGGGCGATCTGGATGACGTGCTCCTGGTAGACGATCAGCCCGTAGGTCGCGTCGAGCACCTCCGCGAGCGGCTCGGCCAGCTCGGGGTGGATCGGCGTGACCGGCTGACGGCCGGTCTTGCGCAGTGCGTAGTTGGTGTGGCTGTTGATGCCCATGGGCCCGGGCCGGTAGAGGGCGATCGTCGCGGAGATGTCCTCGAACCGGTTCGGCTGCATCTGCCGCAGCAGGGTCCGGGTGCCGCCGCCGTCGAGCTGGAAGACCCCGAGGGTGTCGCCGCGCTGGAGGATCCGGTAGGCCTCGGGATCGGTCATGTCCTTGGACAGGGCCTCGAGGTCGACGTCCTCACCGCGGTTGGCGTGGACGTTCTCGATGGCGTCGTCGAGGATGGTGAGGTTGCGCAGGCCGAGGAAGTCCATCTTGACCAGCCCGAGCGCTTCGCAGCTCGGGTAGTCGAACTGGGTGATGATCTGCCCGTCCTGCTCACGGCGCATGATGGGCACGAGATCGATGAGCGGCTCACTGCTCATGATGACCCCCGCGGCGTGCACACCCCACTGGCGCTTGAGCCCCTCGAGGCCGAGTGCCGTCGCGACGACCTCCTTGGCCTGGGGGTCCTCGTCGTGGATGCCACGCAGGTCGGCGCCCTCGTGGTAGCGCGCGTGCTGCGGGTCGAACACGCCCGTCAGCGGCATGTCCTTGCCCATGACCGGCGGCGGCATCGCCTTGGTGAGCTTCTCCCCCATGGCGAACGGGTGCCCCATGACGCGGGCCGCGTCCTTCACCGCCTGCTTGGCCTTGATGGTGCCGTAGGTGACGATCTGGGCGACCCGCTCCTCGCCGTACTTCTCGGTGACATAGCGGATCACCTCACCGCGCCGGCGCTCGTCGAAGTCGACGTCGAAGTCGGGCATCGACGGACGCTCCGGGTTGAGGAAGCGTTCGAAGACGAGCCCGTGCTCGACGGGGTCGAGATCGGTGATCCGCATCGCGTAGGCGCACATCGAGCCGGCGCCGGACCCACGCCCGGGTCCGACGCGGATGCCGTGGTCCTTGGCCCAGTTGATGAAGTCCGCGACGACGAGGAAGTACCCGGCATACCCCTTGCCGAGGATGACCTCGGTCTCGTAGCGAGCCTGCTTGCTGGCGTACTCGGGCACGCCCTGCGGGTAGCGCACCATGAGCCCACGCTCGACCTCCTTGACGAACCACGACTGCTCGTCCTCGCCGTCGGGGCACGGGAAGCGCGGCATGTAGCGCCCCTCCCCCTCGACGAAGGTGACGTCGCACCGCTCGGCGATGAGCAGGCTGCTGTCGCACGCCTGCGGCAGCTCGCGCCACAGGTGGCGCATCTGCTGCGGGCTCTTGAGGTAGAACTCGTCGGCGTCGAACTTGAACCGGTTGGGATCCATGAGGGTCGACCCGGACTGGACGCAGAGCAGCGCGGCGTGGGCCTTGGCGTCCGCGGCGTTGGTGTAGTGCAGGTCGTTGGTCGCAAGCAGCGGCAGGTCGAGGTCCGTGGCGAGCCGCAGCAGCTCGCGCTGGGTCTGCTTCTCGATGGGGATGCCGTGGTCCATGACCTCGGCGTAGAAGTTCTCCTTGCCGAAGATGTCCTGGAACTCGCCCGCTGCCCGCCGGGCCTCCTGGTACTGGCCGAGCCGCAGCCGGGTCTGTATCTCGCCGCCGACGCACCCCGTCGTCGCGATGAGCCCGTCGCCGTAGCGGGAGAGGAGGTCGCGGTCGATGCGCGGCTTGAAGTAGTGCCCCTCCAGCGAGGCCAGTGAGCTCATCCGGAAGAGGTTGTGCATCCCGCCGGTCGTGCGGGCGAGCAGGGTCATGTGGGTGTATGCGCCCCCGCCGCCCACGTCGTCTCGGGAGCTGCTGTCGGCGTCCCCGAAGCGGACGCGGGTCCGGTCGCTCCGGTCGGTGCCCGGCGTGAGATACGCCTCGACCCCGATGATGGGCTTGATGCCGTGCTTGCGCGCCTTGGACCAGAACTCGTAGGCGCCGAAGACGTAGCCGTGGTCGGTCGTCGCGATGGCCGGCATCCCCATCGCGACGGCGGACGCGAGCAGCTCGTCGATCCGCGCCGCCCCGTCCAGCATGGAGTACTCGGTGTGCACGTGCAGGTGCACGAAGCTCTGGTCGGAGGCGGGCTGGGCTGGCATCGGCTCGAGTCTAGGCGTCGCGGCCAGCCCCCCCGGGCGTGTCGCGCCGGGTGTCGCCTGAGCCGTCGTATCAGGTCGCGATGCGGTCCAGGGCGAGCTGCAGGTCGGGCGGGTAGCTACTCTGGTAGGTGACCCACGCGCCGGTGCCGGGGTGCTCGAACCCGAGCCCCGTGGCGTGCAGCCACTGCCGGTCGAGCCCGAGGCGGGCCGCGAGCTTGGGATCGGCGCCGTAGGTGAGGTCGCCGCAGCAGGGGTGGTGCAGCGCGGCGAAGTGGACCCGGATCTGGTGCGTGCGGCCCGTCTCGAGGTGCACCTTGACGAGGGAGGCGTGCCGGAACGCCTCGACGACCTCGTAGTGGGTCACCGCGTGCTTGCCGGAGTCCATGACGGCGAACTTGTAGTCGTGGCCGGGGTGGCGGCCGATCGGGGCGTCGATGGTGCCGACGACGGGGTCCGGGAGGCCCTGGACGAGCGCATGGTAGGTCTTGTCGACGGTCCGGTTGCGGAACGCGCGCTTGAGGACGGTGTAGGCCCGCTCGCTCTTGCAGACCACCATCAGGCCCGAGGTGCCGACGTCGAGGCGGCTCACGACGCCCTGGCGCTCGCTCGCGCCGGACGTGGAGATCCGGTAGCCCGCCGCTGCCAGACCGCCGAGCACCGTGGGACCGCTCCAGCCGACGCTGGGGTGGGCGGCGACGCCGACCGGCTTGTCGACGACGACGATGTCGTCGTCGTCGTGGACGACCGTCATGCCGGGCACCGGCTCCGCGACGACGGCCAGGGCCGGGTGGGGGCCCGCGCTGGGGATCTCGACCTCGAGGAGGTCGCCGGCACTGACCCGGTCGGACTTGCCGGCCGGGCGGTGGTTGAGACGCACGCCGCCGGCTGCGGCGAGGTCGGCGGCCTTGGTGCGCGACAGCCCGAAGAGCCGGGCGATCGCCGCGTCGACGCGCTCGCCCTCGAGGCCGTCAGGGACGAACAGGGTGCGGGCCTCAGTCATCGCGGGTCTCCGATGCGTGCCGCGCCGCGGGGCGGGCCCGCTCGCGGGTCCCGTCGACGCCGACGCCAGCGACAGCGAGGATCCCGATGAGGAGCGCGGCGCTGACGATGGAGATGTCAGCGACGTTGCCGATGAAGATGCCGTGGTAGTCGATGAAGTCGACGACGTGGCCGCGCCCGAAGCCGGGCTCTCGCACCATCCGGTCGGTGAGGTTGCCCAGCGCACCCCCGAGCAGCAGCCCAAGGGCCCACGCCCATCCGACGCTGCCGATCCGGCGGCTGGTCCGGATGACGACGACGAGGACAGCTACGGCGATCAAGGTGAGCACCCAGGTGCTGCCGGTGCCAAGGGAGAAGGCCGCTCCCGGGTTGCGGATGAGGCTAAGCCGCAGGAACGACCCGACGAGGTCGCGCGGCGGCTGACCTGTCAGGGTCGCGACCGCTGCGGCCTTGGTCGCCTGGTCGAGGGCATAGCCGACGACGGCGATGACGCCGAGGAGCCAGAAGAGCCGGCGGCGCCGGGCCGGAGACACGGCGGGCAGCGGCTCACCGTGGGATGCGGAAGTGGAGATCAGCGACTCTCCTGCTTGGTCTTGCAGGCCAGGCAGAGGGTGGCGCGGGGCGCGGCCTGGAGGCGCATCTTGCCGATGGGGTTGCCGCAGGACTCGCAGGTCCCGTACGTCCCGTTGTCCAGGCGCTCGAGCGCGTGCTCGAGCTGCTCGAGCCGCTCGCGGGAGTTGTTCGCCAGCGTCATCTCGTACTCGCGACCGAAGATGCTCGCCCCGGCGTCTGCCTGGTCGTCGCCGGCCCCCTCGCCCGCGTCGCGGAGCAGGCCCTGGAGGTCGGCCTCGGCGATCTTCAGGTCGGCGCGCGCGCGAGCCCGCTCCGACTCGAGCTCGGCGCGGATCTCGCGCAGCTCCTTGGCGGTCCACGGCTTGTCGGACTTGGCGACCGGGAGTGCGGCGGTGCCGGCCGAGGTCGCCGGCGCCGCGGGGGCCGGGGCCGTCTTCCGCACGGTGGTCTTCCTCACGGTGGTCTTCGAGGCTGCTGCCCTCGTGCCCGTCGACGCGGTCGTGGACGTGGCCTTGGCCGTGACGGCAGCCGCCGTCTTGACCGCCGCCTTGGCGGGGCCTGCCTTCTTCGTCGCGGACTTGGTCGGAGCGGACTTGGTCGGAGCGGACTTGGTCGGAGCGGACTTGGGCGGAGCGGACTTGGGCGGAGCGGCCTTGGCGCCGCCGGCTGGTTGGGCCGGCGCCCTTTTCGCGGTGGTCTTGCGGGCGGCAGCCTTGCCCGTGGCTGCGGTGTCGGCGACCCCGGCCCGGGACCTGGCCGTCCGCTTCGTCGGCGTTGCCGCGGCAGACGGTGCCGCCGCGGCGGTGGTGACGTTCGAGCTCTTTGTCGCCATGGCATGCCCCCTTCTCGGTGGGTGTCCTTGTTGCAGAGTGCG
The DNA here is from genome assembly GCA_038237075.1 of Actinomycetales bacterium. Classification (GTDB taxonomy): domain Bacteria; phylum Actinomycetota; class Actinomycetes; order Actinomycetales; family Dermatophilaceae; genus Lapillicoccus. Next base: position 12,209 of record JBBRZC010000108.1, read on the forward strand.
CCCGCAGGATAAGCCCGCGAGGCACCGTTTCCAAACGCAACTCACCAGCGAAAGGCAAGGATGGCCAGACTCGACGGGCGGGACGCGCAGGCGCCGGTGGCCGCCTCATGCTCAGGCAGCGAGCAGGCTTCGAAAGTGTCGTTCGAGGA
>JBBRZC010000109.1:0-12020 GCA_038237075.1 Actinomycetales bacterium
AGCGGGGCGGCAACGGCTGTGGGTTGAGGTCGGACATGGGTGCTCACCTTCCGGGATGACGATGTGCCGCCCGAGAGGCGCATGCCCCAGGTGCCGCACAGACGCCGGTCGGCGTCAGCGGTATGAGGATTCCGGGGCGCCGGAGATACGTCACGAGATGCCGGCCGGAACCGGCGGGGCGGCGGGGCCGACGGTGCCGGGAGCGGGACTCGAACCCGCACGACCTCTCGGTCAGAGCATTTTGAGTGCTCCGTGTCTGCCATTCCACCATCCCGGCGAGGGGGCCGCGTCAGCATACCGGCCGGTTCGCGCGCCCGTCGGGTGCGGCCTCGGGGCGCGGTCAGGCTTTGGTGAGGTCCTCGTAGGCGGGCGCGACCTTGTTCCTCGCGTCGCCGATGCGGTGCACCCGCAACGCGTTCGTCGACCCGGGGATGCCGGGGGGCGACCCCGCGACGATGATGACCCGGTCACCCTCCTGGCACCGGCCTGACGAGATCATCGAGTTGTCGACCTCGAGCGCCATCTGGTCGGTGTGCCGGGCCATGGGCACGATGAAGGTCTCGATCCCCCAGACCAGGGCGAGCTGCGAGCGGGTCTCCTGCAGCGGCGTGAACGCGAGCATGGGGAGCTTGGAGCGGATCCGCGCCAGCCGCTTCGCCGAGTCGCCCGACTGGGTGAAGGTCACGAGGTACTTGACGTTGAGGAGCTCGCCGATCTCGACGGCAGCCCACGTCACCGCTCCGCCGGTGGTGTGCGGGCGGGTGCCGAGGGGGTGGATGCGTTCGAGACCGTGGTCCTCCGTCGTCTCGATGATGCGGGCCATGGTGCGCACGGCCTGGATCGGCCAGGCGCCGACGCTGGTCTCCCCCGACAGCATGATCGCGTCGGCGCCGTCGAGCACGGCGTTGGCGCAGTCGCTGGCCTCCGCGCGGGTGGGCCGGGAGTTCTCGATCATCGACTCGAGCACCTGGGTGGCGACGATGACCGGCTTGGCGTTCTGGCGCGCGATCTCGACGGCGCGCTTCTGCACGAGCGGGACGTCCTCGAGCGGCAGCTCGACGCCGAGGTCTCCGCGGGCGACCATGACGCCGTCGAAGGCCCGGATGATCTCGCGGAGGTTGTCCACGGCCTGGGGCTTCTCGATCTTGGCGATGACGGGAAGCCGCACGCCCACCTCGTCCATGATCGCGTGGACGTCGTCGAGGTCCTTGGCGGAGCGCACGAAGGAGAGGGCGATGAGGTCGGCCCGCAGCGTCAGCGCCCAGCGCAGGTCGGCCTTGTCCTTCTCCGACATCGCCGGCACGCTCACCGCCACACCGGGGAGGTTGATGCCCTTGTTGTTCGAGATGACGCCGCCCTCGACCGCCTCGGTGACGATGTCGGTGTCGGTCACGGCGATGGCGCGCAGCGACACCTTGCCGTCGTCGACGAGGAGCAGGTCGCCGGGGCGGACGTCGCCGGGCATCCCCTTGTAGGTCGTGCTCACCCGGTGCTGGTCACCGAGGATGTCGTCGACCGTGATGGTGAACCGGTCGCCGGGAGCGAGCGCGATGGGGCCGTTCTCGAAGCGCCCGGTGCGGATCTTGGGTCCCTGCAGGTCGACCATCACGCCGACGGCGCGGCCGGTCGTGTCGCTCGCCGCCCGCACCGCGCGGTAGATCTCCTCGTGGACCGAGTACTCGCCGTGGGAGAGGTTGAGACGGGCGATGTCCATGCCGGCCTCGACGAGGGCCAGGACCTGCTCGGGGGTGGACGTCGCAGGGCCCAGGGTGCAGACGATCTTCGCACGGCGCATGAGGGCAACCCTATTGCTTACCGCCGCGTAGCTCCGGTGGGAGCTCCCGGCTCACGCCGTCAGGGGCCGGTCGGTGGGGTTGATGGGCCGCGGGAGCTGGCTGGACCCGGTCAGCCACGCGTCGACGCCGTTGGCCGCGGCCCGCCCCTCGGCGATCGCCCACACGATGAGGGACTGCCCGCGGCCCGCGTCACCGGCGACGAACACCCCTGGCTCGGAGGTCATGAAGGTCTTGTCGCGCTTGATGTTCGAGCGCTCGTCGAGCTCGACACCGAGCTGCTCGACGACGCCGGTGCGCTCCGGCCCGAGGAACCCCATCGCGAGAAGGACGAGCTGCGCCGGGATCTCGTGCTCCGTCCCGGGCACCGGCTCGAAGCGGCCGTCGACCATGGCCACCTCGACGAGCTCGAGCGCCCGCACGGCGCCGTCCTCGTCGCCGAGGATGGCGCTGGTGTTCACGGCATACACCCTCTCGCCGCCCTCCTCGTGGGCGCTGGCGACGCGGTAGGTCATGGGGTAGGTCGGCCACGGCTGGGACCCGGGCCGCTCCTCGCCGGGTCGGGGCAGGATCTCGAGCTGGGTCACCGAGCGAGCGCCCTGGCGGTGCGCGGTGCCGAGGCAGTCCGCGCCGGTGTCGCCGCCGCCGATGATGATGACGTCCTTGCCCGTCGCGACGACCTGGCCCTCGACGTCCTCGCCGAGTGACGCCCGGTTCGACGGTGGCAGGTAGTCCATCGCCTGGTAGGTGCCGCGCAGCTCGCGGCCCGGCACCGGCAGGTCGCGGGGCACCGTGGCGCCGACAGCGAGGACCACCGCGTCGTAGCGGTCCTTGAGCTGGCGGCCGGTGATCTCGCCACCGACGTCGACCCCGCTGCGGAACCGGGTGCCCTCCGCCTCCATCTGGGCCAGGCGCCGGTCGAGGATGGACTTCTCCATCTTGAACTCCGGTATGCCGTAGCGCAGCAGTCCGCCCGGCTTGTCGGCCCGCTCGTAGACGGCGACGGTGTGGCCGGCCCGGGTCAGCTGCTGGGCCGCCGCGAGCCCGGCCGGGCCGGAGCCGACGACGGCCACGGTCTTGCCGGACAGGCGCTCAGGCGGCTGCGGGGTCACCGCGTCGGCGGCGAACGCCTGCTCGATCGTCGTCAGCTCGACCTGCTTGATCGTCACGGCAGGCTGGTTGATGCCGAGGACGCAGGCCGTCTCGCACGGGGCGGGGCAGAGCCGCCCGGTGAACTCGGGGAAGTTGTTCGTGGCGTGCAGCCGCTCGATGGCCTCGTGCCAGTCGCCCCTCCACGCGAGGTCGTTCCACTCGGGGATGAGGTTGCCGAGCGGGCATCCGTTGTGGCAGAAGGGGATCCCGCAGTCCATGCACCGACCCGCCTGTCGCTGCAGCTGGCCGAGCTCCTGCTCCTCGTAGACCTCCTTCCAGTCACGGATGCGCACCGCCACCGGCCGGCGGGTGGGGAGCTCGCGCTCGCGAACCTTGAGAAAGCCTTGCGGGTCAGCCACCGGATGCCTCCATGATCCGGTCCCAGACCTCGGCACCGTCGAGGTCGAGGCCTTCGGCCTCGGCCCTGGTGCGCACGTCGAGGACGCGTTGGTAGTCGCGCGGGAGGACGAGGGTGAACCGCCTGCGGGCGTTCTCCCAGTCGTCGAGCAGCCGCCCGGCGACCGCGGAGTCGGTCCAGCCGTGGTGGGACTCGAGCAGCCCGCGCAGGACGCCCGCGTCCACCTCGCGCAGCGGCAGCAGGTCGACGAGCTCGGGGTTGACGAGCTCCGGCCGCAGGTCGAGCACGTAGGCGACGCCGCCCGACATCCCGGCCGCGAGGTTGCGGCCGGTGGGACCGAGGATCACCACGGTGCCCCCGGTCATGTACTCGCAGCCGTGGTCGCCGACGCCCTCGACGACGGCCGAGGCCCCGGAGTTACGCACGCAGAAGCGCTCGCCGGCCCGGCCGCGGAGGAAGATGTCCCCCGCGGTCGCACCGTAGGCGATGACGTTGCCGGCGATGACGTTGGACTCGGCGGTGAGCCGGGCTCCGGGCTCCGGGCGGACGACGATGCGCCCGCCGCAGAGCCCCTTGCCGACGTAGTCGTTCGAGTCGCCCTGGAGGACGAGGGTGACCCCCGCCGGGAGGAAGGCCCCGAACGACTGCCCGCCAGACCCCGTGAGGGTCAGCTCGATGGTGTTGTCGGGCAGGCCGTGTGGGTGCGCCTTGGTCACCTCGTGCCCGAGCATCGTGCCGACGGTGCGGTTGACGTTGCGCACCGCGAGCGCGGCGCGCACCTGCTCGCCGTCGCGCAGGGCGGGCTGTGAGAGGGCGATCAGCTGGTGGTCGAGGGCCTTCTCGAGCCCGTGGTCCTGGACCGCGGAGCAGTATGCCGTGCCGCCGGTCGGGTCCTCGACCTGGGTGAGGATCGGGCTGAGGTCGAGGCCGGAGGCCTTCCAGTGCTCGACGGCACGGTCGGTGTGGAGGGCGTCGACGTGCCCGACGGCCTCCTTCAGGGACCGGAACCCCAGCGCCGCGAGGTGCTCACGGACCTCCTGGGCGATGTACTCGAAGAAGGTCTCGACGAACTCCGGCTTGCCGGAGAAGCGCGCCCGCAGCTCGGGGTTCTGGGTCGCGACGCCGACGGGACAGGTGTCGAGGTGGCAGACGCGCATCATGATGCAGCCGGACACGACGAGCGGCGCGGTGGCGAACCCGAACTCCTCGGCTCCGAGCAGGGCGGCGATGACGACGTCACGCCCGGTCTTGAGCTGGCCGTCGGCCTGGACGACGATGCGGTCGCGCAGCCCGTTGAGGCGCAACGTCTGCTGGGTCTCGGCGAGGCCGAGCTCCCACGGCGCCCCGGCGTGCTTGAGCGACGTCAGGGGCGATGCTCCCGTGCCGCCGTCGTGCCCGGAGATGAGGACGACGTCGGCGTGCGCCTTGGAGACCCCGGCGGCGACGGTGCCGACCCCGACCTCGGAGACGAGCTTGACGTGGATCCTGGCCGCGGGGTTGGCGTTCTTGAGGTCGTGGATGAGCTGGGCGAGGTCCTCGATGGAGTAGATGTCGTGGTGCGGGGGCGGTGAGATGAGGCCGACGCCCGGAGTGGAGTGCCGGGTCTTCGCGATCCACGGGTAGACCTTCGCTCCGGGCAGCTGGCCGCCCTCCCCCGGCTTGGCGCCCTGCGCCATCTTGATCTGGATGTCGTCCGCCTCGGTGAGGTAGAGGCTGGTCACTCCGAAGCGGCCGGACGCGACCTGCTTGATCGCCGAGCGGCGGGCCGGGTCGAGGAGCCGCCTCTCGTCCTCGCCGCCCTCGCCCGTGTTGGACTTGCCGCCGATCCGGTTCATCGCGACGGCCAGCGTCTCGTGCGCCTCGAGGCTGATCGAGCCATAGCTCATCGCGCCGGTGCTGAACCGCCGGATGATCTCGCTCACCGGCTCGACCTCGTCGACGGTGATCGCCGGCCGGCCGGTCTCGTCACCGGGGGCGAACTCGAAGAGCCCCCGCAGGGTCATGAGCCGCTCGGACTGCTCGTCGACCCGGGCGGTGTACTGCTTGAAGATGTCGTAGCGCCGCTGCCGCGTCGAGTGCTGGAGCCGGAAGACGGTGTCCGGGTCGAAGAGGTGCGGCTCGCCCTCGCGTCGCCACTGGTACTCGCCGCCGACCCAGAGACTGCGGTGGGCCTGGTGGATGCCCTCCGGCGGGTAGGCGGCGGCGTGCCGGGCCGCGACCTCGGCCGCGACGACGTCGAGCCCGACCCCGCCGAGCTGGGTCACCGTGCCGGTGAAGTAGCGGTCGACGAGCTCCTGAGAGAGGCCGACGGCCTCGAAGACCTGGGCGCCCCGGTAGGAGGCCACCGTGGAGATGCCCATCTTGGACATCACCTTGAGCACACCCTTGCCGAGCGCCTTGATGAGGTTGGCCACCGCCTTCTCGGCCGGCACGCCCTGCAGCGTCCCGGTGCGGACGAGGTCCTCGGCGGACTCCATCGCGAGGTAGGGGTTGACGCCGGCGGCGCCGTAGCCGACGAGGAGCGCGACGTGGTGCACCTCGCGGACGTCGCCGGCCTCGACGAGCAGCCCGACGAGGGTGCGCGTCTTCTCGCGGATGAGGTGGTGGTGCACGGCCGAGGTCAGCAGCAGGGACGGGATCGGGGCCTGGTCGCGGCCGGAGTCACGGTCGGAGAGGACGACGAAGCGGTCGCCGCGCCCGATGGCGGCGGAGACCTCGACGAAGATCTCCTCGAGCCGGGCCTGCATCGCGGCGGCGCCGCCGTTGACGTCGTAGAGGCCCTGGACGACGTGGGTGGCGTAGCCGGGGAGGTCGCCGTCGGCGTTGACGTGGACGATCTTTGCCAGCTCGTCGTTGTCGAGCACCGGGAAGGGCAGGACGAGCTGTCGGGCGTGGGCCGGCGAGACCGACAGCGCGTTGCCCTCCGGCCCGACCGTCGTGCCGAGCGAGGTGACCAGCTCCTCGCGGATGGCGTCGAGCGGCGGGTTCGTCACCTGGGCGAAGAGCTGGGTGAAGTAGTCGAAGAGCAGGCGGGGCCGGCTCGACAGCACCGCAATCGGGGTGTCGGTGCCCATCGAACCCAGCGCCTCGCCGCCGGACCGCGCCATCGGGGTGAGCAGGATCCGCAGCTCCTCCTGGGTGTAGCCGAAGGTCTGCTGCCGCCGGGCCACCGACGACGAGGTGTGCACGATGTGCTCACGCTCGGGCAGGTCCTCGAGGCTGATGAGGCCCGCGTGCAGCCACTCGTCGTAGGGGTGCTGGGCGGCCAGCGAGGACTTGATCTCCTCGTCGCCGATGATCCGGCCGTGCTCGGTGTCGACGAGGAACATCTTCCCCGGCTGGAGGCGCCCGCGCTTGACGACGCTCGACGGGTCGAGGGCGAGGACCCCCGACTCGGAGGCGAGCACGACGAGACCGTCGTCGGTCACGGCATACCGGCCCGGGCGCAGGCCGTTGCGGTCGAGGACGGCGCCGATGAGGGTGCCGTCGGTGAAAGCGACGCAGGCCGGGCCGTCCCACGGCTCCTGGAACGTGGAGTGGAACTCGTAGAACGCGCGCCGGGCGGGGTCCATGTCGGCGTGGTTCTCCCACGCTTCCGGGATCATCATGAGGACGGCGTGCGGCAGCGAGCGGCCGCCGAGGTGAAGCAGCTCGAGGACCTCGTCGAAGGTCGCCGAGTCGGAGGCGTGCGGGGTGCAGATGGGGAAGAGCCGCTCGAGGTCGCCGGGGATGATGTCGGAGGTGAGCTGGCTCTCGCGGGCGCTCATCCAGTTGCGGTTGCCCTTGACGGTGTTGATCTCGCCGTTGTGGGCGATGAACCGGTAGGGGTGAGCGAGCGGCCAGGACGGGAACGTGTTGGTCGAGAACCGCGAGTGCACGAGCGCAAGCTGGGTCTCGAAGGACCGGTGCGACAGGTCGGGAAAGAACGGCTCGAGCTGGCCCGTGGTGAGCATCCCCTTGTAGACGAGGGTGCGCGAGGACAGCGAGGCGAAGTAGACGTCGGTCTCAAGCTCGGCGCGCTTGCGCAGGCAGAAGGCGAAGCGGTCGAGGCCGACGGCGACCTGGCGCCCCACGGCGGACGAGACGAAGAGCTGGGCGAAGTGCGGCATGCAGTCACGGGCGACGTCGCCCACGAGGTCGGCCGAGACGGGCACGTCCCGCCAGCCGAGGACCTTGAGCGACTCCTCCTTGGCGATCTGCTCGACCGCGGCAACGACCTCGGCGCGCTCGGCCTCGTCGACGGGCAGGAAGGCGAGCCCGACGGCATACGCCCCGGCGAGCGGGAGGGAGAAGCCCACCGTCTCGCGCAGGAAGGCGTCAGGCACCTGGGTGAGGATGCCGGCGCCGTCGCCGACGAGCGGGTCCGCCCCGGTGGCGCCCCGGTGGTCGAGGTTGCGCAGCGCGGTGAGGGCGTGCTCGACGATGTCGTGACCGGCCCGGCCGCGCATCGTCGCGACCATGGCGACACCGCAGGCGTCGTGCTCTTGCTCGTGACGGTACAAGCCCACGTCGGCGGGCTGCGCCGAGAAGAGGGGGCGCTGAGTAGACATCGAAAGTCTCACCGTCCTGTTCGTGACTCCCTGAGGTGGTCCCTCGAAGGCATGGAAGCGCAGCTGGACGGCGTCGGCCAGTGCCCCCGCAGAATAGCGGGGGCGGTCAATCGTCCTAGATTCTGATACGAATCATTCCACATTGTGAGACACAGGCGACTGGGCCGGGCGTTCTGGCGCCGGCTGGGGGGGCGAGTCCGGCGAGTCCGGCGAGTCCGGCGAGGACTCGAGGGCCTGGTCAGACCGGCGCCCGAACAGGACGTAGAGCCCGGCCCCGAGAAGGAAGACGAGGACGGAGACCCACACGTTGACCCGCAGGCCGAGGATGCGGTTGGCGTCGTCGGTGCGCATCAGCTCGATGGCGAGCCGGCCGACCGGGTAGCCGGCGACGTAGAGGGCGAAGATCTGCCCGCGGCGCAGCACGGTCCTCCGGTCGAGGAGGACCAGGGCGAGGGCGAGCAGCAGGCAGAAGATCGACTCGTAGAGGAAGGTCGGGTGGAAGACACCGGCCACGACGGGGTTGCCCGCCGCATCGAGGACCGCGTGCCCGGCCTGCTGGTCCCAGTCGTAGACCTTGAGCCCCCATGGCAACGTCGTCTCGGAGCCGTGGATCTCGTTGTTGAAGTAGTTGCCCCACCGCCCGATGGCCTGGGCCACGAGGACGCCCGGAGCGGCGGCGTCGACGAAGTCGAGGAAGCGCACTCCCCGTCGTCGGCAGCCGATCCATGCCCCGAGCGCGCCCAACGCCACGGCGCCCCAGATGCCGAGGCCGCCCTCCCACACCTTGAGGGCGTTGAGCGGGTGGCCGCCCGCCCCGAAGTAGGCCTGCGGCGAGGTGACGAGGTGGTAGAGCCGGCCGCCGACGATGCCGAAGGGCACCGCCCAAGCGGCGACGTCGAGGGCCTGCCCGGCCGTGCCGCCGCGGTCCTCGAGACGGCGCTGGGTGATCCACAGCGCGACGACGATGCCCGCGAGGATGCAGATGGCATAACCCCTGACGGGGAGCGGACCGAGGTTCCAGACCCCCGCGGTGGGGCTGGGGATCTCGCCGACGAGGGAGGTCACGGGGCGGCCACCGGCGCTCGCGAGGAGCGCACCCCCGCCGCGAGGTCGGCCACGGCGGCCCGCAGGTCGCGTATGCCGTCCGTGAAGGTCGGCGCCTCAGTCAAGGCCCGCACGAGGGCGGAGCCGACGATGACACCGTCGGCGAAGCGGCCGACGTCGGCGGCCTGGACGCCGTTGGACACGCCGAGCCCGACGCAGACCGGGATGTCGGTGACCTCACGGGTGCGGGCGACGAGCCCCTCGGCGGCGCTGCCCACGCTGGCCCGGGTGCCGGTGACCCCCATCGTCGACGCGGCGTAGACGAACCCTCGGCAGGCCGCGGTGGCGGTGACGAGGCGCTCGCGGGTCGAGCTCGGGGCGACGAGGAAGACCCGGTCGAGGCCGTGAACGTCGGAGGCAGCGATCCAGTCCGCCGCCTCGTCGGGGATGAGGTCGGGGGTGATCATGCCCGACGCTCCCCCGTCGGCGAGGGCACGAGCGAAGGCGTCGACGCCGCGGCGCAGGACGATGTTCCAGTACGTCATGACCAGAGCGGGTGCGCCGGCGGCGGCCACCGCCGCGGTCGCGGTGAAGACGTCGTCGACCCGGGTTCCGGCCGCCAGGGCCCGCTCCGCGGCGTGCTGGATGACCGGGCCGTCGATGAGCGGGTCGCTGTAGGGCACGCCCACCTCGACGATGTCGACGCCCGCGTCGACCATGGCCGTCATCGCCTCGATCGAGCGGGGGACGTCGGGATAGCCGACGGGCAGGTAGCCGACGAGGGCGGCCCGGCCCTCGGCGCGGCAGGCCGCGAGGACGTCGCCGACGCCCGTCACGCCTGGACCCCCGCCGCGAGGTCGACGCCCTCGGCGCCGGGCGCGTCGACGGCGCCGTCGGGCCCGTCGAGGAGCCCGAACCAGGCGGCGGCGGTGTGCACGTCCTTGTCGCCTCGCCCGGAGAGGTTGACGAGGAGCACGGCGTCGCGTCCGAGCTCGCGCCCGGCCTGCATCGCCCCGGCCAGGGCGTGGGCGGACTCGATGGCGGGGATGATGCCCTCGGTGCGGCAGAGCAACCGGAAGGCCTCCATCGCCTCGTCGTCGGTGACCGAGCGGTACTCGGCGCGCCCGCTGTCGAGGAGGAAGGCGTGCTCGGGCCCGACGCTGGGGTAGTCGAGCCCGGCCGAGATCGAGTGGGACTCCACGGTCTGGCCGTCCTCGTCCTGCATGACGTAGGTGTAGGCACCGTGGAGCACGCCCGGGGCGCCGGCCGCGAAGCGAGACGCGTGCCGGCCGGTCTCGACGCCGCTGCCGCCGGCTTCGAGGCCGACGAGCCGCACCGACGCGTCGTCGATGAACCGGTGGAAGATGCCCATGGCGTTGGAGCCGCCACCGACGCAGGCGAGGACGACGTCGGGTAGCCGGCCGACGAGGTCGAGGACCTGCGCGCGGGCCTCGACGCCGATGACCCGGTGGAAGTCGCGGACCATCTCGGGGAAGGGGTGCGGGCCGGTGACGGTGCCGAGCACGTAGTGGGTGCCTTCGACGTTGGCGACCCAGTCGCGCAGCGCCTCGTTGACGGCGTCCTTGAGGGTCTGGCTGCCGTTGGTCACCGGGACCACCTCGGCGCCGAGCAGGCGCATCCGGGCGACGTTGAGGGCCTGGCGGTCGGTGTCGACCTTGCCCATGTAGACGACGCAGTCGAGCCCGAGCAGCGCCGCTGCGGTCGCGGTCGCGACCCCGTGCTGGCCGGCGCCGGTCTCGGCGATGACCCGGCGCTTGCCCATCCGCCGGGTCAGCAGGGCCTGGCCGAGGACGTTGTTGATCTTGTGGGAGCCGGTGTGGTTGAGGTCCTCCCGCTTGAGGATGACCCGCGCTCCCCCGCAGTGCTCGGCGAACCGCGGCACCTCGGTGATGATGCTGGGGCGTCCCGTGTAGGTGCGGTGCAGCCGCTCGAGCTCGCCGACGAACTCGGGGTCGATCATCGCCTTGTGCCGCACCTCGTCGAGCTGCTCGAGAGCGGGGATGAGCGCCTCTGGCACGTAGCGGCCCCCGAAGGCGCCGAAGCGCCCAGCCGTCATGCTCTGACCTCCTGACGCGCAGCGGCGAACCGGGCGACGCTCGCGCGCGGCGCCCCGCCGGTGACCAGCGCCTCGCCGACGAGGATGCCGCGGGCACCCGCCGCGGCATACGCCTCGACGTCTGCCAGGCCTCGGACGCCCGACTCGGCGATGGTCACGACGCCCTCGGGGAGCAGCGGGCGCAGCCGCGCGAAGGTGGAGCGGTCGATCTCGAGGGTGCGCAGGTTGCGTGCGTTGACGCCGACGACCCGCGCGCCGCTGTCGACCGCCCGACGGGTCTCCTCCTCGTCGTGGACCTCGACGAGGGCCGTCATCCCCAGCGACTCGGCCTGCTCGCGCATCGAGACCAGCGCGTCCTGGTCGAGGGCCGCGACGATGAGCAGGACAAGGTCGGCGCCCCAGGCGCGGGCCTCGGTGACCTGGTAGGGCGTCACGGTGAAGTCCTTGCGCAGGACCGGCACCGACACCCGGCCGCGAACTGCGGCGAGGTCGTCGAGGCTGCCACCGAACCGGCGCCGCTCGGTGAGGACGCTGACAGCGCTGGCCCCGCCCGCGGCATACTCCGCGGCCAGCGCGGCCGGGTCGGCGATCGGGGCGAGAGCCCCCTTGCTCGGGCTGGCGCGCTTCACCTCGGCGATGACGGCCAGACCCGGCGCCCCCCGCAGGGCCGCCTCCGCGTCGAGAGCCACGGCCACGTCGGCGAGGCGGGCCTCGAGCGCCGCGAACGGCGTGCGCGCCTCGCGCTCGGCGAGGTCGGCACGGACTCCGGCGATGAGGTCATCGAGGACGCTGGGCACCCCGCAAGGTTACGTGCTCGGCTACTGGGGTGACAGCCAGGTCCAGCCCGGCACGTTGCGCAGGACCCAGAACAGGGTGAGTCCCACCCAGAGGACGTGCAGCATCCACGACGGCGCGAACCGGCCGGGCGCAGCCCCGGTGACCCGGCGTCGCGCCCAGGCGAGACCGGAGAGGGCGAGGTAGACGACGACGAACGGGACGATGGGGTTGCGGGCCAGCGCGGTCGGGAGGTCGCCGTGCACCAGTGC
>JBBRZC010000110.1:0-11975 GCA_038237075.1 Actinomycetales bacterium
CGGCGCCCACGTGGACAGCAAGCAGGGCCCGGGCGTCTTCTACCGGCTCGGCGCGACCCGTCCCGGCGACCAGATCACGGTCACGCGGGCCGACGGCACGAAGACCACCTTCCTCGTCGACAAGGTCGCCACGTACCCCAAGGACCAGTTCCCCACCGAGGAGGTCTACCGGGGAGCGTTCGACCGCAGCGAGATCCGCCTCATCACCTGCGGCGGCACGTTCGACCCGGTGAAACACTACCTCGGCAACGTCGTCGTCTTCGGCCACCTCACCGGCACGGCCTGACCCCGTCCGTCGACGCCGCCACACCGCCCACCCAGGAGCTCCCATGTCCCGTCCCGCCACCCTGCGCCTCGCCCTCCTGACCGGCGGACTCGCCGTCGCCCTGTCGGCCTGCGGCAGCGCCACGACGACCTCGCCGGCAGCGTCCACCAGCGGGTCCGCCGCCACCACGTCGTCGAGCGCCCCGTCGTCAAGCTCAAAGACGCCGACGTCCACGGCGCCGACCGCGACGTCCTCGACGTCCTCGACGTCCAGCGCGACGTCCGGTGACGACCGCGCCAGCCGGATCACGGTCAAGGACTTCATGTTCGAGGTGCCCGCGTCCGTCCCCGCCGGGTCGAGCATCACCGTCACCAACGCCGACAACGAGACCCACACGGTCACCTCGAAGGCGGGCGGCTTCGACGTCAAGGTCGCCGGGCACGGGGGCACCGCGACGCTCCAGGTCCCGGCCAAGGCGGGCCGTTACGACCTCACCTGCGACTTCCACGCAGACATGTCCGGGGTGCTCGTCGTCTCCTGACTCATCGCCGGTCCACATCAAGTCGGTTGCCCGGTGCGGACCAGCACGCGAGACTCACCCGCGTGACCCCACGGCATACCCCGGCATGAGCCGGTTCGAGCGGCTGTGGCGCCTGCGGATGGACACCACACCGTGGCGCGGGTCCCGCGACTTCCGGCTCCTCTTCCTTGCCGGGACGGTGTTCTACCTCGGCGGGATGGTCGGCTACGTCGCCCTGCCCTACCAGCTCTACCAGCTGACCCGGTCGAACTTCGTCGTCGGCGCGGTGGGAGCCGTCGAGCTCGTGCCGCTCATCGTGTTCGGGCTCTGGGGTGGCGCACTGGCCGACCACCTCGACCGGCGGACCATGGTCGTGTGGACCGGCGTTGCCCAGGCGGTCCTCACCGGGCTACTCGTGGTCAACGCGTTCCTGGAGAGGCCGCAGGTCTGGGTGATCTTCGTCGTCGCAGCCTTCCTGTCGGCTGCCCAGTCGCTGCAGCGGCCGTCGCGGGAGGCGCTCATCCCCCGCACCGTCCCGCACGACCAGCTCACCGCCGCGGTCGCGATGTCGTCAGTGGGCATGCAGGTGGGGATGCTGGCCGGGCCGGCCGTTGGTGGGGTCCTCGTCCACCTCGTCGGGGTCGGCTGGTGCTTCCTCGTCGAGGTGGTGGGGCTCGCTGTCGCCACCGCCCTCTTCGCACGGATGAGGCGCTACCCGCCGACCGAGTCGACGTCGCCACCCAGCCTGAGCGGCATCCGCGACGGCCTCGTATATGCCGTGCGGCGACGCGACCTGCTCGGCACCTACCTCATCGACATCGTCGCGATGCTCATGGCGATGCCCACGGTGCTCTTCCCCGCCCTCGCGCAGGACGTGCTGCGCCGCCCCGAGGTGCTCGGGCTGCTCTACTCCGCGGGCACCGCCGGAGCCCTGCTCGCCGCGCTGACGTCGGGATGGGCCGCGCGGGTGCACCGGCACGGCCGCGCGGTGGTGCTCGCCGCGATGGGCTGGGGCGCGTCGGTGGCGCTGGCCGGCGTCGTCGGCCAGGTCTGGCTGGTCCTGCTCTGCTTCGCGCTCGCCGGCGCCGCCGACCAGGTGAGCGGGATCTTCCGCGGCACGATCTGGCACCAGACGATCCCCGACACGATGCGCGGCCGGCTGGCGGGCATCGAGATGCTGTCCTACTCGATCGGCCCGCTCGGGGGGCAGATCCGCTCCGGCCTCGTCGCGGACCGCTTCGGCGTGCGCACCGCGGTCACCAGCGGCGGCGTGCTGTGCGTGCTCGGCGTCATCGGCACGGCGGCGTGGCTGCGCGGGTTCTGGGACTACGACGAGCGCACCGACGAGTATGCCGTGCACGAGCGCCACGTCCGGGCGGCCCAGGCTGACCGCGCGACCGGCGCGGCGGAGGGTTCGTCGGGGTGAGCAGTGCCTGGCCTCGAGCGCGCCCAGACCTCAGTCGTCCTCGGAGCGCCCGGTGCCGCCGGCGTTCCACCTCCGGTCCTCCTCGTCCCACTCCTCGGTGCGCGCCCGCGCCGTGTCGAGTGCCCGCCCCGCCTCGGCCTGGCTGGCGTAGGGCCCGAGCACCTCGGCGCCCTGGCTGCGCTCGTCGTCGGACTCGACCTTGCCCGTGCTGACGTTGAACCAGTACTGCACGACAACCTCCGTGGGTGGGGGACGGGCGCTCGGCCCATCCGTCGGCGTGTGCTCCTAGACTCCACCGTATGCCGGTCACCTTCGCAACCGTCGCCCCCCACGACGTCTCCCCGCGCCGGCCGGTCCCGTCGAGCATCGCCCGCCCCGAGTACGTCGACCGGCCGGCGCCCACGCCGTTCACCGGCTCCGAGGTCAAGGACGCAGAGACGATCGAGCGGATGCGCGTCGCCTGCCGGATCGCCGCGCAGGCCATGGCGGCCGCCGCCGCGGTCATCGCGCCCGGCGTGACGACCGACGAGATCGACGCCGCCGGCCACGAGTTCCTCCTAGACCACGGGGCCTACCCGTCGACCCTCGGCTACAAGCGCTTCCCCAAGTCACTGTGCACGTCGGTCAACGAGGTGATCTGCCACGGCATACCCGACGCCCGGCCGCTCGAGGACGGTGACATCGTCAACATCGACATCACCGCGTTCATCGGCGGAGTGCACGGCGACACGGACGCCACCTACCTCTGCGGGGACGTCGACGAGGAGTCGCGCCTGCTCGTCGAGCGGACCCGCGAAGCCACCTTGCGCGCGATCAGGGCGGCGCTGCCCGGGCGAGAGATCAACGTCATCGGCCGGGTCATCGAGTCCTATGCCCGCCGGTTCGGCTACGGCGTGGTCCGGGACTTCACCGGCCACGGCATCGGCACGTCGTTCCACAGCGGTCTGGTGATCCCCCACTACGACGCCGCACCGGCATACTCGACCGTCATCGAGCCGGGCATGACCTTCACCGTCGAGCCGATGCTCAACCTCGGTTCCCACGACTGGCAGATGTGGGACGACGGGTGGACGGTAGTCACCAGGGACCGCAGCCGGTCGGCCCAGTTCGAGCACACGGTCCTGATCACCGGGGACGGCAACGAGATCCTCACCCTGCCCTGACCCATCCGCCCGACCAACGAAGCAAAGGCGAACGCACCATGGCCAAGCACGGAAACCCCCTCGGCATCGACATCGGCGGCAGCGGCATCAAGGCGGCCCCCGTCGACCTCGACAAGGGGGTGTTCACGACCAAGCGGCAGAGGATCGTCACTCCCCAGCCCGCCACGCCCGAGGCCGTCATCGAGGTCGTGGCCCAATTGGTCGACGCCTTCAAGGACGAGATCAAGGACGCCCCCATCGGCGTCACGGTGCCGGCCGTGGTGACCCACGGCATCGTGCGCTCCGCGGCCAACATCGACCACGCGTGGATCGACTTCGACGGCGAGAGGGCGCTCGAGAAGCGGCTCGGCCGCGACGTGACCCTGGTCAACGACGCCGACGCCGCCGGCTACGCCGAGCTGCACTACGGCGCCGGCAAGAACCAGGACGGCCTCGTCATCCTCACCACCCTGGGCACCGGCATCGGCAGCGCGATCCTCTACCGCGGCGTGCTCGTGCCCAACAGCGAGCTCGGCCACCTCGAGATCGACGGCAAGGACGCCGAGAAGGAGGCCGCCTCCTCGATCAAGGACATCCTCGGCCTCAGCTACGAGGACTACACGGTGCGCCTCCAGCGCTACTACTCCGTCGTCGAGGCCCTCTTCTCCCCCGACCTCTTCGTGGTCGGCGGCGGCATCTCCAAGGACAGCGACAAGTTCCTCCACCTGCTGAAGCTGCGCACCCCGATCATCCCCGCAACGCTGCAGAACAAGGCGGGCATCATCGGGGCAGCACGGCTGGCCGTCGAGGCGTCGGCCGCACGCGGTCACTGACCGGCAGCCGCACGGCATACCGTGTGACAGCGGTGAGCGGCGAGTCCAGGGGATCCCATTGACTCGCCGGGCATTCATGGAGCCCGTGTTGCCAGAGTGACAGACGAGGCCGAAGGTGCGCGGACGAGACCGCTCTTGCCGTCACGGGTCACCTCGGCGTCGATCAGGTGAGGGGCATGCCTGCGGACGCCCACCAGCCGTGTTCGCAGCGCGGACGCGGCGTCGGTCTTGCCGCTCAACGCCAGGACCATGTCGGAGGCGTCGCCCCAGGAGTGTCATCGTCCGCGGGTGGCACACGCCACGACAGCGATGAGCGCCGAGTCCATGGGATCCCGTGGACTCACCGCTCGCACGTGGAGCGGTGTTGCCCGAGTGACGGGCGCGGTCAGTCGGAGACGATGTCTGCGGGGTGCCGGTCGGCCAGGTCGTGCAGCGTCAGGTCGGTGCCCCCGTAGGTGCCGATGTGCCCGATGTACATGCGGCGCCCGGCCTCGGACAGGAGCGCGTCGTGGATCGGGATGAACCCCGTCGGCGCGATGCGGCGCACGAAGTCGATCGACTCGCTGACCTTGGCCCACGGGGCGTTGACGGGCACGGCGAGCAGGTCGACCTGTCCGGGATCGCCGTCGTAGGCGTCGCCAGGGTGGTAGAGGCTCGGCTCGCCGTCCGCGCGCAGGACGACCCCGACGTTGGTGCACCGCGGGACCCCGGCGTGGTTGACGGCGTGGAGCTCGCCCACGGGCGAGATGGTGAGCGGCCCGAGCTCGACCGGCTCACCGTGGCGCAGGACCATGACGTCGGCGCCGGCGGATGAGATCAGCTCGGCCGTCTGCGGATCCGCGTGCACGGCGGCCGCCCGGTTGCCGCGCAGCAGTGCGGGCAGGCGCTCCTGGTCGACATGGTCGGCGTGCTGGTGGGTGATGACGACGGCGTCGAGGTCCCGCACGTCCTCGAACCCCGGGGAGAAGCCGCCCGGGTCGACGAGCACGCGGCGGTCGGCGATCTCGACGAGGAGGCAGGAGTGTCCGAGGTGGGTCACGCGCATGGGCACAACCTAGCGGCGGAGCCGAGGCTCGGTCATACCCAGTGCGGTCAGATCCACGTGTGGATGCGGACGGTGGTCCCGTCGGCGTGGGACCGCACCTGGACGAGGTCGCAGAGCTGGTTGGTCATCCAGAGGCCGCGACCGCTGGTGCCCTCCTGCGACGGCGCGCGACGACCCGCGAGGGGGTCGCGGATCCGGCCGCGGTCGCGCACCTCGAAGACCAGGGCGTCGGGCTGGTGCCAGATCCGCAGGACCCCGCCCCCGAACCCGTGCGTGACGCTGTTCGTCGCGACCTCGTGGGCTGCGAGGGAGAGGTCCGCCGCACGGTCGAAGGGCATAGCTGTGCGGGCAGCCGCTGCGAGGACGGCCTCGTGGACGTCGTGCAGGGTCGCCCACGTGAACGACAGCTCGATCGCGGGGGCGGGTAGGGCGGGTAGGTCGGTGGTGAAGAGGTCCGCGACCCGGGCTGCCCCGCGGTAGGGAGCGTGTGGCACCCGCGCGGTCTCCCCGCTGACGACGGGGTGGGTGCGCCGTGCCTCCGCGACGACGTCCGGCGAGAGGCGGCCCACGTCGTAGGGGCACAGGAGCCAAAGGGGGGTCGCCTCGGGCACCGCAAGGTTGAGAAGCGCCTCGTGCAGGAGTCCTTCGTGGACCTCCTCCTCACGCCGACCGGTCCAGATCGGCTCGCCGATGCCGCGCAGCGGACGCCCGCTTTCGGCGTGCTCCTCGACGAACGCGCCCCACGCGGGCAGGATCCGTGCCGGGTTGCGCCCGAGCTCGGTCATGGGGACGAGGTCGACCTCGTCGGCGACCGGACCGAGAGCCTCGCGCAGTCGCTCAAGCCTCGGATGGGGCAGCGCCACCATGACGGGCTCCCCGGCGACGACGCCGTCGGCGACGAAGGCCGCCGCGGTGGCGATGAACTGGGCCTCGTCGCTCCAGAAGAGGGCCTCGTGGCGGTAGGCCGGCGCCACGTCGAGGGCAGCCGTCATGGGCGCACCACCCCCGACTTGGGTGAATGCACACACCTGGCCCCGCGACCAAGATCCATGCCACGTCACTTCCACGTGCAGCGCACCCGACGGCCGACTGACGACGCCCGCTCTACGCCGATGACGGTACTCCCTCCGGGCACGAAGACGAAAGGCGATTGCCATCTCACCCGGGGCGCTGCAGCTCGGCTAGGGTTGGCCGCCGAGACGGCGGAGACGAGGGAGGACCAGCGGCCATGAGGATCCGTGGAGCAGTGCTTGAGGAGGTCGGCAGACGGCCTCCGTATGCCGTTTCCCAGCCGATCCGGGTCTGCGACCTCGAGCTGGACCCGCCCTCGGAGGGTGAGCTGCTCGTGCGGATCGAGGCCGCGGGCCTGTGCCACTCCGACCTGTCCGTCGTCGACGGCAACCGAACCCGTCCTGTGCCGATGCTCCTCGGGCACGAGGCGGCGGGTCTCGTCGAGGACGTCGGCGCAGAGGTCGGCGACGTGGGCGTCGGCGACCGGGTCGTCATGACCTTCCTGCCGCGTTGCGGGGAGTGCGCCGCCTGCGGCACCGAGGGCCTGACCCCGTGCACGGTCGGCAGCGCCGCCAACACCGCGGGGACCCTGCTCGGGGGCGGCATACGGCTGCACCGCGACGGCGAGACGGTCCTGCACCACCTCGGGGTGTCGGGGTTCGCGACGTATGCCGTCGTGAACCGGCGCTCCGTGGTGCCGGTCCCCCTCGACGTGCCTCCCGACGTCGCCGCGGTGCTCGGGTGCGCCGTGCTCACCGGCGGCGGCGCGGTGCTCAACGCGGGCCGTCCCTCCGCCGGCGACCGGGTCGTCGTCGTCGGGTTGGGCGGGGTCGGCATGGCGGCCCTCATCACGGCGCTCGCCCTGGACGACATCGAGGTCGTCGGCGTGGATGCAGTGCCCGAGAAGCTGTCCCGGGCGCTCGAGCTCGGCGCCCATCGTGCCCTGTCGCCCGACGAGGCGCTCGCGTCCGGGCTCTCGGCGCCCGTCGTCGTCGAGGCCGCCGGCGCGATTCGCGCGTTCGAGCTCGCCCTGGACCTCACCGGCCCGGGTGGGCGCACCGTCACGGTGGGCCTGCCGGCCCCGGATGCCCGGGCGTCGGTCTCACCGCTGGCCCTCGTCGCCGGCGGCCGGTCGATCATCGGCAGCTACCTCGGGTCGGCGGTGCCGGCCCGCGACATCCCGACCTTCGTCGACCTGTGGCGCGCGGGGCGGCTTCCGGTCGAGGCGCTCGTGAGCGGGACGATCGGCCTCGACGACGTCAACGCCGGCATGGACCGGCTGGCCGCGGGCGCGGCGATCCGGCAGATCATCCGCTTCGACGGGTCCTGACCACGGCGACAGCCGGCCAAGGTGTGCCCGACGGCTCGCCGGGTAAGAATGGCGGGACCGCACCTGACGGTGCGCGTCCCGACCGAGGAGGAGCCTGTGAGCGACAACCCCACTGACCCGACGAGCACCACCGATAGCGGCGCCGACGGCGGCGCCGACGGCGGCGCGGATGCCGGCGCCGAAGGCCCGGCCGACGGCGGGGCCGACGCCTCGACCACCGACGGCGGAGCCGACGGCGGAGCAGGATCCGCCTCCAGCACCGAGGGCCCAGCCGACGGCGGAGCCGACGCCTCGACCACCGACGGCGGAGCCGACGGCGGCGCCGGCTCGCCCGACGAGGCCGGCGGCAGCGACATCTAGGTGACCTCCGGCACGAGGACGCGGGGGCCCGCCCACACGGGCGGGCACTCCGCGCTCCGCCGGCTCGTCGCCATCACCCCCGACGCGTTCGCCCGCGAGCACTGGGGCCGAGCTCCGCTTCTCACCCGAGCTGCTGACCTGCCCGAGGCCTTCGGCGACCTGTTCGGCAATGACGACGTGGACGTGCTCGTCTCGCAGCGGGGGCTGCGGGCGCCGTTCCTGCGGGTGGCCAAGGACGGCACCACGTTGCCGGACAAGGCGTTCACCAGCGGCGGGGGCGTCGGCGCCGCCATTGCCGACCAGGCCAGCGACGACAAGCTCCTTGCGCTCTTCGCGGACGGCGCGACCCTCGTCCTGCAGGCGCTGCACCGCTCCTGGCCGCCCATCACGACCTTCGCCCAGGACCTCGCCGCACAGCTCGGCCACCCCGTCCAGGTCAACGCCTACGTCACGCCGGCACAGAACACCGGCTTCAGCGACCACTACGACGTGCACGACGTCTTCGTCCTCCAGATCGCCGGCGAGAAGCGCTGGCGGGTGCGCCCGCCCGTGCTCCGGGCGCCGCTGCGCGACCAGCCGTGGACCGACCGCCGCAGTGCGGTCGAGGCCGCCGCCGCGGGTGAGCCGCTGCTCGAGACCACGCTGCGGGCCGGCGACTGTCTCTACCTGCCCCGCGGCTACCTTCACGCGGCCACGGCGCTCGGCGACGTGAGCACCCACCTGACCATCGGCATACACCCGTGGACCCCGCGCCATCTCGCCGACGAGCTCGTCGCCGCCGCCATGCGCGAGATCAGTGCCGACGAGGAGGTCCGCACCTCGCTGCCGGTCGGAACCGATCTCGCCGATCCCGACGCGCTTGCCGAGCACGTCGACCTCGTCCGCAGCGCGCTGGGCGGCGCGCTGGAACGGCTCTCCACCGGCGACATCGTCGCCGCCCTGGCCGGTCGCCAGCAGCGCGCCCAGCGAGCGGCCCCGCTCGGCCCGCTCGCGCAGACCCGCGCTGCTCGGCTGCTCGACGACGGCCAGGTGCTCACGCTGCGCCGGCACCTCGCCGCGCGACTGGTCCGCGCGACCGACCACATGGCGCTCGAAAGCCGCGCCGGTCGCATCCGGCTCACCGACGGCGAGGCGGATGCCGTGCAGCGCCTTCTCGACGAGGGCGCCGCCATCGCTTCTGGACTGGGGTCCGACCTCGCCAGACGGCTGGTCCTGGGGGGCGTGGTGGTCCCCGCCGCCGACCCCGGCTAGGGATCGGCTAGGGACGGCTTGCCGCGCAGCGCTCCAGATCGTCGTACGCGTCGGAGTCGCCACTCCCCAGTCGGACCTGGCCTGCGCTGGTTCTCCTGGCTCCCCGGCTGGAGAGCCGGTTCGTCTGGACTGCGAACCACCGCGGCCCCGCGGGGCGCCCTGTCTGCAGGCTCAGTCCGAGGCAGCGAAGACCTTGACGAAGACAGCTCCCCGGCTGAGGAGCTGTTGGCTGCCGCCCGGCCCCGAAACTGGTTCCCGCTCGCGGCGCCACCCCGCGGCGACCATCGCCTCGACATGCGGGTCGATTCGCTCGGCCTCCAGCACCGCGCGGACCAGGCTGGCCGCTCGCGAGGTCTCCTCGACATGACTGCTCGCGGTGGCCGCGGAGGTACCAGGGCCGGAGAGCCAGATGTCCGGACCGGGACCGGACACGATCGCGAAAAGGCGGCCCCCAACGCTGGCTGACGGTGTAGCCCGCAGCGGACAGCGCCGCACGCTCGCTGTCGACGTCCTCGACCACCATGCGTATCGCTGCCAAGGCCGCCACCTCCTCCTCCGCGCAGCGTCTTCGCGCCGCGAGACACGAACGGCGATCCTCCCATGACCGTGAGTTCGGGACCACAGTGCTGGCGTCGGCCCGCTCGCCTGCCAGGAACCGGGGCGGACGGCATACCAGCCTCCTCGAAGCTCGGTCGGGCGAACATGTTCCGGATGATCCTCAACCCCGGATCCGAGGTTGGTCCGTCTGCGCACACCGTCGGAACACCGCGCCGCCCCTTCACAGGGTCAAGGGCGTAGCGACTCCTCGTCAGGGGCCGACAGGCTCAGCGTCGCGCCAACGACGGCCGGAGACTCGCACAGCCGCGCCTCGACCGCCCGGAGCCGGACGGCCAGGTCGGACTCGCGGTCGTCGCCCGACAGGTCGACGTCGCCGACGATTCGCACCTGCCGGGGCCCCATGATCTCGAGGTGCAGGAAGGTCAGGCGGTCGACGTCGGGCAACGCGAGGATCGCCTCGATGGTCGCCGAGCGGACCGCGGGCTCGACCTGCTCGCCGATGAGGAACGCCCGGTTGCGCCGGATGAGGACGAAGGCGACGAACCCGAGGAGCAGCCCGACGAGGATCGACCCGGCGGCGTCCGGGATCGCCGAGCCGGTGAGCTGGTGGAGGGCGAGGCCGGATCCGGCGATGACGAGCCCGGTCAGCGCCGCGGAGTCCTCGGCGATGACCGCGCGCAGGGTCGGGTCAGAGGTCCGCAGCACGTGCTCCAGGAGGTCGCGCTGCATGGACTCCGCCTCGGGCCGTGCCTGTCTGATCGACTGCAGGAACGAGACGCCCTCGAGGAGGAACGAGACCCCGAGCACGACGTAGCCGAGGACGTAGTTGCTCGCCGGCTCCGGGCTGAGCAGCTCCTGGACTCCGTGTGTCACCGAGACGGCAGCACCGGCAACGAACAGGCCCATCGCGGCGAACATCGACCACACGTAGGCGTCGCGGCCGTAGCCGAACGGGTGGCTGCCGTCCGGCGGCCTGCGAGAGCGTCGCTCGGCGACGATGAGGAACACCTCGTTGCCCGCGTCCGCCCACGAGTGCGCCGCCTCGGCGAGCATCGACGCGGACCCCGTCATGACCGAGGCCACCGACTTGGCGATGGCGATGAGCACGTTGGCGCCGAACGCGACCACCACGGTCGTGCCGCTCTCCGACTCCCCCGGGCCGGGGATGTCGCTCAGCAGGTCGGGTTTGGCGGGGGCCGCTGCCTCGTCGGTGTCGCTCACGCGCGCCAGTCTCGACCGCCTCGCCGAGCCCTCGCAACCATGGGCGTCGGCGAACCGTGGCATACCGGCGTCACGTCGGCCCCCAAGGTCGCCTCGCCCCACGACTCCATCGATGAGCGCCAGATCCAGGGGATCCCACGGATCAAACGCGCGTCGGCGACGCACGCGCCTCACGACGCCGTCGTGCTGGCTCAGCGCGTCGCCCGCTCGCAGAGGAAGGGGCCCCGCGAGCCGCCGGAGTGATACCGGTACGTCCGTCCGTCCACTGCGAGCTCGATGAGCGCTCCGTCCACGGTGACCTGGGGATAGACCATCCCCGGATGCGGGCACCCGAGGCTGCGGTCGGGCCAGACGACGGCGGCGGCCGAGCTCACGCTGACCGCCGAACGGTCGACGCCCAGCCGGAGCGCGAGATCGGCGACCGCCACCTCGACGAGGGGCGCCACCACGCGGTCGACGGGTCCGCTCACGGACCGACCCTACGCCGCAGCTCCCGGGACCGACCTGCGGTCCCGAGAGCTGCGGCATACTCCCCGATGCCCGGCGGGTATGCCGGGCTACCGCACGGGCTACCGCGTCACGGTGACAGGGGTGACCACGCGGGTGGTGCCCAGCACGTTGCTGCTGGTGAGGGTCGTCGTCACGGACTGCACGCCGCGCGACCTGCCCTGGACGGCAAGGGAGTAGGTCAGGATGCCACCAGGCTGGCCGGGTGTCGCCGTGACGACGTAGCTGCCGGCGGGCGGACCGGTGATCTGGGCCCCGGCGCTCCCGGTGACGTTCTCGGCACCGACCGTCAGACCGGGGTCGGCAGGGGCGTTCCGCCCGATGGTGGCCGCGTCGTAGGCGAAGGAGATGTCCTGCGTCCCGTTGAGACCGACCCACACCTGCATCACTCGCGTCCCGGCGGGACTCGTGTCACCGAAGATGCGGGTGTTCCACTGAGCCACGAGCCACGCGTTCGTGCCCTCGCTGAGCCTGGCGAGCCGCACTCCGGGCGCACCCGTGCCGTC
>JBBRZC010000111.1:0-11899 GCA_038237075.1 Actinomycetales bacterium
GCCCTGCCGGGCCACTGTGTGGGAGGTGACCACCGCCTCGGGCGAGCCGACCCCCGCACCGCTCTGCGTGACGGGCGCGACCGGCCATCTCGGCGGGAGGGTCGCCCGTCTCCTCGCGGACCGTGGCGTCCCCCTGGTCCTCCTCGTCCGGGACCCGAGCCGGGCTCCCCGGCTTCCCGGGTCGACGGCGAGGGTGGCGCAGTATGCCGACCACGCGGGGGTGCGCTCCGCGCTGGAGGGCCTGCAGGTCGTGTTCATGGTCTCGGCGGCGGAGGCCCCGGACCGCGTCGACCAGCACCGGACCTTCGTCGACGCCGCCGTCGAGGCCGGCGTGGAGCACCTCGTCTACACGTCCTTCCTCGGCGCCGCGCCGGACGCGACGTTCACCCTGGGCCGCGACCACTTCGCGACCGAGGAGCACATCCGTTCCACCCCGATGGCCTACACCTTCCTGCGCGACAGCTTCTACGCCGACTTCCTGCCGCTCATGGCCGGCGAGGACGGGGTGATCCGGGGACCCGCCGGCGACGGCCGGGTGTCCGCGGTGGCGCGCGACGACGTCGCCGACGTCGCGGTGCACGTCCTCATCGACCCCTCGCGCCACGCCGACGCGAGCTACGACCTCACCGGCCCCGAGGCGCTCTCGCTGCACGAGGTCGCCGCCGTCATCAGGGAGGTCTCGGGGCGCCCGGTCTCCTACGAGCCGCAGACGCTCGCCGAGGCCTACGCGTCGCGGGCGTCCTACGGGGCGCCCGGCTGGCAGGTCGAGGCCTGGGTCTCCACCTACACCAGCATCGCCCGTGGCGAGGCCGCGGCCGTCAGCGACGCGGTCCCACGCCTCACCGGTCACCCTGCGACGTCTCTCGCCGAGGTGGTCCGCCGGACCGGCCCCTGAGGTCAGCGGCGGGGCCGAGTCCTGCCGGTCACGTCCGGCTGCTCCCGGTTGGTACTACGACCATTGTCGGATGGTGGCGGCACCACTCCCGGACACAGGATGTGCCTCATCGCCACCGGGACACCACCTGTTCAGCGCGGCGACACCGGATGTTCACGGCAGGTCACCGAGGGAGAAGCGACATGAACCGATACCTGTTCTCCTCGCACGACGGCTACGGGCTGGGCCACGTCCGCCGCAACGTCCTCATCGCCCGCGAGGTGGCGCGCCACGACCCCACCGCCGAGATCACCCTCATCACCGGCGTCACGAAGCGCCCGGACTGGCTGCGCGACTCCCGGTTCACCGTCGTCAAGGTCCCCTCCCTGCTCAAGAACGACCTCGGCTGCTACGACAACCCGGAGCTGGGCCTCGAGGCCGCGGTCGCCGAGCGGGAGCGCATCTTCAGCGCCGTCGTGTCCGACCAGCGGCCCGACGTCGTCGTGGTCGACCGTCACCCGTACGGCACCGCCGGGGAGCTGCAGGACGGCCTTCGCGCCGCGAAGCGCCAGGGGGCCAAGCTCGTCCTTGGGCTGCGCGACGTCATCGACGACGTCGCCACCGTGCGGCGCGAGCTCGCAGGCCCTGGCTGGCTCGGGGCCCGGGACCTCTTCGACCAGGTCCTCGTCTTCGGCGACCCCGCCCTGTGCGACCACCAAGCCGAGTACGGGCTCCCCGTCACCCCGACCTACTGCGGCTGGGTCGTCGAGACCCCCCAGCGGCGCGACCGCGACGACGACCTCGTCGTCATCAGCGCCGGTGGCGGCGGGGACGGCGAGATCGTCTTCCGCCTCGGTATCGAGGCCCTGGGTCGCCGCCCGCACCTGCGCGGCGTCGTCGCGGCCGGCCCCTACACCGGGGAGTGGGCGCAGCGGATCATGGGCGCCGACCCCGGTCTCGCAGCGCGGGTGGACCTCAAGCGTGACATCGGCTCGACCGTGGACCTCTTCGCCAGCGCGGGTAGCGTGGTGCAGATGTGCGGCTACAACAGCACCGTCGAGGCGCTCGCCGCCGGCGTGCGCCCGGTGCTCGTGCCGCGGCGCGCGCCGCGCCGCGAGCAGGCCATCCGGGCGGGTCGGCTGGCGTCCCTGGGACTGGCCGACGTCGTCGATGAGACCGCCTCCCCCGAGGAGGTCGCCTGGCTCCTGGACCAGCCCCGGCTGCTGGCCGACGGAGCCTGCCAGCGCGCCGGCATCTCGCTCGACGGCGCCGCGGTCGCGGCCCAGACGCTCACCTCCCGCGCCCTGGCGGCGGTGGCATGATCTCCACCCTGCTCTGCCTGCGGCCCTACGCCCGGCAGCACCGCCGGGCCCTCATCCTCGGCGGTGTGCTCGCCGTCATCGGGGTCCTCGTCAGCCTGGCCCAGCCGTGGCCCGTGTCGCTCCTCGTCGGCAGCGTCCTCACCGCACGGCCCGGTGAGGTCGACGGCCTCTCGCCGACGGCCGCCGTCGTGGCGGCGGTGGCCTCGCTCCTCGTCATCTACGTCCTGGCGGCGCTCGTCAGCTACTGGTCCACCCTGCTGCTCTCCTCGACCGGCCTGCGGATGGCGGCCGACGTCAGGGTGGCCGTCTTCACGCACCTGCAGCGACAGTCGCTCGCCTACCACGCCGAGCAGCGGGTCGGCGACCTCACCGCGCGCGTCACCTCCGACGTCGACCGGATGCAGGACCTCCTCGTGCAGGCCCTGTCCGTCCTGATCCCCAACGCGATGCTGGTCCTCGGGATGGGCGCCGTCATGATCGCGCTGGACCCCACCTTCGCGCTCGTGGCACTCACCGCCACCCCGGTCATGGCCCTGGTGATCTTCCGGTCCACCCGGGCGCTCAAGCGCGCGGCACGACGGGCCCGGACCGCCGACGGACAGGTCGCCGCGGCTGCGGCCGAGGGGCTGTCCGTGATGCCCCTCGTCCAGGCGTCGTCGCTGGAGCCCCGGATGCGCGACCGGATGGAGTCCCTGGCCCTGTCCAGCCTCCTCCAGGGGCTGGAGGCCACCCGGCTCCAGGCGCGGTTCGCCCCCGTGGTCGACGTCGCGAGCGCCGCCTCGCTGGCGGTCGTCCTCGCGGTGGGGTCGTGGCGAGTCCTCGCCGGTCACATGAGCGTGGCCGTCCTGCTCGTCTTCCTCGGCTACGTCTCCAGCCTCTACAAGCCGCTCAAGGCGCTGGCCCGCCTCTCGACGGTGACCTCGAAGGGGACCGCGGCGGCCGAGCGGGTGCGCGCCATCCTCGACCTCACCCCCGACGTGCGCACCGCCCCTGACGCAGTGCCGGCCGGCAGGCTCTCGGGGCGGATCGACTTCGACAACGTCACCTTCAGCTACGGCCGCGAGCCGGTGATCCAGGACTTCACCCTCCACGTCGCCCCCGGGGAGACGGTCGCCCTCGTCGGCAAGACCGGGGCCGGCAAGAGCACCATCGCCTCCCTCGTCCCGCGGCTCATGGACGTGCAGGAGGGCCGGGTCCTCCTCGACGGCGTCGACGTACGCCGGCTCCAGCTCGACACCGTGCGCAGCCAGGTCTCCCTCGTGCTCCAGGACTGCGTCCTGCTCCACGGCTCGCTGCTGGACAACATCGCCTGCGGGCGGCCCGGTGCCCCCGAGAGCGCGGTCCGCCGCGCGGCGAGGCTCGCCCTCGTCGACGAGTTCGCCGGCCGGCTGCCACTCGGCCTCGACACCCCGGTCGGGGAGCGCGGGGTCAGCCTGTCGGGGGGCCAGCGCCAGCGGGTCGCCATCGCCCGCGCCATCCTGCGGGACACGCCGATCCTCATCCTCGACGAGCCGACGAGCGCCCTCGACGTCGAGTCGGAGAGCCTCATCTCCGAGGCGCTCGAGCAGCTGCCCCGCGGCCGGACGACCCTCATCATCGCGCACCGCCTCTCCACCGTGCGTCGCGCGGACCGCATCGCCGTGATGGAGGGGGGACGGCTCGTCGAGGAGGGCGCTCCGGAGGCCCTGCTGCGAAGCGGCGGTCACTTCGCCCGGCTCACCGCCACGGACGGAGCCCTGCGGGTCAGCGACCGCGGGATCGTCCCCCTCGAGCGGGGTATGCCGTGAGCGCGCTCCTCGAGCGGCATACCGTTCGCCCCCAGTCACCCGGGGCAGGGCTGCGGGTCCTCTACGTGCTCAAGCGCTTCCCGCGTCTCTCGGAGACCTTCGTGCTGCGCGAGGTCCTCGGGCTCGAGGCGGCCGGGGTGTCGGTGCTCGTCGACACCCTCCTGCCCCCCGAGGACGGGCCGACGCACCCCGAGCTCGACGCGGTGCGGGCCGACGTCCGCTACGTCGCGCGTCATCCGAGGCTGCGCGACCCGGTCGTGCTGCGGGCCCACGCCGCGGCGGTCCGACACCAACCGCTCCGCTGGGTGACCCTCGCCGTGCGGGCGCACCGCGGCGGCACGTGGCGCCGCTTCCTCCAGGCCGGCGTGGTGGCCGCCCGCGTCCGGAGTGAAGGGGTGACGCACGTCCACGCCCACTTCGCCACCGCCGCCTGCGAGGTCGCCACCATGGCCGCCAGCCTCGCCGACGTCACCTGCTCGGTGACCGCCCACGCCAAGGACATCTACCACCAGGAGAACGGGCCGCACGTGGCCCGGCGGCTGGCCGGGGTAGACACCGTCGTCACCGTCTCGGAGCACAACGTGGCGCACCTCGACGCCCTCCTGACCGGCCACCGGTCGCGCACCGACGTGAGGCACATCCCCAACGGGGTCCCGGTCGCGCCCGCGGCGGACCCGACGACGACGAGCCGGATCCTCTGCGTGGGCCGCCTCGTCCCCAAGAAGGGCGTCGACCTCCTCGTCGAGGCCGCGGCCCTGCTCGTCGCGCAGCACCCGGGGCTCGACGTCGACGTCATCGGTGAGGGCCCGCTGCGGTCCGAGCTCACCGCCCGGATCGACGGCCTCGGCCTGACCGGCCGGGTCCGCCTCCTCGGCCCGGCCACGACCACGCAGGTCCAGGCCGCGATGGCCTCGTCCCGCCTCGTCGTCCTGCCCTGCCGGATCGACGCCGACGGCGACCGCGACGGGATGCCGACGGTGCTCGTCGAGGCGCTCGCCCTCGGCGTCCCCGTCGTCTCCACCGACGTCGTCGGCATCGGCGAGCTCGTCGTGAACGGCGAGACGGGGCTGCTCGTCCCAGCGGAGGACGTCGCCGCCCTCGCTGTCGCGCTCGAGCGACTCCTCGTGGACCCGGCGCTGGCCCTGCAGCTGGGACGCGCGGGCCGGCGGCTCGTGGCCGAGCGGTTCGCACCGCAGACCTCGACCGCGGCCCTGGTCGACGTCTTCGCCAGGACACCACGCCCCAGCGCCGCGCCGGTCGCGCCGTGAGGATCCTCGTGGTGTGCTCGGACACGGGTGTCCGGGTCGGCGACGGCAAGGGCGCCGCCCTGCACCTCCAGGCGATCACGGCCGCGTTCGCCGGCCTCGGACACGAGACCGAGGTCGTGGGCGTCGCGGCCAACGCCGACGGGCCACTGGAGCCCTGGAGCGTGCTGCAGCACCTCGTCCCGCACCCCGGACGTGCCGAGGGCGCGCTGCGGGAGCGCCGCAAGCGCGAGGTCGTCGAGCTCGTCGTCCAAGTCGGCACCGAGGCGGCGGCCCGGTTGCGACCCGACGTCGTCTACGAGCGGCTGTCCCTCTTCGGGACGGCCGGCCAGCGGATCGCCGCCGCGTCCGGTGCCCGGCACGTGCTGGAGGTCAACGCCCTGCTCGCCGTCGAGGAGGCCCGCTGGCGCGGCCTGACCGACGCCCCGCTCGCCGCGCGCACGGAGGCGTCGGTGCTCTCCGCCGCCGACCTGAGGGTGGCGGTGAGCGAGGAGG
Source organism: Actinomycetales bacterium (assembly GCA_038237075.1). Classification (GTDB taxonomy): domain Bacteria; phylum Actinomycetota; class Actinomycetes; order Actinomycetales; family Dermatophilaceae; genus Lapillicoccus. The sequence goes on from JBBRZC010000111.1 coordinate 5,744, forward strand.
TGGCCTCGCAGGTGCGCGCCGTCGCAGCCGGACCCGTCGTCGTCGTCCCCAACGGCGTCGACGTCGACCTCTTCGCGCGGCTGCCCGCCATGGCCGACGCCCGGGCCCGGCTGGGGCTCCCGCAGGATGGACGGCTCCTGTGCTTCACCGGGTCGCTGCGGCCGTGGCACGGCCTCGACGTGGCCGTCGAGGCGTTGGCGCTGTTGCCGGACGACGTTCAGGTCGTCGTCGCCGGCGACGGGCCGGTGCGCGGCGAGATCGCGCGCCGGGCGGACGAGCTCGGGGTCGGCGCCCGGGTGCACTGGCTCGGCCAGCTGTCCCATGGACTGGTTCCCGTCGTCCTCGCCGCGTGCGACGTCGCGCTCGCTCCCTACCCAGACCTGCGGGAGTTCGCGTTCTCTCCCCTCAAGCTCTACGAGTACCTCGCCTCGGGGACTCCCGTCGTCGCGAGCGCGATCGGACAGATCCCGCAGTGCCTCGGCCAGGGACGGTGGGGTGGCCTGGTCACCCCGGGCGACCCCCGGGCACTGGCCGATGGTGTGGCGCAGGTGCTCGGCGACCCGGAGGCCGCCCTCTCCCGCGCTGGTCGAGCCCGTGACCATGCGCTCGGCGAGCACGGGTGGCCGGGCCGCGCGGCCCAGATCCTCGCCGCCCTCCCCGAGCGCCGCGCCGAGGTCGGTCGTGCGCTGGCCCGCTGACCACCCGGCCCTGGTCGACCCCGAGCTCGCGCCCTGGGCGCTCGCCGTGGACGATGTGGTCCCGGGTGCCCGGGCCATCTCGGTGCTCCGCTACCTCCCGGGTCGGCGCGTCGCCGCGCTCGTGGAGCACCGCGGCGAGCTCGCCGTGCTCAAGATCTTCGCCTCACCCCGGGCCCGCGGCAACGTCCGGAGGCTGGAGTCCCTGGCCTCGAGCAGCGCCGCGGCGCTGGTCCCGACGGTCGTCGGGTCCGACGCGGCCGGTCATGTGCTGGCCGTCAGCTACCGGCGCGGCGCACTTCCTGCGAGCCTGTCCGACGCCCATTACGCCGAGCGCTTCGAGAGCGTGGGCCGGGCGCTGCGGCGCCTGCACGACAGCGGCGCCGAGCTCGATCGCGTCTGGCACTGGGACCGCGAGGTGGCCCAGCTGAGGGGGCGCGCGGTGCCGGCGACCCGCGAGATCGTCGAGGTCCTGGAGCGGTCCACGTCGTGGCTCGCGAGCGCGGGCACCGTCCCCGCGCACCGCGACTTCCACCCGCGCCAGGTCGTGCTGCCGGATGACGGCTCGGTGGCGCTCATCGACCTCGACGACGCGGCCATGGCCCCCCGCGCCCTCGACGTCGGAAACATGCTGGCCCACCTGCGGCGCGAGCAGTTCACCGGCGCCCGGCGGCCGGGCGTCGTCAACGACGCCGCCGACGCCTTCCTGGACGGGTACGGCCACGCGGCGGAGCTGGACGCCGGCTCCGTGACCTGCTGGACGCTCCTCGCGGTCGCCCGGCTCGCGGCGCTGGCGGAGAGCCGCCACGGCGACCTCGGCCAGCGGGACGCCCTCCTGGCCTACTGCGAGGGCGAGGTGGGCGGCATACGCAGTATGCAGTCGCCTGCGTCTCGCTGACCGGACTGGGTCGTCTCGCTGACCGGTCATCGGGACGAAAGGCCCTCCTTTGCGGGCGGCGTGTGTGAGGTGATGGTGGGGCCGGGACGTCGGCACGAGAGGCCGGCGCACGGCCGCCGATGGCACCGAGACCGCATCGAAAGAGGGACATGACCATGAACGACGCCACCACCGCTGTGCTGCAGCGCGTGCCGACCACCAACACCCGACTCCTCGCCTGGGTCGACGAGGTCGCCAAGCTCACCACCCCGAAGGATGTCGTCTACTGCGACGGCTCTCAGGAGGAGTGGAAGCGGCTGACGGACGAGCTCGTCCACGCCGGGACGCTCGTGCGCCTCAACCCCGAGCTGCGCCCCAACAGCTTCCTCGCCCGAAGCAACCCGAGTGACGTGGCCCGGGTCGAGGACCGCACCTTCATCTGCTCCGAGCGCGAGAGCGACGCGGGCCCGACGAACAACTGGGCGGACCCGGCCGAGATGAAGGCCGAGCTGGGCGGCCTCCTCGCCGGCTCGATGAAGGGCCGCACGATGTATGTCGTGCCGTTCTCCATGGGACCGCTCGGCTCGCACATCGCGCAGCTGGGGGTCGAGATCACCGACTCGCCCTACGTGGTCATCAACATGCGGATCATGACCCGCATGGGTCAGGCCGTGCTGGACCTGCTCGGCACGGACGGCGACTTCGTCAAGGCCCTGCACAGCGTCGGCGCGCCGCTCGAGCCCGGCGAGGTCGACTCGTCGTGGCCGTGCAACCCGGAGAAGTACATCACCCACTTCCCCGAGACCCGCGAGATCATCTCGTACGGCTCCGGTTACGGCGGCAACGCCCTGCTCGGCAAGAAGTGCTTCGCGCTGCGCATCGCCTCGGCGATGGCCCGCGACGAGGGCTGGATGGCCGAGCACATGCTCATCCTCAAGCTGACCAACCCCGGCGGGAAGGTCCGCTATGTCACCGCGGCGTTCCCCTCCGCGTGCGGCAAGACGAACCTCGCCATGCTCGTGCCGGCGATCAAGAACTGGAAGGTCGAGACCGTCGGCGACGACATCGCCTGGATGCGGTTCGGCCCCGAAGGCATGCTGCACGCCATCAACCCTGAGGCCGGCTTCTTCGGCGTGGCCCCCGGCACCGGCCCGAACACGAACCCCAACGCCCTGGCGGCCTGTCGCGCCAACACCATCTTCACGAACGTCGCGCTCACCGACGAGGGCGACGTCTGGTGGGAGGGCATGAGTGACCTGGTCCCGACCCATCTCATCGACTGGAAGGGCAACGACTGGACTCCTGAGTCCGGCGTGGTCTCGAGCCACCCCAACAGCCGGTTCACCGCTCCCGCCTCGCAGTGCCCGTCGATCGCGGACGAGTGGGAGGACCCCGCCGGGGTGCCGATCTCGGCGATCCTCTTCGGCGGTCGCCGCGGCAGCGTGATCCCCCTCGTCACCGAGGCCCGCAGCTGGGCCCACGGGGTCTTCATGGGGGCCACCGTCTCCTCCGAGACCACGGCCGCCGCGACTGGTGCCGTCGGCAAGCTGCGCCGCGACCCCATGGCGATGCTGCCCTTCATCGGCTACAACGCCGGGGACTACTTCCAGCACTGGCTGGACATCGGTGAGACTCCCGGGGCGAAGCTGCCGCGGATCTACTACGTCAACTGGTTCCGCAAGTCCGAGAGCGGCAAGTGGCTGTGGCCGGGCTTCGGCGACAACGCCCGCGTGCTGCGCTGGGTCTTCAAGCGGGTCACCGGCAAGTTCGACGCCGTGGACACGCCGATCGGCTTCCTGCCGATGCACAAGGACCTCGACGTCTCCGGCCTCGACATCTCGATGGCGGATCTCGACGAGCTCCTCGCCGTCAACGACGACGAGTGGCTGGTGGAGGCGGACTCCGTGGAGGAGCACTTCGCCACCTTCGGCGACCGGCTGCCCGCTCCCCTCGAGCACGAGCTGGCCGGCCTCCGGGCTCGTCTCGCGGACGACTCGGAGTACCCGCTCGACCACTTCATCGACTGACGAGGTCCTGGTAGCCGTTTCATGAAGATGCTCCTGGAGTCTCCGGTCCTGTTGCTGTTCGTCCTCGTGGCGGTGGGCTCCTTCGTCGGCAACATCCGGATCAAGACGGTCGCGATCGGTCCTGCCGCCGTGCTGTTCGCGGCGCTGGCCCTGTCCGCCGTCAACGCGAAGCTCGAGCTGCCCACTGTCGTGGGCACGCTCGGGCTCGCGCTGTTCGCCTACACCATCGGCGTCACCTGCGGGCCGTCGTTCTTCGCGTCCCTGCGCGGCGGGGTCCGCTCCATGAGCGCCGTCGTCGGGGTGCTCGCCGCCGTTGGGGCGGGCACCTACGGCCTCGGCCGCCTCCTCGGGCTGGACTCCGGCTCGACCGCCGGGATGTTCGCGGGGGCGCTGACCAACACCCCCGCGCTCGCCGCGGCGACTGAGCGCCTCGGCGGCGCGACGTCGCCGACGGTCGCGTACTCGATCGCGTACCTCTTCGGCGTCCTCGGCATGATTGCGGCCGCCTGGTTCGTGATCCGGCGCGGCCACACGGCTCCGAAGCCCAGCGACCTCGACCTCCCGGAGGGCATCGACGCGGTCACCGTGGCCGTCTCACGACGGGACGTGCCGACCATCGGCGAGATCATCCACATGCGGGACAACGAGATCGTCTTCGGGCGGGTCCGTCGCGCTGAGAAGATCTTCGCCGCGACGAACGACGTCGTCCTCGAGCCGGGCGACCTCGTCACCCTCGTCGGTCCGGTGACAGCGGTCGTCGAGATGACGGCGTGGCTGGGGACTCGGGCCGATGAGAACCTCACCCTCGACCGCAGCTACATCGACTTCCGCCGGATCACCGTGTCGCGCACGGCCCACGCCGGCCGCACCGTCGGTGAGCTCGGCCTGGACCGCCGCTTCGGTGCCGTGGCGACCCGGATCCGCCGGGGCGACCTCGACATGGTCGCGACGCTCGGTCACCTCGTCGAGCCCGGCGACCGGATCCGCGTCATCGCGCCGCGCGACAAGCTCCCCGAGGTCGCCCTCTACCTCGGCGACTCCGAGAAGGGCATGAGCGACATCAACCCCTTCGGGATGGCCCTCGGCCTGGCCCTCGGGCTCGTGCTCGGGCTCGTCAGCATCCCGATGTTCGGGATCGGGTCCTTCGTCCTCGGCTCGGCCGGCGGCCCGCTCGTCGTCGGTCTCGTCGTGGGCCACCTCAACCGCACCGGGCCGATCGTGTGGGCCATCCCCCACGCCGCCGCCGCCTCCCTCAACCAGTTCGGCCTCTACTCCTTCCTCGCCTGGGCCGGCTCCCACGCCGGGAGCCAGTTCGTCCACGCCCTGGCGTCGCCCCTCGGGATCAAGATCGCCGTGGGGGGGTTCCTCGTGACGAGCGTGACCGCGATCGCCATCATCGTGGTCTGCCGCCGCGCGTTCCAGATCAGCGGTCCACAGCTGGCCGGCATGCTCGCCGCCGCCCAGACCCAGCCTGCCGTCCTGGCCTTCGCCGCCGACCAGTCCAAGGGCGACGAGCGCGTCACCACCGGCTGGTCGCTGATCTACCCGGCGGCGATGATCACCAAGATCCTCGCCGCCACGGTGCTCGCTGGCCTGTAGCACCGCACCTACGCCACGGCGGCCCGGGTGGTGGTATCCGGGTGGCCGTGGGTCCGGGCCTGGTCAGCCCGGCATCGGCGAAGGCCCGGTCCAGCACTCCTGGACCGGGCCTTCTGACGCATGCCGTGGGCACGGCATACCCGGCCAGTGCCCTTGCCCCACCGTGGGTGCGCGGAGGATCGTGGGGGCCTCCGGGACAGGAGGCCGCCGTGGTCGGGCTGCGAGCGTTGCCGCTGCGGTGCGTCGCCGGCGTCGCGGCCGGCTCCCTGCTGATGTCCGCATGCACCGGCACGGTCCTGGCCCCGGCTCCCACGCTCAGCGGCGTCACGCCGGGAGTGCCGGCGGTCCTCGACGACGGGACCTACATCCTCGCCACCGCGCCCCCGACGGGTTCCTGCGAACCGGGGCGCGGGAGGCTCGAGGGCGAGTCGCTCATCATCCAGGGGGCGCTCGTCATCGTCACGACGGCGGGCACGGTGTTCACCGGCTCGGTCGTCCGGCAGGGCACCCGGTTCCGGATCAGAACGACGCCGACGAGCGGGGCCACCTCGTCGATCGACCTCGTCGGCAGCACCGTCGTGCCGGGTCGGATCGTCGGCAGCAGCCGGTTCGCCGGCTTCTCGTCGGCGGCGCGGCGGCTCGACTGCCTCGCCCCGTTCACCGGTCGGCTTGCGACCTCGGCCGCGCACGGGTCGGGCGTGTAGGCCGCGGCCGTCACACGGCGCCGCCCGCTCATCGGAGCTCGTGCCCGGATGCCGCTCGTCGGGTCGATCCCAGATGCGTCAGGCTCGGAGATCGATGATCTCCGAGCCTGACGTTCTTACGTTCCGCACTTCTCGTTGAGCATTTGGCCCCCCACTGGGGAGGGGTCAGCTGCGGCCTGTTTTGGGGTTCTGGGCAAGGAGGAGGTCTCGGACCTGTTGGGAGAGCTGGTCCATCTCGGCGATGATCTGGTCGA
>JBBRZC010000112.1:0-11650 GCA_038237075.1 Actinomycetales bacterium
ACCGGGTCAGGTAGGCGTCGACAGCCGCGGTCTCCGCCACGCCGACGAACACCGCCGTGCCATCCTGGGCGGTGACGTCAAGGCGAACGTCGGTGGCCAGATGGTCGACCAGCCACTGCGGCGTGCCACTGTCAATGATCATGTCGAGCGTGCCCTGGGTGACGGCTCCCGCCGTGGACTGGATGTGAGCAGTGTCCAGCTGCACGAAACCGCTGGCGTCCCGGTCGCGGATCTGGGCGACACCAAGCGTGCCTCCTGCCGCCAGCATGCCGACGCCGGGGACGGCGAGCAGACAGCCCAGTAGAAATGCGACGACAGATGATGCAGGCATCGGTTCCCCCCCGTGTTCGGATCCGGCTCCCCTTCAGCCTCCCAGTGGGGCGCGACCCATCACAGAGCCGAACGTCCCCACCGTGCGCCGACGAGGCCCCGGCCCAGCGAAGGGAGTGCCACCCTGACCTCGACCCCCGTCCGGCGGCTCCGGAGCCGATGTCGGCGTGGTCAGCAGCGCACCAGTCCCAGCTGCTGCTTGAGGGCCACGACCCGGCGCGCCGACAGGCCGACCTGGGCCGCGAACGGCGCGTCGCGGGCGGCGCGGGCGGTGATCGCCGCGGTCATCGCCGGCACCAACGAGGCTTCGGCGGTGATGACGACATCGCCGCCGGCACCGACGAAGCGGGTGGCCCGCTCACCGGGAGCCACGGCGCTGACCGACTTGGCCAGACCCACGTCATCGGTGATGACCACGCCGGCGAAGCCGAGACCGCCGCGCAGCAGCCCGGTGACGACCGGTGGGGAGAAGACCGCCTGGTTCGCGGGGTCGAGCCGCGGGTATCGGGCGGACGAGACCATGACGAGCTGGGCTCCCGCGGCGATCCCGGCCCGGAAGGGCTCGAGGTAGGGGTCGGTCGGCGTCGTCACGCCGTCGGTGGTCCCCGCAGCGGTGACGTCAGTGTTGCCGGTCACCCGTCCGAGCCCGGGGAAGTGCTTCACCGTCGCGGCGACCCCGCCGGAGCGCAGACCTTGCACAGCCGCCGTCACCGCCCGAGACACCGTGCCGGGGTCAGTCCCGTACTCGCGCGAGTAGCGCCCGATCGGGTCGTTCGCGCGACCGAGGCTGGCGGGGACGGTGTCCGCAACCGGCGCGAGGTCGACGTTGACCCCCGCTGCGGCGAGCTCTCGCCCCGTCTGCCGCGAGGTCGCGCTGATCGTCGCGGTGGACTGCCGCCCCTGGTCGAGGGCCGGCGGAGCGGGAGTGAAGCCGGGGCCCTGGAGCGCCTCGATCTGCCCACCCTCCTGGTCCGCGGCCAGCAGCATCCCCACCCCGGCGGTGCTGGCCGGCGTCACCTGGCCCTGCACGTGCTGCGAGACGGCGCGCACGCGGGCCGCGCCGGCCCATCCTCCGCCGAGGAAGATGACGCCACCGATGTGCTGCTGGCCGATCAGCCGGTCGAGACCGCCGGGACCGTCCCCCACCCTGATGGCCGCCATGACGAGCTGCCCGGCGCGCTGCGCCGGAGTCATCGACGCCACCACCCGGTCCGTGCAGGTCGGCGACCCGCTCGGAGCCGGGCCCGGGGCAGGGCCCGAGCTGGGAGCGCCGGGAGCCGAGGACGTCGACGAGGGCGCAGCGGCCGGGCTCGCGCTCGACGCCGTGCTGCCGCCCATCGGGGGACCCGACCCGGCAGGGGTGGACGAACCGGAACCAGTGCCCGGCGTGCCGGTGCAGGCCGACAGCGAGGCCACGAGGGCAGCTGCCAGCAGGGCGGCACACGGTAGCGTCCTCGGCATGGCTCCCGACGCTACCCTGCCCGGCGGCCAGGTCCCGGACGAGCGACGGGAGCAGGCCGAGGGTATGCCGGGCCGGCTCGGGTCGCCGGACACGCCCGGCAGGCCGGACACGCCGGACACGCCGGGTACGCCGGCACCGCGGCCGGTCGTGCTCGACGTCGACACGGGCGTCGACGACGCCTGCGCCCTGCTGCTAGCCGCACGGCACGCGGGTCTCGACCTGCGCGCCGTGACCTGTGTCGGCGGCAACGTGGACGTCGACCAGGTGGTCGAGAACACCCTCTCGGTGCTCGACACCGCCGGACGCTCCGACGTCCCGGTCGCCAGGGGCTCGGCCCGGCCGCTCCTCGAGACCGCCGCCGACGCCCGGCACGTCCATGGCGAGGACGGTCTCGGCGACCTCGGCTGGCCCCGCTCGGGTCGCGCGCCCGACCCGCGGCACGCCGTGGAGCTCCTGCGTGACGTGCTGCTCGACGCCGCAGCCCGCGGCGAGCGGGTCACCGTGGTGACGCTTGCCCCGCTGAGCAACATCGCCCTCCTGCTGCGCACCTATCCCGACGTGGCACCAGGCATCCGTGACCTCGTCGTCATGGGCGGAGCGGTGGCGGTGGGCAACGCCACGGCGTCCGCCGAGTTCAACGTCTTCCACGACCCGGAGGCGGCCGCGATCACCCTCGATGCCGCCGCCGACCTCGCGATCCCGCTGACGATGTACGGCCTCGATGTGTTCTACGCGCCCACCGTGAGCCGGGCGCAGGCAGACCGGCTCGTCGCCGGGGGTGGCCTCGGCAGCGCCGAGCTCGCCGGGCGTCTCATCGCCTTCCAGTGCGACCGCTTCGGCTCCGAGAGCGCGACCATCGGCGACGCGGGCGCCGTCTGCGCCGTGCTCGACCCCGACGCCCTGCGCACCGAGCGGCTCCCCGTGCGGGTCGAGCTCGGCGGCTCATGGTCGCGCGGCCGCACCGTCGTCGACCGCCGCAACCGCCTCCGCGACCTGAGCCATGACCCCCACGGCGTCTCGCCCGTGCTCGTCGACGTGGCACTCGAGGTCGACGCCGGGCGGTTCAGCCGGCTCTGGCTCGACACCGTCTCCGCCGTGTCGAGCGCGCACGGCGGCTGAGCCGGCCGCGCGGGCGGGCCCCGCGGGATACCAGCCCGGGCGTGACAGGATGCCGCACATGGGCCGCGTCGTCGTCATCGGGTCGCTCAACGTCGACCTCGTCACCCACGTCGAGCGGCTGCCGCAGCCGGGGGAGACGCTGCTCGGCGACGGGCTCGCGCGGCTCGCCGGAGGCAAGGGCGCCAACCAGGCGGTCGCGGCCCGCGCCGCCGGCGCCGAGGTGACCATGGTCGGGTCGGTGGGCGACGACGACGCCGGCCGGGCGTATGCCGCGCGGCTGGCCGAGCGCGGCATCGACACCCGCCTCGCCGTGCGGGAGGCAGCGACCACCGGGCACGCCATCGTCACCATCGACGCCGCAGCCGAGAACGTCGTCATCGTCATCCCGGGCGCCAACGCACTGCTGACGCCGGCCGAGGTCCTCGCCGTCCTCGACGGGGTCGGGGCCGGCGACGTCGTCCTCTGCCAGCTCGAGATCCCGCTCGAGACGGTCGCCGCGGCCGCCCGCCGGGCGCACGAGCGGGGGGCCCGGGTCGTCATCAACGCCGCCCCGTATGCCGCCCTCCCGGAGGACGTGGTCGCGCTCGCCGACCCGGTGGTCGTCAACGAGTCGGAGGCCGCGCTGCTCGCCGACGGCGACCTGGTGCCGTCTTCGCTGCTCGTGACCTTCGGCGCCGCAGGGGCGGCGTGGGACGCGGATCGCGTTGCGGGAGAGGAGGTCCCGGCCCATCTCGTCGTCGACACGACCGGCGCCGGGGACGCGTTCTGCGGCGCCCTGGCCGCGGCGCTCGCCGCCGGCGCAGACCGCGTCACGGCGCTGCGGCAGGCAACCCGGGCGGGTGCGGAGGCGGTGCAACGGGTCGGGGCGCAGCTCGAGCCCCTGCTCTGAGCGGCGCCCGCGAGGCCCGCGTTCCTACCGCGGCGTCGTGATCTCGGGGTGGAGTGAGGGGTCGGTGACCACCGCTTCGGCGACCTCGCTGAGGCGCAGGTGGCTGCGCCGGGCGTAGGAGCGCATGAGGTCGAACGCGGCGTCGACGCCGATGCGGTGTGTCCGCGCCAGCACGCCCTTGGCCTGCTCGATGGTGATCCGGCTGTTGAGGGCGCCCTGGAGCTGCTCGGTCATGATGCGCCGGTCGCGGATGCTGCGCTCCTGGAGCAGGCCGATGGTGGCGACGTCGGCCAGGGCCTGGATGATCCGGACGTCGGCGGGTTCGAGCTGGCCGGTGTCGATGCTGAAGAGGTTCAGCGCCCCGATGACGTCCTTGCGGTGGCGCAGGGGGAAGGCGTGCACCGAGGCGAACCCCGCGCGGACCGCCTGCGGCGCGAAGAGGGGCCAACGCTCGGTGGCGCGCTCGAGGTCGGAGTTGACCACCGGCGCTCCAGTGCTGAAGCAGTCCAGGCAGGGCCCCTCGTCGTTCTGCAGCTGGAAGAGCTCGAGGAGGCGGACCGACTCCTGCGACGCGGCCATGAACTTGAGCTGGCCGTGGGCGTCGGCGAGCAGCAGACCGGCGGAGGCGGCGTGCGTCATCTTGGCGCTGTGGCTCGTGACCATCTCGAGGAACTCGATGATGTCGAAGTCGTCCACGAGCGTGTCGGCGAACTCGACGAAGACCTCCGCCAGATGCTCGACCGCGATCATGTCAGCCCCTTCCTGTGCGGGTTGATGGAGGGGCGGCCCACGTGGGCACGGGGGTCACCGGCCGGGCGCCTCAAATCGAGTCACGGTCGAGGACGAGTCTACCCGCGACGACGTCTCGCGCCACGTCTAAGAGCTGACGTCCCTCGGCGAAGGCGTGACCGCGGAGCCGGGCCATCGCCTCGGTCAGTCCCACGCCGAGGTCGACCATGACCATGCCCTGCGCCTGGTAGACCTCGAACCGGTGCGAGAGCACGTCGTGGACGATGTCCGGGTCCGTGGCCTCTCTTCCGCCGGCCCGACCGCGGTGTGGCCGACCGCGGTGTGCCAGGTCGCGACGTGCCGGATCGCGATGCTGATGGCCCCGGGGCGCCGGTCGTCCGCTGTGAGACTCGTCGCGGTCCCGCGCGTCGCGGTCCGGGTCGTCGACAAGGAGGTCCATCGCCTGCTCCGCGAACGTGACGGCCCGGCTCAGGGCGGACGGAGACAGGGGCCCCGGCTCCGTGCGGAAGATGTCCAGGGCCCCCAGCCGCGCGGCGCCGGCCTGCAGCGGGAAGGCGAAGACGGCCCTGATCCCGTGCTCGTGCGCGGCGGGTCCGTAGCCGGGCCACCGGCTCATACCGTCATTCCCGAGGTCAGGCTCGAGGACCGGCTGCCGTGAGGAGAAGGCCTCGAGCCCCGGACCCTCACCGAGGCCGAACTGGAGCTCCTCGAGGCGCCAGGCGCCCCGGCTGGAGGCGGCGGCCGGCCCCCCTCCGCCGTCCCGGCCGGTCATCAGGCTCACGGCGGCGTCTGCGGCGGGCAGGCTCGAGGTCACGGCGATGCACAGGCCTTGGAGCAGGTCGCCGGTGGCCTCAGTCATCGGAATGGACGAGGAGCAGCCTCGGGCGTTCGGGTGGGGGTGCCGGGACTGGGCCGTCGTCCTGGACGGGCGGCGGGGGCTCGGGCTCGGCGAGGCGGAAGAGGTGGACGAGGTCGCAGAGGTGCAGGATCCGCATCAATGACCACGGCGGCCGGCGCAGGAGGACCCGGCCGTCCAGGGCCTCGCGAGCCTCCATGAGGGCACCGAGCCCCGTGCAGTCCATGAAGGGCACCCCGCTGAGGTCGACGACGAGCTCGCCGTCGCCCGCGGCGACCGCCCGACGCAGATGGAACCGCAGCTGGGGCGCCGTCACGACGTCCACGTCGCCGGTGACGTACAGCGTCCTTCGGGACGACGCCGAAGGGGAGAGCATCGCGCCGAGACTGGTCATGTTCCTGGTTTCCCGTGCACATCGTTGCTGACGCGCTGCCGGGGACCGGGGCACCGATTGGATGGTGATGCAGACTGCCTGCCACGAGGCTACCCGGGATCCGCCCCATGGCAATGGGTAAGCGGCAAAGCAGTGCCGACCAATACCGGCCGGGTCAGCCGGGGCGGACCACGAGAGCGTGCGGCTGCCCGCCGATTCGGGTGAGCACCAGCGTCGCCTCGGCGGATCCCCGGGGTCGCAGCTGCCGGCGGACCACCTCGGGGTCGAGGGCCACGCCGCGCTTCTTGATGGTCAGCCGGCCGACGTCGTGGTCGCGCAGCCAGGCCCGCAGCGCCTTGACGTTCCAGGGCATCGCCTCCACCACGGCATACCGGTGCGCCCAGCCCACGTCCGCGACCCGGGAGCTCGAGACGTAGCCCACCCCCGGCGCGAGCTCGGCGCCACCGACCTCCCGGGCCAGCGCGCCGCTCAGCCCGGCGCGGATCACCGCCCGGTCGGCCTCGTAGAGGTGGGGCCCGAGAGCGCCCAGCCCGTCGAGCGGCGCCGGCGCTCCGGCGGCGTCGGCCTCGGTGAGGACGACGGCCGGGAGCCCGGCACGGCACACTGCCGCAGTCCGGCCCGCGGTCTGCACGAGCGGTCCCCACCACACCGTGCACTCGAGCACGTCGCCGTGCCACGACGTCCACTGCGCCTCGGCGCCTGCCGGCACCGCGTGGTGGGGGAAGCCGGGGCCCAGCTTGGCGCCGGTCGCCTGGACGGCCGAGGCGAAGGCCCGCACCTGGCTCCACGGCGGCGAGATGGCGTCGAGCGAGAAGACGCGGCGGGTGCGGCCGGTGCTGTCGGCGGTGCCTCGCACCCGACGGGCGGGGTCGAGCCAGAGGCCGGTATGCCGCGCCGCCTCCGCCCGGGGCAGCACCACGTCCTCGGCCCGGGCGTGGCTCGCCGTGGCGTCCGGCCAGTGCCTCAGGTTGACCCCGGCGACGACCGCCGTGACGGCATCGGAGTCGACCGCCCGCACCGCGACGTCGAGCCCGGCGAGCGCCATGGCGTCGGACCCGATGCCGCAGCCGAGGTCGTGCACGAGGCGCATCTCGGCGCGCAGGTAGCGCGACGCGTGCCGGGCCGCGACCTCGAGCCGGGTCGCCTGCTCGAGCCCGTCGGGCGTGAAGAGCATCCCGTCGGCGAACTCCCCGAACTTGCCCCGGGCGCGGGCCCGCAGCCGCGACTGCGCCAGCGCGGCGGAGACGAGCCCGGGGGCGAAGCCGGCCGTCCGCAGCCTCGTCTGGAGCGCGAGCTCGCCCGCCGGGTCGTGGGGCGGCAGCGACTGCAGCAGCCCCCACCCCTCCCCGCCGACGAGCAGGCCGAGCGTGGCGAGGTCCATGGCGCCATCCTCCCAGTGGCGCGTCCCGGCACCGGCTGCGCGACCGTTTCTGGCACTCGACTTGACCGAGTGCTAACGCCGAACCTAGATTTGCCTCGTTGGCACTCTCCATCTGGAAGTGCCAGCCGCTCCGGTGTGATCGACCCCCGCGACGGCGACCGCGCCCGGGCACCAAGACACCCATCCGTTTCGACATTCCCGAAGGGGAGGTCAGCATCGTGTCGGTTTCCATCAAGCCGCTCGAAGACCGCATCGTGGTCAAGTCGCTCGAGGCCGAAAAGACCACGGCATCCGGCCTGGTCATCCCGGACACCGCCAAGGAGAAGCCCCAGGAGGGCGAGGTCCTGGCCGTTGGCCCCGGCCGCATCGACGACCAGGGCAACCGCGTCCCGCTCGACATCACCGTTGGCGACCGCGTGATCTACAGCAAGTACGGCGGCACCGAGATCAAGCACGGCGGCGAGGAGTACCTCATCCTCAGCGCCCGTGACGTCCTCGCGGTCGTCGCCTGAGCGACTGGTCGACCGCATCACGCACACCGGTATGCCGTGACCGCACCCTGGGAGTGAACGCCGAGCGCGTTCCGACCCGGGGTGCGTCCGGTTCCGGCAGCACCCGCACCACCCACCCGCCGACGCGGCGCCCGCAGGGCGACCGCACGGCATACAAGAAGGAATCCCATGGCCAAGACGCTGGAGTTCAATGACTCCGCCCGCAAGTCGCTGGAGCGCGGCGTGAACGCGCTCGCCAACGCGGTGAAGGTGACGCTGGGCCCCAAGGGGCGCAACGTCGTCATCGACAAGAAGTGGGGTGCGCCGACGATCACCAACGACGGCGTGACCATCGCGCGCGAGATCGAGCTCGAGGACCCCTATGAGAACCTCGGCGCCCAGCTAGCCAAAGAGGTCGCCACCAAGACCAACGACGTCGCGGGTGACGGCACGACCACCGCGACCGTCCTCGCGCAGGCGATGGTCAAGGAGGGCCTGCGCAACGTCGCCGCCGGCGCCGCCCCGTCCGCGCTCAAGCGCGGCATCGACCAGGCCGTCCAGGCGGTCAACGACCGGCTCCTCGAGAACGCGCGCGATGTCGACGGCACGAGCGAGGTCGCCTCGGTCGCGACCCTCTCCGCCCAGGACGAGATCATCGGCTCCACCATCGCGCAGGCCTTCGACAAGGTCGGCAAGGACGGCGTCATCTCGGTCGAGGAGTCGTCGACGACGGCCACCGAGCTCGAGTTCACCGAGGGCATGCAGTTCGACAAGGGCTACATCTCGGCCTACTTCGTCTCCGACCCGGAGCGCATGGAGGCCGTCCTCGAGGACGCCTACATCCTCATCAGCCAGAGCAAGATCTCGGCGATCTCCGACCTGCTGCCGATCCTCGAGAAGGTCGTCGGGTCGGGCAAGCCGCTCCTCATCGTCGCCGAGGACGTCGACGGCGAGGCGCTGTCGACGCTCGTCGTCAACAAGATCCGCGGCACGTTCAACGTCGCTGGGGTCAAGGCGCCCGGCTTCGGCGACCGTCGCAAGGCGATGCTGCAGGACCTCGCCATCCTCACCGGTGGCCAGGTCATCTCCGAGGAGGTCGGGCTCAAGCTCGACCAGGTCGACCTCGACGTGCTCGGACAGGCCCGCCGCATCGTCGTCACCAAGGACACGACGACGATCATCGACGGTCTCGGCGAGAAGTCCGAGGTCGAGGGCCGGGTCCACCAGATCAAGGCCGAGATCGAGCGCACCGACTCCGACTGGGACCGCGAGAAGCTCCAGGAGCGTCTCGCCAAGCTCGCCGGCGGCGTCTGCGTCATCAAGGTCGGCGCGCACACCGAGGTCGAGCTCAAGGAGAAGAAGCACCGCATCGAGGACGCCATCTCGGCGACCCGCGCGGCCATCGAGGAGGGCATCGTCGCCGGTGGCGGCTCGGCCCTCATCCACGCCGCCGCGGCCATCGACGAGCTGAAGCTCGAGGGTGACGAGCTCACCGGCGCGCTGATCGTGCGCAAGGCCTGCGCCGAGCCGCTGCGCTGGATCGCCGAGAACGCCGGCGTGCAGGGCTACGTCGTCACCTCCAAGGTCGCCGAGCTCACCGTCGGCAACGGCTTCAACGCGCAGACGGGCGAGTACGGGGACCTCATCAAGGACGGGGTCATCGACCCGGTCAAGGTCACCCGGTCGGCGCTGCGCAACGCGGCGTCCATCGCCTCGATGATCCTCACGACCGACACCCTCGTCGTGGAGAAGAAGGAGGAGGAGCAGGGTTCCTCGTCCGGTCACGGTCACGGGCACGGTCACTGACCGACCGCCCGCCCACGGCAGGCAACGACGAAGGGTCGCCCCTTGGGGGGGGCGACCCTTCGTCGTGCGCGGTGCGGTCCAGGTGGTGGGGTCCGGGTGCTGGCGGGGTCAGGGCACTGCCGGGACGGGGGTCAGAGACGGGTCACGAGGCGGCCGGGACGGCTGCCTGGCCGGCGTAGACGGACTCGCGCTCATCTTCGGTCATCCCGCCCCAGACGCCGTAGGGTTCCCGGACGAGGAGAGCGTGCGCGCGGCACTGGGCGAGGACCGGGCAGCTGACGCAGACCGCCTTGGCCTCCGAGTCCCGGGAGCGCCGCGCCGGGCCGCGCTCGCCCTCGGGGTGGAAGAACACGTCCGGGTTCTCGCGCCTGCAAGAACCGTCCAGCTGCCAGTCCCACAGATCCGCCACCGGACCGGGCAAGCGTGAAATCTCGGCCATGCCATCCTCCCCACTGCGATTGTTGGTGCTCCGGGTGACCCGGGACGACGGCGCTTCCGACGCCATGCCGTCGCGGAGGTCGCGCTGCCACGGCCGACCCCCGCAGTCGTGACGGTAGCGACGCCTGACCCGAATGGCGCTCCCGGCTTGGTCAACAGTTCTTAAAGTTTCCTGATCGGGCGACGCGCCGCGTCGGCATTCCGCCAACTTCACCCGTTAGGGGCCGCCCATCGCTAGAGTTTCGGTGTCGGTCGGTCGAACAGGCCGCGCCGGGTGTGGGGTTTCGGCGTTTGGAGCATGGCAGCTGGAACGTCGTGGGTCGGAGCATCTCGGGTCAGCGGTGGCCCCTCGTCATGCGGGCGAGCGATGCCGCCGGCGTGAAGGCGTCCCGGGGCTGTAACAGACGGACGGGGAGAGTCGATGGAGCCGGTGGGAGTTCGGACCACGCTGGGTGACCTCGCATCACGGTCACGGCACGGTCACGACGACGCGGCTGAGCTGCTCATGTCGCGCGTCCGGCAGCTCGCGGTGCGCTACGCCCGGGCCCGCCTGGGCCGGTTCGGCGCCGACGACGTGGCCCAGGACGTCGCTCAGGAGGTGTGCATGGCGATCCACACGGCCCTGCCCACCTACGACGAGCGGGGGCTGCCTTTCGAGGCCTTCGTCTATTCCATCGCGGCGCGCAAGGTCGCCGACGCCCAGCGAGCCCTGATGCGCTCACCCCAGTCGGTGGGCGAGGTCCCCGACGAGCCCGACGCCGCAGCCGGCCCCGAGCACACCGCGGTGCTGCGTGACGAAGCCGAGCGGGCCATGAGCCTCATCCGCACCCTTCCGCACCAGCAGCAGGAGATCCTCACCCTGAGGGTCGCCGTGGGGATGTCGACCGAGGAGACCGGCGCCGCGCTCGGGATGACGGCCGGCGCGATCCGGGTGGCCCAGCACCGCGCCCTGGCCAGGCTTCGCGAGCTCATGGCCGCGCAGTCGTCGGCCTTCACCGCGGGCTCGACCGGCTCCGCGACGGAGGTCGCGTCATGACCGAGCTCGCCACCATCGCGGCTCTCGGCGCCGTCATGGACGACGAGAACCTCCTCGACGAGCTCGGGCTGCGGATGCCCCAGGACGTCGACGACGCGCTCGCCGGGCTCCTGCTCAGCCTCGCCCGCCAGGTCGACGAGCCGCAGCGACACCGGCGCGCCCCCGGTCGGCACCGCCGTGTCCACGGCCGCCGCCGCGCCCTTGCCGCCCTGGCCGCTCTCGGCATCGCCGTCTCCGGCGCGAGCGTGGCTGCCGCGCGCGAGAACAGCGCCCCCCCGTCCGGTGTCGCCGTCGCCGGGACGACACCGCGCGGGGACATGATCAGCGGCTCGACGCCGCGCCAGGGGCTGCCGCCTGCCAGTGCCGACGGGCCCTCCCATGACGCCGGGCACCCGGGGGGTGTCGTCGGCGACCCGGCGAGCGCGACGCCCACGCCTGCGGTGACCCAGCAGGGCCTCGACGGGTTCGCCCTGTCCGCGGCGCCGAGCGCCGTGACGATCCCCCCCACCGTGACGGGACCGGCGTCGCCCGAGAGTCCCCTACGGCCCGGGCGCGGCAAGCGCGACGCCTCCGGTATGCCGTACCGGGACTCTGGGGGCAACCACGCCACGCTCGACGCGGGTCACTCGGAGGGCAGCACCCGCCATGGCCAGGGTGGCAACGCCGGACCGGCGCCGGAACCGGGCTCCAGCGGCTCG
>JBBRZC010000113.1:0-11625 GCA_038237075.1 Actinomycetales bacterium
GCCGGAGGGATCGTCCGCTCGACGCCGGTCCCGAAGAGGATGACGCCGACCCGGTTCCCGGCACGGGTGAGCACGTGGGCCAGCGTCGTGGCGATCTCCGCGAGGACGAGGTCCTTCTGTCGCTCGACCGGGCCGAACCCCATCGACGCGGAGTGGTCGAGGAGCAGCCACGCGGTCAGCTCGCGGTCCTCGACGTACTCGCGCACGTACGGGGTGTCCATCCGGGCCGTGACGTTCCAGTCGATGTGGCGCAGGTCGTCACCGGGCGCATACTCGCGCAGGTCGGTGAAGTCGAGCCCCGTCCCCCGGAAGAGGCTGCGGTAGTCGCCCTGGAGCCGCCCGTCGAGCCGCCGCACGACCTGCCACTCGAGCCGGCGCAGCAGACGCTCCGGCGTCAGCGTGGCGGCCTGGTCCACGGTGACTCGCCGGCGGTGGTGGTGGGTTGCTCGTGCATCGGTGTCGCGGGTCGCTCCCGCATCGGCGTGACGGGGACGGCGACGGCGTGGAGGATCGGCCCGAGCAGGTCCTCGGCGCTGAGGTCCTCGGCGAGGGCCTCGTAGGACAGGACCACCCGGTGCCGCAGGACGTCGCGGGCCAGGTCGCGCACGTCCTGGGCGAGCACGTAGTCGCGGCCTCGCAGGAAGGCCAGGGCCCGCCCGGCCAGGACCATGTTGACCGAGGCCCGCGGGCTGGCGCCGTAGGACAGGTAGCGCGCGAGATGGGCCAGGCCCACAGTGGCCGGGTCGCGGGTCGCGGTGGCGAGCCGCACGGCATACTCGATCACCGACGGGTCGACGTATGCCGTGTCGACCTGGCGCTGGAACCGGAGCAGGGTCTCGGTGTCGATGACCCGCTGGGTCCGTGCCATGCCTGACGTCATGCGTTCGACGACGACGAACTCCTCAGCGGCAGTGGGGTATCCGACGAGGGTCTTGAGCATGAAGCGGTCGACCTGGGCCTCCGGCAGCGGGTAGGTGCCCTCGGACTCGATGGGGTTCTGGGCCATGACGAGGAACGGGTCAGGCGCGGGGTAGGTCTGGCGGCCGATGGTGACCTGACGCTCCTGCATGACCTCGAGGAGGGCGCTCTGGACCTTGGCCGGCGCGCGGTTGATCTCGTCGGCGAGGACGAGGTTGGCGAAGACGGGGCCGAGCGCGACCTGGAACTCTCCCTCGCGCTGGTTGTAGATCCGGGTGCCGACGAGGTCGGCGGGCACGAGGTCGGGGGTGAACTGGATGCGCTGGAACTCGCCGCCCACGGCCTGGGCCAGGGTCTTGACGGCCATGGTCTTGGCCAGTCCGGGGACGCCCTCGACGAGGAGGTGGCCCCGGGCCAGGAGGGCGACCATCATCCGCTCGAGGAGCGCGTCCTGACCGACGATCGTCTTCTTGACCTCGTAGAGCGTCTGCTCCAGGGGGTGCTGTTGCCGGGCGGGGGTCACGGGCTGCGGGTCCACGGCGCTCCTTGTCCTCTGCTCGTTCGGTCGGATGGGTGCGGTCGGGTCGGGGCGGGTCGGAGGGTGCGGGGGAGCTGGCTACTGGGGCGGGGCCCCGGCCACGCCGCCCGCGGTGGCGATGGGGACGGCGAAGCCGATGCCGACGAAGAACCCCTGCTGGCTCGGGTTGGCCAGCCCGGTGACGATGCCGATGACCTGGCCGTCACGGTTGAGCAAGGGACCGCCGGAGCTGCCGGGGTTCACCGCGGCGTCGAACTGGATGAGGTGGTCGAGGCTGCGGCCGCCCTCGACCCGCACCGACCGGCCCAGCGCGGAGACGACACCGGCCGAGAGGGAGTCGGAGAGGCCGAGCGGGTGGCCCACCGCGAAGACGGCGTCGCCGACCTGCGCGCCCCCGCCGAGGACGGCCGGGACGACGACCTGGGGCAGGCGGTCGACGGCAAGGACGGCGATGTCGCTGGCCGGCTCCCGCTCGGCGACGGAGGCCCCGGCCTCGGTCCCGTCGGCGAAGCGGACGGCGATGCGGGTGGCGCCGTCGACGACGTGCAGCGCGGTGAGGATCGTCCCGTCCGCCTTGACGACCACCCCGGCGCCGGTGCCGGACTCCGTGCCGGCGCGGGTGGTGCTGACGACGACGAGCGACGGCGCGACGACCCGGTGGGCCACGGCGGCTTCGGGTGGCGCGGCGAGCTGGGCCTTTCGCGCCTGGTCGAGGCCGCGCTGGACGCTCTGGTCGACGTCGCGCTGGGTAAGGGGGGTGGGCCCCGAGCCGGCGATCCGCATGGTCACCACGACCGTGGCGAGGACGACGAGGGCGACGAGGACCACTGCGAGGGGCAGCCGCCGACGCGCTGGTAGGCGCGGCGGCAAGAACGGGTTGCGCGGCCTGTCCGGCTCGGGGCCGCCGGCCGCCGCCCGGGTGG
The DNA here is from genome assembly GCA_038237075.1 of Actinomycetales bacterium. Classification (GTDB taxonomy): domain Bacteria; phylum Actinomycetota; class Actinomycetes; order Actinomycetales; family Dermatophilaceae; genus Lapillicoccus. The sequence goes on from JBBRZC010000113.1 coordinate 2,380, forward strand.
GCTCGACCTCTGGGGACAGCGACGCCCTCGCCATTCTGTGGACTCTACGTCCGTGGTGACCCGGTGGGCAGGGGGGGACGGTGACTCACAGCGCAGACATAGGTGGCCGGCCCGGTTCCGAGCCGGCACTCTGGCTCAGGGATCGACTCAGGGTCGGCTGGGGGATGACCCTGACGGGTCCCTGAGACCGGATCCGGCAGCACCCTGATGTGCCCCTGAGATCCGCCAATGCCTCCTGTGCCCAACGGTATTCGTCCATACCGTCGGTCACATGACACACACAGACAGCGCACCGCGCACAGGTCGGGGACTCGGTCGGCTGGCCGCCCTCCCCGCGGGTCGTCGGACCAAGTGGCTCATCCTCGCCTTCTGGCTGGTTGTCGCGGTCCTCGCCTTCGGTCCGAGCTCGGGCCTCACCGGCGCCCAGAAGAACGGCGCCTCAGCGTGGCTGCCCGACGGCGCCGAGTCGACCCAGGTCATCGAGGCCGTCAAGGCGGTCCAGAGCAGCGAGGAGGTCCCCGTCGTCCTCGTCTACGAGCGGCCGTCCGGCCTCACGGGCGCCGACACGGCCGCGGTCACCGCCCAGCTGGGCCGTTTCAAGGCCGTCACGGGCGTCACTGCCGGCGTCGTCGGACCGGTCCCCTCCAAGGACGGGCAGGCCCTGCAGGTCGTCGTGCCCGTCGGGTCCGGCAGCTGGGACACCATCTCGGCGACGACCGACCAGCTGCGGCACATCGCGGGGGACGCCCCGCCGGGGCTCTCGGCGCACGTCACCGGCCCCGGCGGGTATGCCGCTGACTCCTCGGCGGCCTTCTCCGGCATCGACGGCAAGCTCCTCTACTCGGCCCTCGCCGTGGTCATCGGCATCCTCCTGCTCACCTACCGCAGCCCGGTCCTGTGGATCCTCCCGGTCATCTCCGCCGTCGTCGCGCTCGTCAGCGCGCAGGCCGTCGTCTACCTCCTCGCCGTGCACGCGGGGCTGACCGTGAACGCCCAGAGCGCCGGCATCCTCACCGTCCTCGTCTTCGGTGCCGGCACCGACTACGCCCTGCTGCTCGTCGCCCGCTACCGCGAGGAGCTGCGCCGTCACGACGACCGGCACGAGGCCATGGCCTTCGCGCTGCGCCGCAGCGGCCCGGCCATCCTCGCCAGCGGCACGACGGTGGTCCTCGGCATGCTCTGCCTCCTCGCGGGGACGCTGAGCTCGACGAAGGGCCTCGGCCCGGTCGCCGCCGTCGGCATCCTGGTCGGGCTCGGGGTCATGCTCACCCTGCTGCCGGCCCTGCTCGTCATCTGCGGTCGCTGGGTGTTCTGGCCGCTGCGGCCGGCCTTCGGGTCGGTGGACCACACCCAGAACGGCGTCTGGGCCAAGGTGGGGGCGCGCATCGCCCGGGCGCCACGGCATACCTGGGTCGTCACGAGCCTCGTCCTCGCGATCGCCGCCCTCGGCGCCCTGCAGCTCAACGCCACCGGCCTGGCCAACAAGGACACCTTCTACGGCCGCCCCGACTCCGTCGTCGGCGAGGAGGTCCTCGCGAGGCACTTCCCCGGCGGCACGGGGTCACCGGTCATCGTCGTCGCCAATGCGGAGACGGCCTCCGCCGTGCGCGCCGCACTCGCGCCGGTCGCCGGCATCGCGTCGACCGCGGAGCCGGTCCTCGCCGGTCCGCGAGCCTACCTGCAGGCCACCCTCACCGACGCCGCGGACAGCGACGCGGCGAGCGCGACGGTCGACCGGGTGCGAGGCGCGGTCCATGCCGTCCCGGGCGCCGACGCGATCGTCGGTGGCGACACGGCGGTGCGCCACGACACGCTCACGGCGTCGGACCGCGAGAACCGCGTCATCATCCCGCTCATCCTCGGCGTCGTGTTCCTCATCCTCGCGCTGCTGCTGCGTTCGCTCGTCGCGCCGGTCATCCTCATCGGCACGGTGGTGCTCTCGTTCATGGCCGCCCTCGGGCTCAGCGCGCTGATCTACAGGCATGTCCTCGGGTTCGCCGGGGCCGACCCGTCGCTGCCCCTCTTCGTGTTCGTCTTCCTCGTCGCCCTGGGGATCGACTACAACATCTTCCTCATGACCCGGGTGCGCGAGGAGGCGGCGCGGCTGGGCAGCCGGCGGGGTGCCCTCGTCGGGCTATCCGCCACCGGCGGGGTCATCACCTCGGCGGGGCTGGTGCTCGCCGGGACGTTCGCCGTGCTCGGGACGCTGCCCGTCGTGGCGTTCGCCGAGATGGGCGTCGCGGTGGCCCTCGGGGTGCTCCTCGACACCCTGATCGTCCGGTCGGTGCTCGTCACGGCCCTCAATCTCGACCTCGGTCGGTGGATGTGGTGGCCGGGCCGGCTCTTCCGCGCCGAGGTCGCTGAGCCCGACGCAACCGACGCTCCCGCGGTCGTCGCAGCGCCAGCCCCGGAGTCCGTGCCCGAAGCCGCCCTGCCCTGAACCCACCTCGACTCGTCTGCGGTCGGCGCGGCTCCCAAGAGCCACGCGACCGCAGACGAGTCGTCCGTTGGGGGTGGGTATGCCGGTCAGTGCGCTTCGCGGGTCACGGTGAACCGGGCGGCGCCCCCCGAGATCAGGGCGGCCCAGCCGACAAGGACGACGGCGGCGACTCCAGGGGACAGGAGGGCGGTGCCCACGCTGCCCACGCTGGTGACGGCCACCCCGGCCCGGTGTGGAGCCACCTGCCGATCTCGGGCGCGACGTTCTGGAGGATCCCGTTCTCGACGATCATGGCCCAGCCGATGCCGCCGAGGACGGCGGCGACGGTGTTGCGGGTCAACCCGCCGAGGGCCACGCCGAGCAGCCCGAACGCCGCCGACGCCAGGACCGCTCCGAGCCACATCTGGCCGAGGTCGACGGGGCAGGCTGGCGACGCGCGGGCCCTGACGCCCTTCAGTCGACCCAGTGGTTGTCGTGCTCCAGCATGAAGACGTCGCGCTCGGCGTCGGTCATGGCCTCGCCCGACCCGAGCCGAGCGAGCCCCTCGAAGTAGGCCTCGCGCGGGCCGCCCAGTGCGAAGTGCAGCAGCATCGACGCCGGCGCGCGGGACTCGTTCCTGAACCCGTGCAGCCCGCCCGCGGGCACGTGGAGGTAGTCGCCGGGGTGGGCCGGCCGCCAGGTGATGCCGTCATAGAACGTCACCTCGCCCGAGAGGACGTAGAACGACTCGGTCATGGTGCGGTGGAAGTGGGCGTCGGGTCCGCTCCGTGCCGCCGAGAACTCCCAGCGGTAGAGACCGAAGAGACCGCCGGTGGAGGCCCCGGTCGAGAGGTAGTGGACCCGGACGCCGTTTGCATAGGCGAGCTCGGGGGGCGTGTCTGCTGCGCGAGAGGTGACGCTGATCTCGCCGGAGTCGCCGCCGTAGACCTGTGGGGGATAGGACATGCCGACCTGCCTACACCCCGTGCTGCGACCTCGCCACCCGTCCGGGCACGGCCGACCGCTCCTAGAGTTGCGCCATGGACTACGGCCAGGAGCTGCGGTTCGGGCTCTTCCCCTCGCCGGACGCAGTTGCCGTCGAGCAGACCCTCATGCTCGCCGAGGTCGCCGAGGTGAGCGGCCTCGACCTGGTCACCGTGCAGGACCACCCCTACCAGTCGCGTCACCTCGACGCCTGGACGCTGCTGTCCGTCATCGCCGCCCGCAGCTCGACTCTGCGGGTGGCCCTCAACGTGGCCAACCTGCCCTTGCGGCCTCCGGTCGTCCTCGCCAAGAGCATCTCCAGCCTCGACCTGCTCACGGGCGGCCGGGTCGAGCTCGGGCTGGGGACCGGGGCGTTCTGGGACGCCATCGTCGCCGCCGGCGGCCGTCGGCTGACGCCCGGGCAGAGTGTCGAGGCGCTCGAGGAGGCGATCCACGTCGTCAGGGGAGTGTGGGCGGGCGAGGGTGGCCCCTCCGTGCACGTCGCCGGTGCGCACCACCGCGTCGTCGGCCTGCACCCGGGGCCGGCTCCCGCGCATCCGGTGGAGATCTGGCTGGGCGCCTACAAACCCCGGATGCTCCGTGTCACGGGTGCGCTCGCCGACGGGTGGCTGCCGAGCATGGGCTACGCCGACCCGGAGGCGCTGGCCGGGATGAACGCGACGATCGACGGGGCGGCGGCCGCCGCTGGCCGGGACCCGGCGTCGGTGCGCCGGCTCTACAACGTCAACGGCCGGTTCGGGTCCGGAGGCCGCGGGCTCAGCGGTTCACCTCGCGACTGGGCCGAGCAGCTCGCCGCGCTGACCGTCGAGGAGGGCATGAGCACGTTCATCCTCGGCACGGACCGGGCCGACGACGTCCGCCGGTTCGGCGAGGAGGTGGCGCCGATGGTGCGCGACCTCGTCGACGCCGAGCGCGCCCGGGTGGCCGCTCCGGCGACAACCGACGCCCGGTTCCTCACTCCCGCAACGAGCCTCGACGAGTCGACCGCTGGCGCCGAGCCCGCGGCATACCCGTGGCAGGAGGAGGCGACCGGCCTCGCCGTGCATCCGACCCCCGACGACGGCACTCGGCTCAGCGACCAGGCGGCGTGGGACGAGTCGACCCGACCGACGTTCCCGGTGCCGGCGGAGGCGCGCTACACGCTGCAGCAGCAGGCCGCGCCCCAGCACCTCATCGACGTCCACGATGCGCTCCGGGCCGAGCTCGACCGGCTGCGCGACATCGTCGACCAGGTGGCGCGTGGGCAGCTGGAGGTCGGCCCGGCCCGCTCGGCGATCAACCGGATGACGCTGCGGCAGAACGCGTGGACGCTCGGCGCCTACTGCGAGCAGTACTGCCGCGTCGTCACCGGACACCACACGCTCGAGGACCGCAGCGTCTTCCCCCACCTGCGCAGCGTGCCCGGCGCGGCCCCGGTCATCGACCGGCTCGTCGAGGAGCACGAGATCATCGCCGAGCTCCTCGAGCACGTAGACAGGGCGCTCGTGCGGCTCGTCACTGCCGACGGCGGCGTCAGCGGCCTGCAGGAGGTGCTCGACCTGCTCACCGACGCCCTTCTCTCGCACCTGTCCTACGAGGAGCGCGAGCTGCTGCACCCGTTGGCGCAGCGCGGTTTCCAGTGACCTCGGGTTGCGGTCAGCGCTCGCGCAGCGCGGCCTCCATCGCGTCGGCGACCCGGTATGCCGGGTGGTCACCTTCCGCGCGCAGCCCGGCGACCGCCCCGGCCCGGTCGGCGTCGGAACGGTTCTGGCTGAGCTTGGCCTTTCCCTCCACCCGGGTCACCGTCATCGAGATCCCGACGATGGCCCGGAGCTGGCCGGCGACGTAGCGCTCTGGCGCGTCGGTGACGTGCCATGGCTCGGCGCGGCGGGCCTCGTGGTGCTCGGTGAGCCGGGTGACCGCGACGCGCAGCCACTCGACGTCGTCGTGGACGCGCACGGGCCCGGACAGGTGCACGGCGCTGTAGTTCCACGTCGGGACGACCCGCCCGTGCTCCCGCTTCGTCGCATACCAGCCGGGGGAGACGTAGGCGTCCGGCCCGACGACGACGACGAGGCCGGGGCTTCCCGAGGTGATGCGGCCCCAGTGCGGGTTGGCGCGTGCGAAGTGGGCGATGATCTCGTCGCCCTCCCAGAGCACGGGCAGGAGCGTCGCGTCCGGCACGCCGTCCGGGCCCACCGTGACGACCTGGCCCACGTGGTGTGTGTTGACGAAGGTCTCAAGCTCGGCGCGGTCCGTCACGGCGTTCGTCCGGGGCACATACATCGGCCCAGCGTAGGACCCGGCCCCGATAAGGTCGGCCCGTGAGCGAGCTCGTGACGACGGCTGCCGGAGTGGTCCTCGCGGTCGAGAGGTCGGGTCGTGAGGCCGGCGGGTCGGCCGGCTGTCCGGTCGTCGTGGTGCCCGGCTGGTGCTGCGACGGGCGCGCGGTCGCGCCGCTCGTGGACCGGCTCGGCGCACGGCATACGGTCCTGCTCGTCGACCTGCCCGGCCACGGCGGCAGCCCCGGCCCTTCACGGGTCGGTCGCTCCGACGTGACCGTCGCCGCGATGGCCGACGCCGTCCTCGGAGCCATCGAGGCGACCGGGCTCGGCGGTGCCGTCGTCGTGGGCCACAGCTTGGGGGGCCTGGTCGCGTTGGCGGCGGCCGCCCGCCCAGACCGGGTCGCTGCGAGCGTCCTTCTCGACCCGGCGCCCGTGGTCGCGTTCCGGGGCAAGGACTACTTCGCCCGGTCTGTGGTCGAGGTCGCCGCCGACGTCGACGGCGCGTGGCGTCGACGGTTCGCCGAGCGGCTGCTCCTGCCAGGAACGGCCGGTCGGGCCGAGGTCGTCGACGCGATGATGGCGTTTCCGATGGAGCTCGCCGCCGCGGAGCTCGCGGCCATGGCCGTGCTCGACGGCCGGGCCGCGCTGGCGGGGGTCGAGGTCCCCGTGCTCATCGTCACGGCCGGGGCGGTCGAGCCGGAGATCGTGGAGCTGCTCCCTTCCGTGGTGCTCGGCCGGGTTGTGGGCTCGGGTCACTTCGTCCAGCTCGACGTTCCCGACCAGGTGGCCGCGATGGTGGAGCGGTTCATCGAGATGAGCGTCGCCGGCCACCCTGACGAGCCCACGTAGCGCGGGCGGGCACGGGCAATCCGTCCGCGTCGCGGCGCCGAACTCCTTCCTGAACGTACGCAACCAGCCCCACGGAGGAGGCACCCACATGTCCCACTGCCCACACCTGCCGACCTCGCGCCGACGGATGCCCCGCCGACGAACCCCGCGCCGCGGCCACCTGCCCTGAACGCCAGATGTCGGCAAGCGCACCAGACATCAAGCACAATGCTCCTCATGGCAGATCTGCGGGCGGTTCCACCTGGCGATCCGTCGCCGGGCGCCTCTGCCGTGCAGCCCGATCCTGGCGACCGGGAGAGCGACCGCCTCACCGACCTGCTCCGTCGGTCCTCCCGGGGGGACGAGGCGGCTTTCGCCCAGCTCTACGACGCCATCTCGGCTCGCCTCCACGGCCTCGTCGTGAGGGTGGTCCGCGACCCGGCGCAGTCAGAGGAGGTCACCCAGGAGGTATTTCTCGAGATCTGGCGCACGTCGACCCGGTTCGACCCGGATCGCGGCAGCGCCATCGGGTGGATGTTGACCATCGCCCACCGCAAAGCCGTCGACCGGGTCCGTTCGGCGCAGGCAGCCAGTCGCCGAGACCAGACCTATCACGAGACGAACCAGGACGTGGACTTCGACACCACTGCAGAGGCAGCGCACTCCTCCATCGAGGGCGAGCGCGTCCGCAACGCTCTGCAGACCCTCACCTCCAACCAGCGCGGTGCGGTGGAACTGGCGTTCTTCGGGGGGTACACCCACACGGAGGTGGCGACGATGCTCGGCCTGCCTCTCGGGACGGCCAAGACCCGGATCCGGGATGGGTTGACCCGGCTCCGCGACACTCTGGGGCTGCAGTCATGAACGACGACGTGCACGCCCTCGTCGGCGCCTATGCCGTCGACGCCGTCGACGACATCGAGCGCGCCCGCTTCGAGCAGCACCTCGAGACCTGCCCCGAGTGCCGCGCTGAGGTCGCCAGCCTCAGAGCCGTCGCAAGCGAGCTGTCCTACCTCACCTCGACGACGCCACCCGCGCGCTTGCGCGTCCAGGTGCTGCGCGACATCACCGCGGTGCGTCCCCTCTCGCCTGCGGTCGCCCCCGACGCTGGACATGCGCTCGACGAGAAGGCCCGGCGGGACGGGCCGGTGGCCCCCGGCTCCGCCGCGCCACGCCCGCACCGCACCGGACGCTGGCTCGCTGCTGCGGCCGCGGTGGTCCTCATCGGCGGAGGGGCCGTCGTCGTGCATCCCTGGGACAGGCAGTCGCAGGGTCAGGTCACCGTGGCCGACCGGGTCCTCCAGGCGCCGGACGCCCGGCGCACCGAGAAGACCATCGCGGGGGGCGCCTCCGCAACGGTGGTGCACTCGAAGTCGGTGGGCCGGGCCGTGATCATCGCGCGCAACCTGCCGCCGGCTCCCGCAGGCAAGGTCTACGAGCTGTGGCTGCAGGACCCGGCCGGAGGTTTCACTCCGGCGGGGTTCGTGCCGGGACCTGGCGACCAGACCGTCGTCCTCGAGGGTGACGCCTCTGGCGCGGCCGGTGCCGGGATCACCGTCGAGCCGCAAGGGGGCTCGCCCCAGCCGACCACCGCGCCGCTCGCCCTGTTCGCCTTCGCCTGAGCGCGTGCGGTCGCGTCACCGCGATGCAGGTGTGACGACCGGGAGGCCGGCGGCCTCGGCGGCGGAGAGCAACTGCGTGTGGTAGGCGACGAAGGCGGTCAGGTCGTCCCTGACGGAGAGGGCACTGGCCAGATGGATCGCGTCCAGGCTCCGCAGGGACGGGTGCCCGACGTCCGCGGCCTCCTCGACGAGCCCGGTGGTCATGGGTATCACGTCGAGCTGGGCCACGAGGCTGCGCGCCGCGGGCACAACCGCCACATCTAGCCGTCTCGCTGAGCGGACGACCTCGATCCTCGCCACCTCGCTGCTGAAGGTTGGCGTGGCCGTGCGATCGGATAGCCACGTCTCGAGGGCGGCGCTCTCGTCCTCGTCGAAGAGGAGCTTGAGCAGGGCCGACGAGTCGAGGTAGATCACTGGCGCTCCGCGCGGATGTCATCGAGGACAGCGCCGGTCGGCTCGGGGGCAGTCACTCGCCGCGGGAACCGCAAGGCACCCGTTGCCGGGATCAGGCGACCTTGGGCAACCAGCCTGTCCCGGGCGCCTTGCGCCGCAGTGGGCGGCACCAGCAGCGCGACCAGCCGACCCCGCTCGGTGACCTCCACGGTCTCGCCGGACTTGACCCGGTCCAGATATCTGCTCGCGTGCTGACGGAGCTCGCGGACCCCGATGCGCTCCATGGAAGTACGGTAGCACTCCAGATGCTACCTTCCTGAACTTCACCCACCCGCGATCCTGAGTAGACACGTGAGGGTCACGGGATGAGGGTGTGCCGGGCTCCTCTGGTTCACACGAACCGTCCTCAGGCCGATCAGGTGATCGGTCAGGCCACCCCGACGGAACGCCGGGCACGTCCGCAGCTGCGACGGCACTCGACGCAGTCGACACCACCACCACGCCGGACGCCGCGTCAGGCCGGTCCGGCGCCGAGCTGGGCGAGCAACGCTCTGGCGTAGGCGCGTTCGGCGTCGATGTCGATGAACCGCTGCTCGCCGCGCCGGGGGGTCCCGGCGGTCACGGCATACCCGCCGTTGACCTTCTGGAGCTGGAGGAAGCCGTCGCCGATGAGCTCGCGCAGCTGGTCCTCGCGCGGCAGCCAGACGACGTCCCC
>JBBRZC010000114.1:0-11504 GCA_038237075.1 Actinomycetales bacterium
GAGCCGGCGCCCAGGTGACCGAGACGCAGGCGCGGGCGGTGGCAGAGGCGGCGCGGCAGTCCGACTGGAGCCGCCCCAGCTTCGCCAAGGAGCTCTATCTCGGTCACCTGGATCTCGACCTCATCCACCCCCACCCGCGGGGCAGTGAGGAGGACCGGGTGCGGGGCGAGGAGTTCCTGGCCCGCCTGCGGTCGGTGTGCGAGGCCTTCGACGGGGGACGGATCGAGCGGACCGCGCAGATACCCGACGAGTACCTCGTCGAGCTGGCGTCGCTCGGTGCCCTGGGCATGAAGGTGCCCCGCGAGTACGGAGGCCTCGGGCTCACCACCGTCTACTACGGGCGCGCCCTGATGCTCGTCGGCTCGGTCCACCCCAGCCTCGGAGCGCTGCTGTCCGCGCACCAGTCGATCGGTGTGCCCGAGCCGGTGAAGATGTTCGGCACCGACGAGCAGAAACAGCGCTTCCTGCCGCGCTGCGCCACCGGTGCCATCACCGCCTTCCTCCTCACCGAGCCCGACGTGGGCTCCGACCCCGCCCGGCTGTCGAGCACCGCGGTCCCCACCGAGGACGGCACGGCATACCTCCTCGACGGCGTGAAGCTCTGGACGACCAACGGGGTCGTCGCCGAGCTCGTCGTCGTCATGGCGCAGGTGCCCCCGGGACCCGGGCGCAAGGGCGGCATCAGCGCGTTCGTGCTGGAGATGGACTCACCCGGCATCACCGTGGAGCACCGCAACGCCTTCATGGGGCTGCGGGGCATCGAGAACGGCGTCACCCGGTTCCACGGGGTCAGGGTGCCGCTGGAGAACCGGCTGGGCCGCGAGGGGCAGGGCCTGCGGATCGCGCTGACGACCCTCAACACCGGCCGGCTCGCCCTGCCGGCCCTGTGCACGGCGGCGGGCAAGTGGTGCCTCAAGATCGCGCGCGAGTGGTCCGTCGCCCGGGTCCAGTGGGGCCGGCCCGTCGGGGAGCACGGCGCCATCGCGCAGAAGATCGCCTTCATCGCCGCGACGACCTTCGCCCTCGAGGCCGTGCTCGACCTGACCTGCGAGCTCGCCGACGCGGGGTCCACGGACATCCGGATCGAGGCGGCCCTCGCCAAGCTGTGGTCGAGCGAGATGGGGTGCCGCATCGCCGACGAGCTGGTCCAGATCCGGGGCGGGCGGGGCTACGAGACGAGCGACTCGCTCGCGGCGCGCGGCGAGCGGGCCGTGCCCGCGGAGCAGCTGCTGCGCGACCTGCGGATCAACCGGATCTTCGAGGGCTCGAGCGAGATCATGCACCTGCTCATCGCCCGCGAGGCGGTGGACGCGCACCTCGCGGCCGCAGGCGCCCTGGCGGTGAAGGACGCCACGCTCCGGACCAAGGCCACGGCTGCGGCCAAGGCCAGCGGGTTCTACGCGACCTGGTTGCCGCAGCTGGTGACCGGCAAGGGCAACCTGCCGACGGCATACGCAGAGTTCGGGCCGTTGGCCCGGCACCTGCGGTTCGTCGAACGGGCCTCGCGCAAGCTGGCCCGCCAGACGTTCTACGGCATGTCGCGGTGGCAGGCCGGGCTGGAGTACCGGCAGTCGTTCCTCGGCCGGGTCGTCGACATCGGTGCCGAGCTCTTCGCCATGGCGGCATCCTGCAGTCGTGCACAGACGCTTCGCACGGAGGACCCGGCGCCCGGCTCGGTGCCCGGACCGGCGGCCGTCGAGCTCGCCGACGCCTTCTGCCAGCAGGCCCGGGTCCGGGTCGACGCGCTCTTCGCGGCGCTGTGGGACAACACCGACGACGCGGACACGTCTCTGGCGAAGAGCGTTCTCGCGGGCCAGTACACGTGGCTCGAGGACGGGGTGCTGGACCCGTCGGAGGGCACGGGTCCGTGGATCTCGCAGTGGTCGCCCGGCCCGAGCCAGCACGAGTCGGTCTGGCGGTCATACCGCTGACCAGGGGAGCATCCGGCGCTCATGTCGTGACATGCATATGTCAGCGCGTCCGGGCGCTACTCTCAGCCTGTGCCCGCGCAGATCGTCGACCTGCGGATCGACCGCAGCTCGCCCGTGCCGCTCTACCACCAGCTCGCCGAGCAGCTCACCGCCGCGATCGCCGACGGCCGGCTCGAACCGGGCGACGCCTTCGAGAACGAGCTGGCGATGAGCGAGCGCCTCCAGCTGTCACGGCCCACGGTGCGGCGTGCCTACCAGGAGATGGTCGACCAGGGCCTGCTCGTGCGCAGACGCGGCATCGGGACGACGGTCGCGAACCGCAAGGTGCACCGCACCTTCGCCCTGTCCAGCCTCTACGACGACCTGCAGCGCGCTGGCCGCTCACCCCAGACGGTGGTCCTCGACCTGGGCGTCGTCGGCGACCCGCGCGCCGCCGCGTCGCTCGACCTCGACGAGGGCTCCGCAACCCTGTCGATCGTCAGGCTGCGGCTCGTCGATGACAAACCACTAGCCCTGCTGCGCAACTGGCTGCCTCCGTCGTACGTCGACCTGACCCGCGAGGCCCTCGAGGCGACCGGTCTCTACGACGTGCTGCGGACCCGGGGTGCCAAGCCGGTCGTCGCACGGCAGAGTATCGGGGCGCGGATGCCGACCCCTTACGAGCGGCGGCACCTGGGCCTGCGCGGCGGTCAGCCGGTCCTGACGATGACGCGGGTCGCCTTCGACGTGACGGGTCACGCAGTGGAGTTCGGCGACCACTGCTACCGCGCGGAGGACTACGCCCTCGACATGGTCGTCGACGAGCGCTGAGACTTCACCAGCCCCGCTGCGACCCGTTGACTATCCCCAGGCCGGGTGGCAAGTTTGGCAGTTAGCCACACACCTGTGGTGCTGCCCCAGCCCCGGTAGCGCATTGACCGCGCGCAACAAGGGACGGGGTCTTTTCGATGGCCATGAAGACGACATCGTGTGTTCTGGCGGTGGCCGCCATGAGCGCGGGGCTGACCGCAGCATGCAGCAGCGACGTCTCGGGCGGTGGGAGTGCCGGCGCCGCGACGACCAAGCACGGGCCGATCAAGATCTGGATGTCGAACAACCCCGAGGAGACGGCCTGGGCCAAGGCGATGGTGGCGGCCTGGAACACTGCCCACCCGACCGAGACGGTGACCGCGCAGGAGATCCCCGCCGGCAAGTCCTCGGAGGAGGTGATCGGTGCGGCGATCACCGCCGGGAACGCTCCGTGCCTCGTCTACAACACCTCGCCCGCGGCGGTGCCGCAGTTCCAGAAGCAGGGGGGCCTCGTCGCGCTGGACACCTTCGCCGACGGGAAGTCCTACATCGCGGCGCGCTCGGGAGCCGCCGCCGGCCAGTACGCCTCGCCGGACGGCAAGTTCTACCAGATGCCGTGGAAGTCCAACCCGGTGATGATCTTCTACAACAAGGAGCTGATGAAGAAAGCTGGCGTCGACTCCGAGCAGCCGCCCCTGGCGACCTACGACGAGTTCCTCGCCACGAGCCGCAAGATCGTCTCCAGCGGCGCCGCCCAGGCCGCGATCTGGCCGGCACCGACGAGCGAGTTCTTCCAGTCCTGGTTCGACTTCTACCCGCTCTACGCGGCCCAGAGCGGCGGGAAGCAGCTGGTGGAGAAGGGGGCTGCCACGTTCAACGACGCCGCCGGCCTCGACGTCGCCGGCTTCTGGCGCACGATGTATGCCGAGAAGCTCGCCCCCGCGGAGAAGTACAACGGCGACTCCTTCGCCGATGGCAAGGCGGCGATGGCCGTGGTCGGCCCCTGGGCCATCGCCGTCTACGGCAAGAAGGTCACCTGGGGTGTGGTGCCGGTGCCGACGTCAACGGCGAAGCCGGCCGACCAGATCCACACCTTCTCGGACGCCAAGAACGTCGCCATCTACGCGGCGTGCGACAACCAGGGCACCGCCTGGGACCTGCTGAAGTTCTCGACGAGCAAGGAGCAGGACAGCGCGCTGCTGACGGTGACCGGTCAGATGCCCCTGCGCTCCGACCTGCCCAAGACCTACCCCGACTACTTCGCCAAGAACCCCCAGTACGCCCTGTTCGCCGACCAGGCATCCCGCACCGTCGAGGTGCCCAACGTGCCGGGTTCCGTGGAGATCTGGCAGAAGTTCCGCGACCAGTACTCCGCCGCGGTGATCTTCGGCAAGACCCCCGTCAAGGACGCCCTCGCGGCGGCCAACGACAAGATCAACCAGCTCGCCAAGCAGCAGTGAGCCGCGGGGTCGTCGTGAGCAGCTCCGTCACCAGCAAGGCCGGCAGGGCCAGCGAGCCCAAGTCCCGTACACCCGGTGGTCAGCAGCAGCGGACGTCGTGGTGGACGCGCGTCCTCGGCCGGCAGCCGCTCGGGATCCTGTTCGCCGCTCCGTATGCCGTGTTCCTCGCCGTCGTGTTCGCCTACCCGCTCGGGCTGGCCGTCTACATCAGCTTCCACGACTACTTCTTCGCCGCCCCCAACGCCAAGGTCTCCCGGCCGTTCGTGGGCCTGCAGAAGTACGCCGACGCCCTCGGGGACCCGGCGGTGCGCCAGTCGTTCGTCAACGTCCTGAAGCTCCTCGTCATCAATGTGCCGCTCACCGTCATCCTGGCGCTGCTGCTGGCCAACGCCCTCAACGGGGCGGTCCGCGGGCGCTCCTTCCTGCGCGTCGCGTACTACGTGCCCTACGTGTCGGCCAGCGTCGCGGTCGTCGCGGTGTGGCTCTTCCTGTTCAGCGGCAACGGTCTGGTCAACTCGGCGCTCGGACCCCTGGCGCCCAGCCCGTCGTGGCTCATCAACGACACGCTGGCGATGCCAGTCATCGCCATCTTCGTCACGTGGAAGCAGCTGGGGTTCTTCATCCTGCTCTACCTCGCCGCCCTCCAGGCGGTCCCCAAGGAGCTTTACGAGGCCGCGGAGGTGGACGGTGCGGGCCGGGTCCGCTCGTTCTGGTCGGTCACCGTGCCGGGTGTGCGGTCGGCGACGACGCTGGTTGTCATTCTCGCCACCATCACCGGCGCCAACCTGTTCACCGAGCCCTACCTGCTGACCAACGGCGGCGGGCCCGACGGCGCGTCCGCGTCGCCGGTCCTCGTGATGTACCAGAAGGGCATCGAGCAGGGCCACCCCGACATCGCCTCCGCGATCGGGGTGCTGCTCGTCATCGGGGTGCTCGCCATCTCGCTCGTCAACCGCTGGCTGCTGGAGAGGGACTGACATGGCCACGACTGCAGTGCGCCGCCGCCGTTCGTGGGGGCGCCCGCTCGCGCTAGCTCTCGGAGCTGTCGTCTTCCTGTTTCCCTTCTACTACATGGTGATCGGCTCGCTGCAGACCCAGTCGGACACCTCCGTTGGTGGCGCGTTCAACGTCAGCTCGCTGACCCTGGACAACTACGCGCAGATCAACTCGCGGGTCAACCTCGTGCGCTCACTCGTCAACTCCGGCATCTTCACCGGCGCCGTGATCCTCTCCACCGTCGTCCTCGGGGTCCTCGCCGGGTATGCGTTGGCCCGGCTGCACTGGCGCGGCAAGGGCACCCTCTTCGCTGTCGTCCTGCTCGTGCAGGTGGTGCCGTTCCAGCTGCTCATCATCCCGCTGTACGTGATGATCGTGCGCTCCTACGGCTTGGCGGACACCTATCTCGGCATGGTCCTGCCGTTCGCCATCAACTCCACCGCGGTCTTCGTCTTCCGTCAGTTCTTCCTGCAGCTGCCTGAGGACCTGTTCTCCGCAGCCCGCATCGACGGGGCGGGCGAGCTGCGGATCCTCTGGTCGATCGCCCTGCCGCTGGTGCGTCCGGCGCTGCTCACAGTCATGCTCCTGACGTTCATCGGGCCCTGGAACGAGTTCCTCTGGCCGTTCCTCGTGACGAAGAACGCCAGCCTGCAGCCGTTGGCCGTCTCGCTGGCCAACTACATCACCAACGTCGCCGGCCGCGCCGCGAACCCCTACGGCGCGGGCCTCGCCGGGGCGGTCGTGCTCGCCGGCCCTGCGGTCGCGCTGTTCGTCGCGTTCCAGCGCTATTTCACGTCGTCCGACATCGGTTCCGGAGTGAAGGGTTGACCACCATGACCAGACACCGCTCGCTCGTCTCATTCGCGGCGGCCGCCCTCGCCGTCACGCTGTCGTCGCCGACCGCGGTGGCCTTCTCGCCACCGGACTCGATGACCCAGGTGGCGGTCGGCACCGGCGCAGCGGCCGACCAGTCCCGGCAGGCGCCGCTGGTCAACCTCGCGCACCTTGACTACCTCGGCGACCGGGTCGCCCCGCCCGCGCAGGACGGACACACCACCTACCGTGCCGGGCAGGAGCCGGCCGTCGGGGTGCTGTGGACCTACAGCGAGCCCAACAACGGCGGCCCCTACAAGCGCCTCGGCGGCGGCACCTACGACCCGGCCACGAACACGTGGGGGCAGGGGGCCTTCAACGCCGATGACATCAGCCGCGCCGCGGTGCTCTACGTGCGCCACTGGCAGGCCACCGGGTCGTCGCACAGCCGCGACACGGCATACCAGCTCCTGCGCGGGCTGGCCTATCTGCAGACCGCGACCGGCCCCAACGCGGGCAACGTCGTGCTGTGGATGCAACCCGACGGACGGCTCAACCCCAATCCCACCCCGGTCGAGCTTCCGAACCCCTCGGACAGCGGCGCGTCCTACTGGCTCGCCCGCACCACCTGGGCGCTCGGGGAGGGGTATGCCGCGTTCGCCGGCGCCGGCGCCGGGCCGGGGTTCGCGGAGTTTGCGCAGTTCCTCCGGAACCGGATGGACCTCGCCGTTTCAGCGCTGGAGCGTCAGGTGCTCACCCGCTACGGCACCTATCTGCAGGTCGACGGACGCCGGACCCCGGCTTGGCTCGTCGTGAACGGCGCGGACGCCTCGGCCGAGGCGGTCCTCGGGCTGGCCGCGTACGTGTCGGCCGGAGGCCCACCCAGCGCCCGCACCGCCCTCGCCGAGCTTGCCCAGGGCATCAGCGAGCTCGCCGGCGGCAGCCCGCGGGACTGGCCCTTCGGCGCCGTCCAGCCGTGGGCCCTCTCCCGCTCGGTGTGGCACGCGTGGGCGTCGCAGATGTCCGCCTCCCTCGCCCGCGCCTCTCAGGCACTCGGCGACCGCCGGCTCGTCGAGGTGGCCGCGACCGAAGCGGGGACCTTCGAGCCGTGGCTCCTCACCACCGGCGGCCCCGACAACGGCCGACAGCCCACCCCCACAGACCGCGCCCAGATCGCGTACGGAGCCGACTCGCGCATCGAGACCCTCGTCGCCGTCGCCGACGCCACCGGACGGCGCGGCCTGCGGCAGCTCGCCGGGATGGACGCGGCGTGGTTCTTCGGAGCCAACGCCGCCGGCACGCCGGCCTACGACCCGGCCACCGGGCGCACCGTCGACGGCATCGAGGCCGATGGGCGGGTCAACCACAACGCGGGCGCCGAGTCGACGATCCACGGGCTGCTCGCCATGCTCGTGCTCGACACGCACCCCGACATCGCCAGGACGGCCCGGTTGGCCGCGATCCAGTCACGCGATCGACTGGCGGTGCTCGAAGGCGAGGAGGCCCCAACGACGGGGCCCGCCAGCGTCGTGCACCCGGCGTCGCTGTGGACGGGGGAGTCCCTCTACTCCGGCACGGGGTACGTCGCGCTGGGCCGCGGAAGCACGGTCACGTTCGCCGTCCCGGGCGGTTCCGCGCGGCTGGTCATGCCCGTCGTGGACCTGCAGCCTGGCAGCACTGCCGTCACGACCTTCAGCGCGCAGGGCCGCGTCCTCGGCGTGGTGCGGGCCGGGCGAGTCGGACCGCAGGGAGACTCACCCGCGCCGGGCGCGTTGCTGCCGGTCACCCTGACCGTTCCGCTCCCCGAGGGAGCGACCACGCTGACCGCAACGACGACCTCCGCGCGCGGTGACGCCACTCGGCTCGACGCCGTCATGCTGCAGCCCGTGGTGACCCAGGAGGTTCTCGGCGGCAGCGGCGGCCGTGCCAGCGGCGGCACTGGTGGCGGGATTGCATTGCTGCGCAACGCTTCCGACATCGCCACCCGGGTGCGCGTCGACGTGCCAGGCCAGGGTCGGCTCGAGGTCACCCAGTACGACGGGCAGGGTCGGCGCCTGCGGCCGTCAGGCGACGACCGCGCAGGCGGTGGCTCGGTGCCGGTGCCTGCCGGCGGGTTCACCATCGTGCGCCGCTGACCGCGTGCTGGCGTGGATAGAGCGGACGTGCGGCGAGATGGATGTCGCTGCGTTGTAGTCATGAGTAGCGGAACACCCCGGTCGATCAGGTTCGACGACCACGTGAGCGAGCGCCTCACCGCCTACGTCGCCGGCCATCCCGGTTGGTCTGGCTCGTCGGCGGCCAACCTGTTCGTCGACGAGGCGCTGCGCATGGAAGACCACACGTGGATCGACGAGGTCGAGACCTTCGAGGATCAGGCGTTGCGCGCCTGCGAACGACGCCAGGACCTGCTCGCCCGGTGACTGCTGAACGCAGGCTGCTGCTCGACGAGATGCTCAGCGGCACCATCGCTGCGCAGCTTCGAGCCCACGGCCACGACGTCAGTGCGGTGGTCGAGGACCCGGCCTTGGTCAGCACGCCGGATGAGGAGCTGCTCGCGCACGCCACGTCCACCGGGTGTTGTCTCGCGACGGCCAACGTCCGTGACTTCGCGGCGATCCACGCTTCCTGGGGTAGTGGCGGCCGTCGTCACGGGGGGCTGGTCTATGTCGTCAACCGCGTGTTCGCGAGCGACCAGTCATTCGTCGGCGCCATGGTGACCGCGCTCGACGACATCATCGTCACCGGGCAGCTTCCAGCCACCAATGCGGAGACCTACCTCTCTGACGCCGGCGGCAATACCGATCACGCGGCCCAGTGGGTCGACGCGAGAGCGGTCGCCCAGGGGTCGACGGCGGGCCTCAAGGCCGCACCACGGTGACCAGGCGCTCGGCGAGCTGCACGGCGACGGCCTCGCCGGAGACCAGCGACTCCAGGCCTGCGGTGCAGACGGCGCTCGCGGCATACCCGTCCCAGGTCGTGGGTCCCACGACCTCGCCGCGCCGGCTCGCATCAGCCCAGGCCTGCACCTCGAGGTCGTACGCTCGGCTGAACCGGTCGCGGAAGTCGTCGGGGATGCTGCCGCCGACGTGGTTGTCGGCGCGCACGAGGACGCCTTGGCCCAGGCCGATGGTGGCGTTGCCCCTCTCGGCCACCGCCTCACAGCGCACCTCGTAGCCGACCTGCGAGTTGACGAAGACCTCCGTGGTCGCGATGCCGCCCCCGGCCATGGTGAAGATGGCGATCTGGGGGTCGAGGACGCCCTCGCCGACCAGCCGGGTCGGAGTCGACGCCAGTACCTGGATGGACGCGATCTCCTCGCCGAAGAGCCACCGGCACACGTCCACCTCATGCACGAGCGAGTCGCGCACGATCATCTCCGAGCTGAACGAACCCGGGACCGACTTGTTGCGGTGCGTGTTGTGCACGACGAGAGTCCGGCCCAGGGAGCCCGAGTCGAGCAGCTGCTTCAGCGCGGCATACTCGGGGTCGAAACGTCGCATGAAGCCGACCTGGACCAGCGGCCTGCCGCCGCGGGCCTCCGCCTCGACGAGGCGCAGCGATGACTCGGAGTCCATGGTGAGGGGCTTCTCGCACAGCGTCGGCTTGCCGCGCTCGAGGCACGCCAGCACCTGCTCCTCGTGGGCGAACCCGGGCGACGCGACGACGAGGGCGTCCACCCCGTCGTCGGCGACGAGGTCGAGCGGGTCCGCGACGGCCCGGACCCCGCCGAAGCGTCCGGCCAGCTCGGCCGCCCGGGCCGTGTCCGGGTCGGAGACGGCCACCAGCGTTGCGCCGGAGACGCGTTCGACGATCCGGTGTGCGTGGTCGGCGCCCATCATTCCGACGCCGATCACTCCGACGCGCAGGTCAGGGGTCATGGTTGGTGCTCCTTGAAGGTCGGAAGGACGTCGCCGGGCAGCCTCAGCGCAGCGGGCCGCACGACTGGAGGTAGCGCAGCGTCCGCGTCGCGATGGGCGCCGGCTGGTCGGGCGGGCAGGGGTACATGTCCTGCTCGACGATGGCGAACAGCTCGGCGTCGAGCGTCGCGACGGCCTCGAGGATCGGCGCCATGTCGGGTATGCCGCGCGGCGGCTCGCACATCACGCCGAGCCGGACGGCCTCACCGAAGCCGATCCCCTCGGTGCGAACCTTCTCGAGGATCCCTACGTCCACCTGCTTGAGGTGGACGTAGCCGATCCGCTCGGGGTGGTCGTGGATGAGGCGCAGGTTGTCGCCTCCGCAGTAGGAGATGTGTCCGGTGTCGAGACACAGGCTCACGAGGTCGGGGTCGGTCTCGGCGAGGAAGCGCTCGACGTTGTCGTGGGTGTCGACGTGGCTGTCGGCGTGCGGGTGGAACTGGATGCGCAGTCCGTAGTCGTCGCGGATCGCGGCGGCGAGCCGGTTGACCCGCTCCGCGTAGACGGGCCACTCCTGCTCGGTGAGCGCCGACGCCTCGAGCACCTCGCCTGTGTCGGGGTCGCGCCAGAAGTCGGGGATGACGACGACGTGCTGCGCGCCCATGGCAGCGGTGAGCTCGGCGACGGCCGAGACGCCCTTCCACGTGGAGTCCCACGAGTCCGGGCGGTGGAGGTGCTCGAAGATGGTGCCGGCGGTGGCGCTCAGCCCGCGCTGGTCGAGCTCGTCGCGCAGCAGCGCGGGGTCGGACGGCAGGTAGCCGTAGGGTCCGAGCTCGATCCGGGTGTAGCCCGCCGCCGCCGCTTCGTCGAGGAACCGTCGCCACGGCGTCTGTTGCGGGTCGTCGCCGTACCAGACCCCCCAGCTGTCGGGGGCGGTGCCGATGAGGGTGGGGGTGCTCATGGGGTGGTCCTCTCTGCGGGGGTGATCAAGGGTCGCTGCGTGGCCTTGTGGGCGAGGTAGTCGCGGTAGGCGTCGCGGGTGCTGTCCAGCTCGGAGACCGCGCTCACCGGCACGTCCCACCACGAGCTGCTGTCCGGGGTGTTGACCAGCGGGTCGGTCTCGACGTGGATGACGACCGGTCCGCCGTGCTCGGGGGCGGCCTTGGCGTCCTTGATCGCCTGCTCGAGCTCGGCGCGGGAGTGCACCTCGATGACGTGCGCCCCGAGGCTGCGGGCGTTCGCGGCGAGGTCGACGGGCAGCACGCCGCCGTCGAGCCGGCCGCTCTCGCCGCGGCGCCGGTAGCTCGTCCCGAAGCGCTGCGACCCGAGGGACTGCGACAGCGAGCCGATCGAGTGGAAGCCGTGGTTCTCGACGAGGACCACGATGACCTTGAGGCCCTCCTGGACGGCGGTGACGAGCTCGGTGGGCATCATGAGGTAGCCCCCGTCACCGACCATGGCGAAGACGTCGCGGTCGGGGTCGGCGAGGCGGATCCCCAGCGACGCCGGCACCTCGTAGCCCATGCACGAGTACCCGTACTCGACGTGGTAGGCCTTGCGGTCGCGCACCCGCCACAGCTTGTGCAGGTCGCCCGGCATCGAGCCCGCGGCGCAGAGCACGACGTCGCGGGGGTCGCTGAGCTCGTTGACGGCGCCGA